>NZ_JBHSWW010000193.1:0-4724 GCF_042661865.1 Halorubrum tibetense
CGGTGTCGGTCTCCGCCGTCGAGGCGCTCCGGGGGGCCGCCGGCTCGCTCCCGACGGTCGCGACGGCCATCGGCGTCCTCTTCCTCGTCCTCGACCCCCGCGGTGACGCCCCGCTCCTCGACCTCGACGACTCCGTCGAGGAGTCGGCGGCGTCGTTCGACGAACGGACGGGCCGCACTGCCGCAGACTCGCGTGCCGGTCGGTTCGCCGCGTTCGTCCTCAAATCGATGGACAACGGCGCGCGGACGGCGACGATCGTCGTCATTGCAGTCGCCGCCGCCGGCATCATCCCCGGCGTCATCGGGATCACGGGACTGGGCGGGAGCCTCCGGGCGCTCATCCTCGACGTGAGTGGCGGGTCGCTCGTCCTCCTGTTGATCCTCGCCGGGATCGCCTCCGTCATCGTCGGGATGGGAATGCCGACGACGGTGATGTACATCATCATCGTGGTGCTGCTCGGTCCCGTCCTTCCCGAGTTCGGGATCGCGATCCTCGCCGTGCACCTGTTCGTGCTCTACCTCGGGCTGATGGCCGACGTGACGCCGCCGGTGATGGTGGCGGCGTACGCGGCCGCCGGCATAGCGAAGTCGGATCCGTTCGAGACCGGAAAGACGGCGTTTCTCCTCTCGCTGAACAAGATACTGGTTCCGTTCGCGTTCGTGTTCGCGCCGGGAATCCTGCTGCTCCGGTCGCGAGAAGAGGACGCGTCTATCATCACGATGGCCGACATCACCGACCTCGGATTCTTCCTCCCCGAGGTCGTCGCACCGATCGTCGCCATGTTCGCGGGCGTGTACGCGCTTGGGGTCGCGATTATCGGCTACTACCACGCCGATGTCTCTCGCGTCTCGCGGGCGCTGTTGCTGGTGGCGGCAGTGTTGCTGTCGGTTCCGGGCATGGTGCTGCTGCCGCTGAGTACGGGGATTGGCCTCTTCGGGGTCGACGTGGCGCTGTACACCTTGACTAACGACCTGATCCTCCGCGGAGTCGGGGGTGTCATGCTCGTCGCCGGGTTGGTTCGTAACCGCAGACGGGCTGCCGCAGAGCCCGCCGCCGGCGACAGAGTCGAGTCATCCGACGAATCGGCCTCGGAGTCGACGGCGTCCTGATCGCGCCACTGAGCAGGGGTTTCGACTTCGAACCGTGGGCGAGGAGAGCGCACTCGTTAAGTGTCGTCCCGGGGAAATCAGTCGTAATGAGTGGCGCATCCGGTTCGGCACGAACGCGGTACGCGATCCTCGGCTGCGGGAGCGTCGGCCACGCGGTCGCGGAGTCGCTCTCCGACCGTGGCAAGGACGTGCTCATCCTCGACCGCGACGAGAGCCGGGTCGAGGCACTCCGTGACCAGGATCTCAACGCCCGGGTACAGGACATCTCGGACCCCGATGTCGTCGACGTGGTCGATGACCGCGACATCGTGTTGATCCTCGCGTCCGACGTCGAGGCGAACAAGGCGGCCGTCTCCGCGATCCGCGAGGTCGGCGGCGACCAGTACGTCGTCGTCCGCGCCTCGGACCCCGTGAGCGAGGACGAGCTCCGCGAGCGTGGCGCGGATGTCGTGATCAACCCGTCGACGGTGATCGCCGACAGCGCGCTCCAGTCGCTCGAAACCGGCGAGCTGGAGTATATGGCTCGCCAACTCGCGGAGATAATCGAGGACGGCGGCGGCCGGATGGCGATCCTCACCCACGACAACCCGGAGCCCGACTCCATCGCCTCCGCCACGGCGCTTCAGGCGATCGCCGAGGCGTTCGGCGTCGAAGCCGATATCCTCTACTTCGGCGACGTGGGCCACCAAGAGAACCGAGCGTTCGTCAACCTCCTCGGGATCGACCTCCTCTCGCGGTCGGACGCCCCGCCGCTGTCGGAGTACGAGACCGTCGCCGCCGTCGACCTCGCGAAGTCCGCCGAGAACGACGTGGGCCCCGACGTAGCACTCGATATCTACATCGACCACCTCGAGTCCGACGCGCCGCCCGACGCCCGGTTCGTCGACGTGCGGACCAACGTCTCCTCGACCTCGACGATCCTCACGAAATACCTCCAGGAGTTCGATCAGTCGCCGAGCGAGGCGGTCGCGACTGCGCTGTTGTACGGGATCCGCGCCGAGACGCTGGATTTCAAACGCGACACCACTCCCGCGGACCTCACCGCGGCCGCCTACCTCCACCCGTTCGCGAACCACGACACGCTCGAACAGGTGGAGTCGCCGTCGATGAGCCCCGAGACGTTGGACGTGCTCGCGGAGGCGATCCAGAACCGGCAGGTGCAGGGGAGCCATCTGTTCTCGACTGCCGGATTCATTCGCGACCGCGAGGCGCTCGCGCAGGCGGCCCAACACCTGCTCAACCTGGAGGGGATCACGACGACGGCTGTCCTCGGGATCGCCGACGACCACATCTACCTCGCCACCCGCTCGAAGGACATCCGGCTCAACATCGGTAACGTCCTGCAGGAGGCGTTCGCGGAGATGGGTGACGCGGCCGGCCACTCCACGCAGGGGTCGGTCGAGATCCCGCTCGGCATCTTCACCGGGATCGAGGCGAGCGGCGGGAACCGCGACACGCTGCTCCACCTCACCGAGGAGGCCGTCCGCCGGAAGCTGTTCGACGCGCTCGGCGTCGAAGGCGGTACGGAAGGCGGGAACGGCTCGTCGTAGGCCGGGGTCGCACCTATCGGGCGGAAACGACCCTTGGTCGGATCCGCCCCTGGCCCGTACCGATCGGGTACCGCAGTCACACGAATACAAGGAGGAAGCCCACGGATTTAGCCGTGGGAGGAATCCGACAAGCCTCGAATCAACCCACGAGCGATAGCCCGCCGACTCCCCCACGCTCGTCGTAGAATTTATAAAGAGCCAATCTGATATGTGAAATACGGATGGAGGACGTGATTCGCACCGTCAAGGTCAAACTCGACGTACCCACAGAGCGGTGCGACGACCTCCATCAGACCAAAGACCAGTTTCTCCACTGTGCGAACACCACCGCAGAGTGGGCGTGGAGACACCCACACGACTACTGCGTCACCTCAAAACAGAAAGCCGAGAACGCCCTCTACGACCAACTCCGCACCGAGACGGAGTTGACCGCGAACCTCGTTCAGAAAGGGATTCGACGTGCTATCGAGGCCACGAAAAGCGGTGTCTCTCGACTCAAAAAAGGCGACAACACCAGTCAACCGTATTTCGATGCGTGGAGCGTCGTCTACGACAAGCGAAGTGCGACGTTCCATCGAGACCACGTTTCCCTCTCGACCGTCAACGGGCGTGTCGGATGCGACTACGTGCTCCCCGACGACTCAGAGGGAACGCCAATTGGCGAGTACCTGCTGAACGAGGACTACGAGTTCCGTATGTCCACGTTACAGTACGACCGTTCCACAGAGTCGTTCTACCTCCACGCTCGAATGCGCCGAACCACAGACGAGCCAGAGCAGTCCGCAACTGCTTCTGAAGACGCCAAGCACAGAACAGTCCTTGGCGTTGACCTGAACGTGGACGGCTCGCTCGCCGTGACCTCCACAGGCGCGTTCGTCGGGAACGCGGACGAAATGAATCATCGACGCCGTGAATTCGAGAAGACCCGCGGGTCGATGCAACAGGCGGGCACGCGGTCGGCACACCTGTCGATTCAGTCGATGGACGATCGAGAACACCGCTGGATACAGGACGAACTCCATCGCGCCTCGAACCAGATTCTCGACGAAGCTCGCGACCACGGCTGTACCCACGTCGCGTTCGAGAATTTGACGGATATTCGCGATCGGATGGCTGGCGCAAAGCGCTTCCACGCGTGGGCGTTCCGACGCCTGTACCACTACGTCGAGTACAAAGCCGAGATGTTCAGTATCGAGGTTGAGCAGGTGAGTCCGGCGTACACGAGTCAGCAATGTTCGTCGTGTGGGTTTACGCACGAGACAAATCGACAGTCGAAACACCAGTTCGTGTGCCAGAAGTGCGAGTACGAACTGAACGCGGACTACAACGCGAGCAAGAACATCGCTCGCAAACTTCTCAAGAAACTCCACTCGGGGCAGACGTCTTCGGGTGGAGGCGCACCCTGTCAGTGTGCGCTAACGTCAGGGACGTTGAACCTGAACGGCGATTTCCACGCCTCCGTCAAATCGACGGTAGAAGGGGAGTCCACTGACAAGCCCACGACTTCAGTCGTGGGTCACTGACACGACGGGCGTGTCTTTTTGTGCTGGCTGGGAGTGGTACGGTCATGAGCGACCCCTTCGTCGTCGTCGGTGCGGATGCAGCCGGGTTGAGCGCTGCGAGCAAGTTCCGCCGGGAGGCACCCGACCGCGACGTGGTCGTGTTCGAGAAGGGGCGGTGGATCTCCTTCGCGTACTGCGGGATGCCGTACTTCATCGAGGGGCGTGTCGAGCGGCTGTCGAACCTGCTCTCGTTGTCTCCGAGCGAGGTCGCGGAGCGGGGGATCGATCTCCGACGCGGTCACGAGGTCGTGTCAGTCGACTCCGACGCGAAGACGGTTGCCGTGGAGGCGGCCACGGGAGAGTCGCTTACACAGCCGTACAGCGACCTCCTCGTGGCAACGGGCGGCCGAGCCGTCACGGGGCCGTTCGACGTGCGGGGGGTCGACGGCGCGTTCACGCTTCACGACATGGACGCCGCCGCGGCGATGGACGCCTACATCGCGCCCCCCGACGAGTACGACCCCGCGAGAGCCGACGTGTCGGCGGTCGACCGCGAGCGGGTC
>NZ_JBHSWW010000194.1:0-4713 GCF_042661865.1 Halorubrum tibetense
GGCAGCGCGGCGGCCGCGGGGGCGGCCGCGTCGTCGCGTCGAGATGACGGCTCGGACGCTCACGAGGGCACCGATTCGGGGTTCGTCTGGGCCGATCACCTCCGCGAGGAGCCCGGATCGGACGGGTTCCGATGGGTCTCGTATCTCGCGAGCGACGAGATCGCGGGCGGGTTCTCGCTCGCTCGTGACCCGGTCGTGGGCGTCGGCGACGGGGGGTTCGTGTGGACGACGGACTTCTCGGGGGGTGTCGGCGACGGGGGATTCGTGTGGACGACGGACCCGACGGACGGGGTGGGCGACGGCGGCTTCGTCTGGGTGCTCGACGGCAACGACCCTCACGTCGGCCGCCTGGTCGCGACGACGGACTTCTCGGAGGGTGTCGGTGATGGCGGGTTCGTATGGACGACGGACCCGACGGACGGGGTTGGCGACGGCGGCTTCGTCTGGTCGCGGGAGTTCGACGACGTGGACCCCGACGCCGGCTACGTCTGGATCGCGGACGCGCCGTCGTCGTTGTCGTCGCGGTGAAGCGCGTCGTGAACGGGCTCGGCGGCGTTGATGTCCGTTACGCGGAACGTCGTCCCATCGGCGCTACTCGTCACGTCGAGGTCCCAGTCGTGTCCCGACACCACGCGGAGCACCACGAGGAGCCCGAGCCCGAACGACTTCACGTTCTCCGTGTCGGCACGGTCTAGTGCGGCCTCGACCGCGGGCGGGAGCCCGGGGCCGTCGTCGGCAACGACGAACCCGTCCGCGTCGCCGGTGACGGTCACCGTCACGTCGCGCCCCCCGTGTTCCACGCTGTTGCGGAACAGGTTCTCGAAGAGGCGCTGGAGCCGCTCCGCGTCGGCGATCACGGTCGTTCCCGGATCGATCTCGACCGCGAGGGTCGCGTTCCGGGTTCGAACCGTCGCCCAGGCGTCGCGGACGAGCGGTTCGAGTTCGACCGCCTCGCGTTCGCCCACGTCCGCGCCCTCCTTCGCTAAGATCAGACACTCCGCGATCATCGATTCCATGCGTGCGAGCGAGCTCCGCACCCGGTCGAGGAACTCGGCCGTCTCGCCCGTCGCGTCCTCCTGAGCGAGCTCGGTGAACCCGATGGCCCCCGCGAGTGGGTTCCGGAGGTCGTGGGCGACGATGCCGGCGAACTCGTCGAGTCGCTCGTTCTGTTCGCGGAGGTCCGCGTAGTGTTTCGCCCGTTCGATCTCCGTTCCCACCCATCCCGCGAGGATCGAGACGAAGTCACGCTCCTCGTCGCTGATCGGCTCCGTCCGGGCGTTCTCACTCGAGAAACACAGCGTCCCGTACGTCTCGCGGCCGACCGTTACCGGCGCGCCGACGTAACAGTTCAGCCCGGTCGTTTCCCGAGCGACGTCGTCGCGGTACGGACTCTCGCCGGCGTCGGCGAAGCCGATCGTCTCCCCGTCGGCGACGACGTGGCGACACCACGTTCCGTCGAGATCGACGACACCTCCCTCAGCGTATGGGCCCTCATCGATGTTCGTTCGAATCACCTCGTACTCGCCCTCGCCGGTGTACGAGAGCACGCCGTAGTCGACGTCGAGGTACGCTCTCCCGACGTCGATGGCGGTCCGGATCCGTTCCTCGGGAGTCAGATCCTCGTCAGCTAACCTGAGCAGACTCTTAAACGGGTTCGACCGCTCGGCGGTACCGGTCCGAGCAGTCGGATCAGCGTCGCCGGTCATGGGCGTGAATTGGGCTCGGGGATCATTCGTCAATACCGTCCCCTTTCTCGGCGACACGGTATAACCCTCGGATGACGTTTCGGTCGTGAACGCCCATCTCCGTCGTTGACGGATACCGGCCGAGCGTATCACGATACGCCGCTCGATCAGATCTCGGTGCGCTGGCCGGCGAGAAACCGACGTTCGAACGGTCCGATCGGGAGGACGGAAAGATACTTATACGATCCTTGGCATACATTGACACGCAATGTCTAGCGCACCCAGCTCGAACGACGACGTGTTCGACGAGTTCCTGTCCGACCGCGGTCACGAAACGGAGATCGTACGCTGGGAACGATCTTATAACAAGCTTCAGTGTCCCGAGTGTGGTGCGCTACACCCCCAAGACGCTGTCACTTGTGACGTCTGCGACTGGCGGCCGACCTAACGGTTCCGAACGCCCGACGCGCCGGTGACGGCTACTCGACGCGGCGCTTTTCTTTCCACTGAGATCCGGCGGTAGTATTATGTATACCGATCGGTTAGTTGCCATTATGCCGACCTGCCAGAACTGTGGTTCGTTCGTCACTACGGACTACGTACGGGTCTTTACGCCCAACGATGTCGATCGGCCCCGTGTCTGTCCTGCCTGTGAGGACCTCGTCCGTGACGGCGCGGACGTCCGCGAAGCACGCGCGACGCGCAGTTGATCGGCCGACTCGCCCCGAACGCTCCTCCGTGCCGTACGTGTTCCGGCCGCCCTCTCGGTCGGCCCTCCATCGTCGGTCCTGTTCGACCCCTGACGGCACGCCATACTCCGAGCCACGGCGTTTAAGGAGAGTGAGGATCAGTAGTCGGTAATGAACGACCCCACCGTAACTCGGCTGTTTGGCGGCCCCGGAAGCGGGAAGACCACCGCCCTCCTCGACCGTGTCGAAACGATCCTCACGGAGGAGGACGCCGACGTCCGTGACGTCCTCGTCGTCTCGTACACCCGTGCGGCTGCCGCCGAGATCCGTGAACGGCTCGCCGAGCGGCTCGACGTTTCCCCGCGAAGCCTCAAAGGGAACGTCTGCACGATGCACGCGAAAGCGTACGAGCTCCTCGACCTCTCGCGCGGCGACGTGGTCGGCGAGGACGACAAGGAGGCGTTCTGTGAGGAGTACGGGATCGAGTTCGAGGACCAACACGGCGGCGCGGGCCGCCGAACCGCGCGGTCGACGACCATCGGCAACAAGATCATCGCCACCTCCCAGTGGCTCCAGCGCACCGAGCGGGACGTCGCCGACTGGTACGACGTCCCGTTCCAGTGGGACGTCGAGGAGGTCCGTCTCCCCCCCGAGGAGGACCCCAACGCTCAGCAGGGGAACAAGTACACGCCGACGTGGCCCTCCGACGACGACCGGATCGACATCCCGGAGACGATCCGTGCGTGGCGAGGATATAAAGGGGATAACGGCCTCGTCGGGTTCGCCGACATGCTCGAACGCGTCGCTCAGCGGTCGCTCGTTCCGAGCGTCGAGTACCTGATCATCGACGAGTTCCAGGACATCACCACGCTCCAGTACAACGTCTTCGAGGAGTGGAAACCGCACATGCGGAAGGTGCTCATCGCCGGCGACGACGACCAGGTCGTGTACGCGTGGCAGGGCGCGGACCCCGATCTCCTCTTAGAGACCGAGGTCGACGAGGACGTGATCCTCCCGAACTCCTACCGGCTCCCCTCGGAGATCCTCAACGTCGTCAACGCGGAGATCCGCCACATCGACAAGCGGCAGGAGAAGGACCTCCACCCGCGCAAGGAGGGCGGCAGCGTCGAGGCGATCCAGTCCCCGTCGATGCTCGAGCTCGTCCGGAACGTCCGCTACACCGTCGAGGACGACGATGGGAGCGTGATGTGTCTGTTCCGTGCGCGCTACCAGATGTTCGATTTCATCGACGAGTTCATCGACCACGGGATCCCCTTTACGATGCTGACGGACGGGCGGATGTGGACCGACCGGATCCAAGATTACGTCGCGGCGATCGAGAACGTCGACGACGGCGAGCCGGTGTCGTTGCTCGAGGCGCGGCGGCTCGCGGACATGCTCCAAGAGTCGGCGTTCGGCACCCACGACCGCGACGAGTTCTACGACTTCCTCGACGACTGTGAGGAGGACGCCGACGCCGACGACATCGCGACGATCGAGCTCGACCCCGACGAGGTGACCGACTACATCCCCTTTATGCCCGACCGGACGAGCGCCGACGACATGGTCCGGAAGGTGACGAGCTTCCAGCGGAAATCGATGGGTGCGTACTTCGACGGCGACTATCAGGACGCCGACCCGGGCGCGGTCCGCGTCGGCACCATCCACTCCGCGAAGGGCCGCGAAGCCGACCACGTGTTCGTCGCGACCGACCTCACGGAGAAGGTGGTCGAGCAGATGGCGGCCTCCATCGACGACCCGACCGACGTCGA
Organism: Halorubrum tibetense; assembly: GCF_042661865.1. GTDB lineage: Archaea > Halobacteriota > Halobacteria > Halobacteriales > Haloferacaceae > Halorubrum > Halorubrum tibetense. The sequence continues at coordinate 4,147 of NZ_JBHSWW010000194.1, forward strand.
CGGGGTCGACGAGTTCACCAAGTCGACGAGCCCGGTCCCGGTGCTTACCGACAACGAGCGCCGGGTCTTCTACGTCGGGATGTCCCGGGCTCGCGAGCGACTGGTCATCATGGAGAGCCTGATCGGCGGCGCGCCGACCCTCCCGATCAGCGTCCTGTTGTTCAACGAGCTCCGTGACGAACCTCCGCAGGAGCTGATCGAGGAGGTTCAAGCGGAGCTGGCGGTCCCGGAACCCGACCCGTGAACGGGGATGGATCGGGGGCCGAAGCGGACGAAGGCGACGGGTCAGGGGAGGACGCGGCCGGATCGGGAGCCGAGGAAGCGGCCGACGCGTCCTCCCCGCTCCGGACGGACCTGACGCCCGTCGTCGATGCGGTTCGGACGGCGGGGGCCGTGGGGTTCGTCGCCGTCGGCGACCGCTTCGACGACGCCCTCCGATACCTGGCCCGTTTTTCGGGTCCGGACCGCGCGTACGGGCTGGTCGTGTGTCCGGGAAACGGGGACGTCCCGCCGCAGGCGACCCTCCTCGCGCCCGGGCTGTTCGCCGAGCAGGCCGAGCGGGAGTTC
>NZ_JBHSWW010000195.1:0-4683 GCF_042661865.1 Halorubrum tibetense
GGGCATCCCCGCAAAGAGGATCTCGACGGGGGTAGCGCCCGCGTAGTACAGCGATACCGCGAACAGGACGAACCCGCCGGCGACGCCGCCGACGATCGCCGGCCCGGTCCGCTCGTTGTACGCGGCGACCAGCGCGATCAGCGCGACGGTCGCGGCGATGGTGAGCCATCCCGCACGCCCCACCGAGAGCCGGGCGATCACGAGGTAGTACAGGAGGAGCCCGAGCGGGACCAGATAGAACCAACCCCGGCGCATGTGCGGGCCGATGTCGAGCAGCTCGCTCCGTGCGAGCCCGCCGATCCCCTCCTTGGCCGCCTCGAAGTGGACCATCACCCACATCCCGAAGAAGAACGCGAGCGCCGGCAGCGTCGCCGCGATGACGACCTCCCGGAACGGGGTCGCCGTGTATTCGACGATGAGGAACGCGGCCGCTCCCATCACCGGCGGGAGGATCTGACCGCCCGAGGAGACGGACGACTCCACCGCACCGGCGAACTCCGGCGAGTAGCCGGAGCGTTTCATCAACGGGATCGTCAACGCGCCGGTCGTGACCGTGTTCGCCACCGACGAACCCGACAACATCCCCATGAACCCGGAGGAGACGACACTGGCTTTGGCCGGGCCACCCTTGCGGGTGCCCGTGATCGAGTACGCGAGATCGATGAACCACTTGCCCGCGCCGGACATCTCCAGAAACGCGCCGAAGAGGATGAAGATGTAGATGAACCGGACCGAGACGCCCACGGGCACGCCGAGGATCCCCTCGACGGTGTACCAGAGGTTCTGGACGATCTGATCCCAGCGGAGCTGTGAGGTCGAGAACGTGCCGAGCCCGGGGACGCCACGGGGGATCAGGTAGCCGTACTTGGCGTACAACAGGAACGCAGCGACGAGCAGCGTGAGCAGCAGCCCGAGCGCGCGGCGCGTCGCCTCCAGCACGAGCAGGATGGCGAGAACACCCATCAGATACGCGAGCGGGTACTCGGCGAACGGCCCCAGTTCTAGCGGGGCGAAGACGGGGTACACCTCACCGAGCGTTCCGGCCCCGCCCAGGCCGCGAACCCGGACCACGTTCGTCACTTCGTCGTACCGGGTGACGTAGTAGAACGTCGGCAGCAGCGAGAGCGCGATAAGTGCCAAGTCGGAAGGTGTGATCCGATCGGAATCGCGGTCGACGAACACCCAGCGAACCGCCCTCCGAACCCGGTCGGCCGCCCGCGTGAGCGGCCCGTCGCCGGACCGGTCACGGAGGACCGACGGGAGCGCCTCGATCCGGCGCGTGATCGGTCCGTTCCCGGTCGATCCCGGGAACAGGAGGAACGCGAGGATCAGCGCGAAGTTGACGTGGATCGCCCGGATCTGCAGCTGGGCGAGCGCCCCGATCCGGATCGTGTCGTATCGGGGGATCGGGATCTCGAAGACGAACCCGCGGGCGGCGATCCACAGCTGGAACGCCGAAAACGTGATCCCGATGACCGCGACCGCGACGGCGGCGGCCCCGCGAAGGGTGCGGCGTTTGTCGATCTCCTCGAACACCTCGTCGGCGGCGGTCGAGGAATCGGGGTCCGGAAGCGACGCGCTGCCCGCGCTGGGGGTGGTCACGACGGCCACCCGAAGCGGTTCTCGATCGTTACCTCCACGGCACCGCCCCCGCTCAGCGCCGTGATGTCGTACCGGTTCTCGCCAACGATCAGGTCGTGGTCTGCGGTCGAACCGGTCATGATACGTAGTGACTCGTATTCTGAACGGGGCGGGTGATATACGTATCGTCCGTCACGGATCGTCACCTCGGCGTGTGACGGCAACCCCGCGCCGAAGGAGCTGAACTCCATCCGGGTCATCACGAGCCGGCCGTCCTCGTGGACGTACACGTCACGCACGAGCGTTCGCTCGACGCTGTGGGTGTATTCGAGCACGACCTCGTCGCCGTCGTGTATCGGGGCGACTACCAGCTCTTGGCCGTCGGTGTCGGTCACGACGACCGTCGGCTCGCCGGCGAGCGTATCGAGGCCGTCGACAGCGAAAAACGCGATACTCAGGGCCACGAGCAGGACGACGCCGACGCCGACGACCGTCGATGCCCGCGACCGGGGGAGCACGCTACTCGAAGTAGCGGGCCGCGCCCTCGTGGAGGTCGATCGACATCCCGTCCTGTGCGGAGTCGCGGTTGATGAAGTCGGTCTTGATCGACAGCCGGTCGACGTTCTCGAAGATGGCCTCGCTGACGTCCTCGACGATGTCCGCGCTGTACTCCTCGCGGGTCGCGATCATCGCCTGCACGGAGACGGTGTCGACGTCGGCGTCGATCCCCTCGTAGGTGCCGGCCGGGATGGTGTCGTCGGCGAACCATGAGGCGTCCGCACGGGCCGCCTCGCGCTCGTCGGCCGACATGTTCAGGATCTCGATGTCCGCGGTCGTCGCGAGCTCCTCGACCGCGCCGACGGGCCAGCCGCCGACGACGAACGCCGCGTCGACGTCGCCGTCGCGGATCTGGTCGGCCGCCTGTGTGAAGTCGGTGTTCTGCTCGTCGAAGTCGTCGGGGGTGATCCCCGCGACCGATTCGAGGATCTGGAGCGCGTTCACCTGCGTGCCGGAGCCAAGGTCGCCGGTGTTGACCGGCCGCCCTTCCAGGTCCGCGAGGGAGTCGATGCCGGCGTCCGGGTCGATGATCACGTGGATCGTCTCCGGATACAGCGTTGCGACGCCCCGGAGGTTCTCGATCGGCTCGCCCTCGAACGCGTCCAGCCCGGTGCCGTTGGCGGCGAAGAAAGCGACGTCGTTCTGGATCAGCGCGAAGTCGGCGTCACCGTTGCCGAGGCTGCCGACGTTCTCGACGGACGCGCCCGTGGAGGAGACCTCCATATTGTAGTCGGTGACGTCCTCGACGATCCCCTCGAACTCGCCGGAGAGCGGGAAGTACGTCCCGCCTGTGCCGCCGGCGTGCCAGCGGATCGTCTCGGTGTCGTCGGCACAGCCCGCGAGGCCGATCATTCCGGCCGCTGCTGCTCCTTTAAGTACTGTGCGCCGGTCGATCCGACCGTCGATCATGTCGTCTTTCATACGACACACCTTAGCCACGTGTGTTGATAACGATTTCCCCTCTGTCCGAGAGAGGCGTTTTTCGCGGGTTTTGAGGCCTGATATCGTCTTTTCGGGCTGGAGAGGGACCCGAGGGGGCGGGCGAATGAAAAGGCCTTTTACCGTGACCGCGGTACGACACGATGAGGGCCGGTAGCTCAGTTAGGGAGAGCGACGGACTCTTAATCCGTCGGTCGCGTGTTCAAATCGCGCCCGGCCCGTGCAACGAGCCGATGAGCGTAGCGAATCGGCAAGTGAACCGGCAGGCACAGTTTTTCCGAGAGCAGTCGCGAGCACAGCGAGCGACTCGGAAACGGTCGGAGTGAGGCGATAAACCGAGACGACCGCGAGAGTCACGGCTCCGCGCCCGGTGCTAACCGTAACCGGGCTATCAGTCGATACTTCAACCCCTGTGACCGTTAGGAGCGTATGAAAGTACCGCGACCACGACGTCCACGGAAGTTCCGGGTGGCTGACTCGGCCCAGCAGATCGTCGGGGGGTTTCTCCTCGCCGGCCCGTTCGTGGTGACCGAGGAGGTCTGGCTGTTAGCGGAGAACATGAGTCTCCTCCAGGCGATCGCGACGATCGGCGTCGTCTGCGGCATCGGATACGCGACACTATATAAAGCGGACACGAACCGGGACCCGTCCGATGAACAGCGGATCGGCAGGGTACCGGTCAGGTTCCTCTCGTTGATGCTGGTCGCGTTCGGATCGGTGACGATCCTGGCGCTGCTGTTCGATGCGCCGGACACGTTCCTCGGATCCGTCGACTCCAACCGCGAGATAGCACTCATCACGTTTAAAGCGATCAGCGTCGGCTCCGTGTTCAGCGTCGTCGGGGCGGCCACCGCCGATAGCGTCTTCTCACGATAGCGCTCCCGATCGGGACGTGTGCCGACTTCGGCGTGACGGAAGCGACCGGCGCGGACCCGCGGATGCGACCGTCGGCTCACCGACTCACCGACGCACCGACCCACCCGTTCATGCCGACCCACCCACGCACACCGACCCACCCGTTCAGACCGGTATCATAACCGATCCCCGTTACACGGATCGCGGAACGATCCCCGATCACACCCCGTTTCGAAGCCTGAGAGAAATCACTCGAGGTTGTTTTTTCACCAAATAGGAATCGGATACAGTTATACGGAGCGGGGGAGAGACGGATCGTGTATGGAGACGAGCCACGACGACGACGGGCGGTGGATCAGTCGTCGGGGGGCGCTCGCGACGATCGGGGGGCTCGCGGGCGTGGGTACCGTCGCCGGCTATCTCGACGCCGGCGGCGAGTCGGTGCGCGTGCTGTCCGCTGGCAGCCTGGCGACGACGTTCGAGGACCACGTTGCCCCGGCGTTCGAGGCCCAAACCGGGATCGCCGTTCACGGCGAGTACTACGGGGCCAACGCCGTGATGCGCATGGTCGAGGACGGGACGAAACACCCGGACGTCGTCGTCAGCGCCGACGCCACGCTGCTCCGCGACCGCCTCTACGACGGGGTCACCGACTGGGACGTCGAGTTCGCGAGCAACGCGGTCGGCATCGCGTACGCCCCGGACGTCCCGCTCGGCCGCCGGCTGGCGGACGGCGAGCCGTGGTACGCG
>NZ_JBHSWW010000196.1:0-4659 GCF_042661865.1 Halorubrum tibetense
GGTCCTCGGGGACGTACCGGCTCCGGACGCCGAGGTCCCGCGGCGTCGACGCCGCCAGGTCGTGGACCCGATCGGTACACCCCGCGGTCGCGACGGCGAACGTACCGGCGACGACCGCGCGGCGGCGCATGGGTACCGGTCCGTCAGTTGCCGATAAAAACCGCCCGGGCCCGTAACCGCGACTGATAATCGGCGTCGAGGGCGAACGGGAGGGGAAGGACTGCCGGGCGGGACGGTTACTCGTCGATCATCGGGGCGGGCACGCCCTCGTCGTCGCCGTCCAGCTCGAACGCGCGACGGAGCTCGGCGATCCGGTCGCGGATATCGGCGGCCAGCTCGAACTCGAGGTTGCTCGCCGCCTCGTTCATCCGGTCTTCGAGCGCCTCGATCCGCGCTTCCGCCTCCTCCTCGCTCTCGACGTCGCCGACGCTGACCGAGGAGGTGTCCGTCTTCGACCCGGGGAGGTTCGTCTCGCCGACCGGTTTGTCGATGGTTTTCGCCTCGTACCCGTGCTCTTCGTTGTACGCCAACTGGATCTCGCGGCGGCGCTGGGTCTCCTCGATCGCGGCCTCCATCGAGTCGGTGGTCCGGTCGGCGTAGAGGACGACCTCGCCGTTGACGTTGCGGGCGGCCCGCCCCATCGTCTGCACGAGCGTCGTCGTGGAGCGGAGGAACCCCTCCTGATCGGCATCGAGGATAGCCACGAGGCTCACCTCCGGGATGTCGAGCCCCTCGCGAAGGAGGTTGATCCCGACGAGCACGTCGATGTTGCCGAGTCGGAGATCGCGGATGATCTCGTGGCGCTCCAAGGTGTCCGTCTCGTCGTGCATGTACGCGACGTCGACGCCGGCCTCCTCGAAGTACTCCGTGAGGTCCTCGGCCATCCGTTTCGTGAGCGTGGTGACGAGGACGCGCTCGTCGCGCTCGATCCGCTCGTCGACGCGATCGAGGAGGTCCTCCACCTGCCCGGTCGCCTCCCGAACCTCCACCTTCGGGTCGACGAGGTGGGTCGGCCGGACGATCTGTTCGACGATCCGGTCCGAGGTCTCGCGCTCGTAGTCGCCGGGTGTCGCGGAGACGTAGAGGGTACGATCCGTCTTCTCCTCGAACTCCTCGAAGGTGAGGGGCCGGTTGTCGTACGCGGTGGGGAGCCGGAACCCGTTCTCGACGAGCGAGTCCTTCCGCGATTTATCGCCCTCGTACTGGCCTTTTATCTGGGGGATCGTCTGGTGGGACTCGTCGACGACGGTGAGGAAGTCGTCGGGGAAGTAGTCGAGGAGGGTGTACGGCGCGTCGCCCGACTCGCGGTCATCCATGTGGACGGAGTAGTTCTCGATCCCGGAGCAGTAGCCCGCCTCCCGGAGCATCTCGATGTCGAACGTCGTCCGTTCCTCGATACGCTGAGCCGCGACGAGGTCCCCCTGTCGCTCGAAGTACCTGACGCGTTTTTCCATCAGGTCCTCGATCTCAGCGATCGCCTGCTCCAGCTTCTCGTCGGGGATCGAGTAGTGCTCGGCGGGATGGAGCATGACCGCGGGCTCGTCGCTTACGACCTCGCCTTTCATCGGGTCCACCTTCCGCATCCGGTCGATCTCGTCGCCCCACAGCTCCACCCGAACCGCGTACCGGCCGTACATCGGATAGATCTCGACGGTGTCGCCGCGCACGCGGAACGTACCCTGCGTGAAGTCCACGTCGTTGCGCTCGTAGTTCAGGTCGACGAGCCGGGCGAGCAGCTCCTCGCGGCCGACCGCCTCGCCGACCTCTAGGCGGAGCGCCATCTCCCGGTAGTTGGCCGGGTCGCCGAGCCCGTAGATCGCGGAGACCGAGGCGACCACGATCACGTCGTCGCGGGTGAGAAGCGAGCGCGTCGCGGAGTGGCGCAGGCGGTCGATCTCCTCGTTTATCGACATCTCCTTGTCGATGAACGTGTCCGTCTGCTCGACGTACGCCTCCGGCTGGTAGTAGTCGTAGTAGGAGACGAAGTACTCGACCGCGTTGTCCGGAAAGAGCTCCCGGAACTCCTCGTACAGTTGGGCCGCGAGCGTCTTGTTGTGCGCCAACACGAGCGTCGGCTGGTCGAGCTCCTCGGCGACCCACGAGACGGTGTTCGTCTTTCCGGACCCCGTCACGCCGAGTAGCGTCTGTTTGTCCGCGCCCGACTCGAACTCCTCGACCAGGCCCTCGATCGCCTCCGGCTGGTCGCCCGCAGGCTCGAACGGGGCGTCGACGCGGAGCGGTCGGTCGACGGTCGGACGGTCCTCCGAGAGGGGGGAGTCGGCGTCGCTCACGATACGCGTCGTTGGCGGCGGAGACACTTGAGCGGCGCGGCTACGTTGGTGACTGCGGCGAGATCGGTCTCGCGCGGACGGTTCCGCTTTCTCCCGACGGGGGAAGACCGATTACCGATCGGGCTGAACGCACATCCGTGTCCCTCCTCACACCGGCCGTCGCGTTCGGCGCCGCCCTCGTCCTGTTCGTCTGGCTCGCGTCCGGCGTCTGGGTCAACTTCGACGCCCACGCACGCGGGAGCGACTATCCGGCCGTTTGGGGCGTTCTTGCGCCCCTCTCGGGAATCATGTTGTTCTACTACCTGCTGTGGTGGCGTCGCGGACGGTCCCGCGAGTACCCGCCGTCTCGGTGGGAGCGAGCCGCCGCCGTCGTCGTCGTCGCCGGTCTCGGCGGACTGGTCGTCGGGAGTCTCGTGTCGCCGCCGGATCCGGCCTCGCAGTTGACCACCTGGCCGGTCGCGTTCGCCGGCTGTCTCCCCGTCGCGTACTGGGTGGTCAGAAAGAGGTTTGGCACGGTCGAGAGTGTGTCTACCGGTCGTTGAGGTGGACCCTCAAAAGTGTCAGTCGTTCACTTATAAACTGATGACGTTGGATCGACGGTGAATGCCTCCAAAGCCCCAGCCGCGAGGATGCCCCTTTGAGTCCCACCCGACCGCAACCGCACCGCACAGCCTCACGCCTCCCCAACCTCGCGGCTCCCTTCGGTCGCCGCGTCCCTCGCGCGTGCGACTCGCCCCCGAAGGGCGCTCGTCGGCACGCGCCACCGCATCGATCGTTTATAAGCGATCTCGCGACGACGCTCGTCACCGCTCCCCGGACGAAAACGTTTCCCCGCCTCCCCGCGACTTCCCGCACATGCGCATCGCCGTCCCCAACAAGGGCCGCCTACACGAGCCGACACTCTCGCTTCTGGAACGAGCCGGGCTCCACGTCGAGGAGACCGCCGACCGCCAGCTGTACGCCGACACCGTCGACCCCGACGTCTCGGTCCTTTTCGCGCGCGCGGCTGACATCCCTGAGTACGTCCGTGACGGCGCGGCCGACCTCGGCGTCACCGGGCTCGACCAGGCCGCGGAGTCCGGCGGCGTCGTCTCGTCCGCGAGCGAGGCGGGCGACGACGACCTCGTCGACCTGCTCGATCTGGACTACGGCTCCTGCAAGCTCGTCCTCGCCGCGCCGGAGGACGGCGACATCTCGACCGTCGACGACCTCGTCGGCAAGACGATCGCCACCGAGTTCCCGAACGTCACCCGAAACTACCTCGACCGCGTGGGCGTCGACGCCGACGTGGTCACCGTGACGGGCGCGACCGAGCTTACCCCGCACGTCGACATGGCCGACGCCATCGTCGATATCACCTCGACGGGGACGACCCTGAAGGTGAACCGCCTCGCCGTGATCGACGACGTGCTCGACTCCTCAGTCCGGCTGTTCGCGCGCCCCGACGTCGTCGACGACCCCAAAGTCGAGCAGGTGCTGACCGCCTTCGAATCCGTGCTCGCCGCCGACGGTCGGCGTTACCTGATGATGAACGCCCCCAAGGAGCGGCTCGACGAGGTGAAAGACGTGATCCCCGGGCTCGGCGGCCCGACGGTGATGGACGTCGAGGCCGACGAGAACGGCAACGGGATGGTCGCGGTCCACGCGGTCGTCGAAGAGCGCGACGTGTTCGCGACGATCACGGAGCTGAAAACGGTCGGTGCGAGCGGCATCCTCGTCACCGAGATCGAGCGGCTGGTGGAGTGACCGCAGTCGCCCTCCTACTCCTCGCCGACCAGGCGTTCCTTCTCCCGTCGCGATAGCGACTTGATCGCGTGCTCGCGGGACATCGCCGCCGACCGCGAGTCGAACGACTCGACGTGTCGCAGCGTCACGGGGGTTCGCCCGCGAGTGTATTTCGCCCCCTCGCCCGCGTCGTGTTCCGCGACCCGTCGGTCGACGTCCGTGGTGTACCCCGTATAAAAGGTGCCGTCCGCACACTCGAGCACGTAGACGTGGTGATCGGTCGCGCTGCCGGTCATGCCCCGTCTATCGTGCGGGCGATCAACCCCGCCTGTGCGCCGGCGACGAAGCCGGCGTCGACGTTCACGGTCGTGAGGACGGTACACGACTGGAGCGCACCCGACAGCGCCGCCGCGCCCGCGCCACCCTCGCCGTACCCCGTCGACACCGGAACCGCGATCACGGGCGCGGCGACTAACCCCGCGACGACAGTGGGGAGCGCCCCCTCACGGCCGGCCGCGACGACGATCACGTCCGCCTCGCGGATCCTATCGATCTGGTCGAGCAGCCGGTCGAGGTTGGCTACACCCACGTCCGCGATCCGGTCGACCGACGCGCCGACCTCGCGAGCGACGAGGGCCGCCTC
>NZ_JBHSWW010000197.1:0-4649 GCF_042661865.1 Halorubrum tibetense
GAGCGTCGGGGGTGCAGCCGTGCTCGCCCCGGGGACGGTCCTCGGAAACGACGCGGTCGTCGGCGACGGCGCGGCGGTGAGTGGACGCGTCGCCGACGCGGAAACGGTACGGAGGGGATAATCATGTGTGGGATCATCGGCTACGTCGGCGGACGACCCGCGCTTCCGATCCTCTCTACGGGGCTCGCGAACCTGGAGTACCGCGGCTACGACTCGGCGGGGGTGGCGCTGTCCGGCGAGGCGTTGGCGGTGTACAAGACGTCCGGCGAGGTGAGCGCCCTCCAATCGATCCTGCCGGAGTCGACGGACCACCGGGCGGGGATCGGCCACACGCGGTGGTCGACGCACGGCCCGCCGACCGACGAGAACGCCCACCCGCACACCGACTGTACGGGTCGGGTCGCCGTCGTCCACAACGGGATCATCGAGAACTACGACGCGTTGCGCGCGGAGCTGTCCGACGAGCACGCGTTCACGAGCGAGACGGACACGGAGGTCGTGCCGCACCTCATCGAGGACGCGCTCGACGCGGGTGCCGACCCGCGAGCCGCGGTCGAAGAGGCGGTCGAGCGGCTGGAGGGCACTTACGCGCTGGTCGTGACGATCGCCGGCGTCGACGAGCTATACGCGACCCGGCAGGACAGCCCCCTCGTCGTCGGCCACGGCGAGGACGGGACGTTCATCGGTAGCGACGTCACCGCCTTCCTAGAGCACACCCGCGACGTGACGTACGTTCAGGACGGCGACTTCGCGGTGATCGACGACGACGGGCTGGCGCTGTACCGTGACGACGAGCGGGTCGAGCCGACGGTCGAGCGGCTGGAGTACGAGGCGGACGCCGCCGAGAAGAGCGGCTACGACCACTACATGCTCAAGGAGATCCACGAGCAGCCACGGGCGCTCAGACAGACGATCTCCGGACGGATCGACCCCGACGCCGGTAGCGTCGACGTCGAGGTCGACCTCCCCCCGGAGTATATCGCCTCTATCGAGGAGATACAGATCGTCGCCTGCGGCACCTCGAACTACGCCGGACGGTACGCCGCGGAGCTGCTGGAGTCGACCGTGGACGTCCGCACGACTGTCGAGGTCGCGAGCGAGTACGAGTTCGACGGCGGCCGCGACCCGTGGCGTACGCTCGTCGTCGCGGTGACCCAGAGCGGGGAAACCGCGGACACGCTCTCCGCGATCCGCCGGGCGAAACGCGCTGGGGCGCGGACGCTCGCGGTCACGAACACCCTCGGCAGCACGATCGTCCGCGAGACCGACGACAGCGTGTTCATCCGCGCGGGCCCCGAGATCGGGGTGGCGGCGACGAAGACGTTTGCCTCCCAGGTAGCGACGCTCACCCTGCTCGCGGTCCACATCGGTCGGGAACGCGGAACGCTTCCGTACGGCCGGGCACAGGAGCTGCTCGACTCCGTTCGGCAGCTCCCGAACGCGGTCCAGAGCGTTCTCGACGCCGAGGACCGCGTCCGCGAGGTGGCCCGCGAGTACGTCGACAGCGACGCGTTCTTCTTCATCGGCCGACAGCTCGGCTATCCCGTCTCGCTGGAGGGGGCGTTGAAGCTCAAGGAGATCTCCTACGACCACGCCGAGGGGTTCGCCGCCGGCGAGCTGAAACACGGGCCGCTCGCCCTCGTCACCGAGGAGACGCCCGTCCTGGCGCTGCTGACCGACGGCAGCAGACCGAAGGAGACGCTGAACAACGTCAAGGAGGTCCAGGCGCGTGGCGCGCCCGTGATCGGCGCGCGAACGGACGCCGGTGACGGTTCGAGCGCCGGAGCCGGCCCGGGCGGCGCGGACGCCAGCTCGTACGTCGACGTCGACCTCCCGGTGCCCGCCATCGGCGATCTGGAGCCGCTCGTCGCCAACGTCTACTGGCAGCTGTTCGCGTACCACGTCGCGAACGAGAAGGGTCGGCCGATCGACCGGCCGCGGAACCTCGCGAAGAGCGTGACGGTGGAGTGAGGACGGTCGGACGCCCCGTCCGCCCCTCTCTGTGGACCGGACACTGTCGGGGCAGGGGGTCCCGACACGCGCACGGCGATATCCGTCCTCGGCTCACGCTCACGCGTATCTATCGAAGACGTCGGCGACGGCGTCCGCGGACTCCTTGAGCCGCTCCGTGTACCGCGGCACGTCCCACGTCGGTGGGGTGTAGGCGGTCGTGTCGAGACGCGCGTCTGGGCCTGCCGATCCCCCTCCAGTCTCGTCGATCCCGGGGATCGCCCCCGTCAGGTTCGTCTCTCCCGCTTCTGTCCCCGCCTCCGCATCCGCCCGCGCCCCTGCCCCCGCTCCTACTCTCAACCCTGACACCGACGCGGCGTCGCCGTCACCGCCAGCCGGCACGTACGACGCGGCCGCGACGTCGATCGTCTCGAACGGCTCGTACCTGTCGAGTCCGTCGGTCCAGACGTCGCCGAGTCGGCGTCGTCGGCTCGGGTCGGCGACGTTGAGGAGCTGCCAGGGCAACCGGACCTCGATCGCGTCCTCGGGTGGCGAGACGTGGACGTCCGCCAGTGAGTCGTACGCTGACGAGGCCGGGTTCCCGTTCCCGTATCGGAGCCGCCCCGTCTCGACCGACTCGAACGGGATCCGCTCGCCGGTCGGGGGGACGGTGTAGCCGCGGTTGATGACTATTCGGAGCGGTGCGAACCAGCCCGGTTCGGGGTCGCGGTAGGCGGCCAAGTCCAACCCGGCCTCAGCGCCGTAGCGGTACGCGAAGGTGTCGTATCGGGGATACACCGTGACCCGGGAATCGTCAGGGCCGCCGAGCCTGACGACGAAGTCCGCCCCTCGCGAGGTCGCGTCCACGTCGTAGGGCAGGACGACCTCGCCGCGGTCGGTGAGCCCGAGCGTCAGCAGGTAGTTGACGCGGTCCCAGTCGACGCCGGAACCGAGGTCGGCGCACTCGAGCCGGATCGAGAGGTACGCCTCGTCGCTCGTGACCCGAAGGGCGGTCAGCTCGCGGGCCGGATCGACACCGTCGTCGAGGCGGGTCGACTCGCCCCTCGGCTCCGCGACGGTCGCGTCCGTCCACGCCTCAGGCGACCCGTCCAGCGGGACCGCGTCGGCGGGGTCGAAGGCGAGTAGCCCGAACCGCTGTTCGGGAGTCTGAACGTTCGACCAGTGGGGCCGCCGGTTGGGGTCCGAGAGCGCTTCGAGGTTCCAGGTCCGCTTGAACCACTCGTCGTGCCAGCTGAAGAGGATCCCACCAGCAGCCCCCGACTCCTGGACGTCCTCGTAGCTCGCCGCGAGTATCTCGCCCTGTTCGCGCTCCGTGTGTCGCCCCTGATCGCGGCCGTGGACGTCGCGCTGGGCGATCCCCCGTGAGGAGGGGACGCCGAACTCCGCGACGACGAGCGGGATGTCCGTCGATCCCACCAAGTCGTTCAGATAGCCCGCGTAGCTGTTCGGCTCGCCGCGGTGGTCGACGTACTCGGCGTACTCCGGCGTCTCGTTCAACAGCGGCGGGTAGTACGGATACACGTGGTAGGCGGCGAACGTCCCCGCCTCGTACGCGTCGGTCGGGACGAGCGCGTCGGGGTCGACGCTCACCGCGTCCTCCATCTCGAACGGCTCGTAGGGGTGATCCAACGGGTCGGTCGTCACCCAGTTGGTGAACGCCGTCGGGCGCTGATCGCCGTACTCGTCCGTTTCGTAGGCGATCCCGCGGTCGAGCCGCTCCGCGAGCCAGCGCTCGAACGGGCGGTCGGCGACCGAGTCGAGGTACGACCCCGCGTATCCGCCCGCGTCATTCACACGGTTCGTCTCGATGACGACCGCCGGCGGCCACTCGATGCCGATCACGTAGCCGAGGGTGTAATCGCTCACGTCCGCGTCGTAGGTGCCGCTCGCGTGGCCCGGCTCCGGTGCGATCGTCGTCGCGCCGTGGACCGCGTCGATAACCTGGCGGAACGAGCGGTCGAAGGGGTCTGCGAGCGTGAACGCGTCACCCGCTTCCCGGAGGTGTTCCTCGCCGATCCAGTTGCCGTGGACGAGGTAGATCGGGTCCGGATTCCCCCGGTTGTGCTCGGCGAGCGCCCGATAGAAGGCCGGCGGATGGACGGTGTACACCCGAACCACGGTGACTCCGAGCTCGCCCATCGCGCCGAACCAGCGATCGTACTCCTCCCGGGTTATCGCGGCTTCTCCCGGGAAGTGGCCGGGGTTCGCCATGCCGAGGTTCACGCCGCGGACGGCGAGCGGCTCGAACGGGCCGTCGTCGACGGCCACCTCGAACCCGTCGTCGACCACGCGGAACCGCCGGTCGGGAACGGCGATGTTGGGCCCGCTCCGACCGTCGTCGAGGAACGCGCAACCGGCCGTCCCCACCGCGGCACCGGTGCCGACCGACGCGAGGAACGAGCGTCTGTTCACGATCGGATCGGTCGTCGGAGAGGCATAACGTTGTCCACGGTCGCGGTACCCTTACCAAGGCTCGTTCTTGACGCCGATGGCGTACGCGATGACGTTCGTCCCCACGTGGAGGACGGGCGTCATCACGAGGACGACGGCGAGCACGGGGAGGGTGAACACCGCCGTCGCCCAGCCGGGCGCGACGAGGAAGACGGCGACGAGCGCGCCGACGACGAAGTCGAGCTGGTCGAGTCCCGGGAACGCCGCGCCGCGCTCCCGACCCGACC
>NZ_JBHSWW010000198.1:0-4631 GCF_042661865.1 Halorubrum tibetense
GCGTGCGTCGGCCCCGAGCACGGCGACGGTCCGCCCTCGGACCCGGATCTCGGTCGTGAGGTCGCCCGCCCGCAGGAACCGAGCGATACCGCCGGGCTCCGAGTCCGCCGGCAACGAGCGGACGACCCGCAGCGCCCCTCGTACCGTCGGCACTTCGAGGAACAGCCGGTCACCCGTCGAGGTGACGTCGATCTCGACCCCCTCGACCGTCAGTGTCAGGTCGTCGGTCGCGACCGACAGCGGGACGACCGGCTCAGTCCTGCTCACGGGTCGTGACCCGAACGGTCCCGTCGAGCCGCCAGCTGGCGTGCTCGACGTCCTCGCCGGTGCCACTCGGGACGTCGACGCTCATCTCCTCGAACTCGTATATTATCTCCGCGTTTCGTCCGGTCAGACGGTCGTACAGGCCGATCGCTAGGTCCGGCCACGTGGTCGTCTCGTCGATGCGCTCCTCCGGTGTGTCACTTTCCGACATGCCATCGATCCATACGGCTCGAACGGACATATAACTTGTCTCCGATCCGAAACGAGACTGCCGGAACCGATGGAACCTCTCGAACGCGGCCTACGCACGCGTCAGTCTGACGTCCAGACACACGTTGTACTCGTGTGGCGCGTACGACCGGACGACCCGTTCCGTCTCCACGACGACGTCGTAGTCGTCGCCGGCGGCTTCCCGGAGCGCCCGCGTACCGGGACCGAACGGGTCGTCCTCGTGTTGAATGTCGTAGTAATGGATCACACACTCGTCGCCGGCCAGCGCGACCGCCGTGTCCAAGAACGCGTCGGCGGAGTGTGGAAGGTTCATCACGAGACGGTCGGCGGCGTCGGCGTACTCGTCGGTCGCCTCGCGAACGTCGCCGGCGACGGGCGTCACTCGGTCGGCCACACCGTTCCGCTCGGCGTTCTCGCGGAGGTACCGGATCGCGACTTCATTGAGGTCGCAGGCGACGACCTCGGCACCGTGTGCCGCCATCGGCACCGCGTACGGGCCGACACCCGCGAACATGTCGACGACGAACTCGTCGGGGTCGACGGTCCCGATCACCCGGTGGCGCTCCGTCGCGAGCCTGGGCGAGAAGTACACCTCGGCGACGTCGAGCAGGAACTCGTGGCCGTACTCGCGGTGGACGGTCTCGGTGCCGGTTCCGGCGAGCACCTCCCACTCGCGGACGCGGAGCTCGCCCTCGATCGGTGACGCCCGGTTCAGGACGGTCGCACACGGGAGGTCGGAGGCCATCACGGCGTCTGCGACCTCGCGGGCGCGGTCGTCGTCGTCCTCGTCGAGAATGACGATATCGCCGAGTCGCTCGATAGAGGGGTCGTAGCCGAGGATGTCGGCAGGGCTCCGCACGCGTTCCCGCTCCGCGGCATCGCGTTCGACGACTCGCTCGGCGAGGTCTCCGGGGACCGCCGCGGGGTCCGTCACGGGGAGGTAGATCGTCCCGTCAGCGACCTCGATCCGGTGATCGCCGTCGAGCACGTCGGCCTCGGCGAGCCGCTCGCGGACGGTCTCGCCCAGCTCGCGTTCGACGGCGACACAGGGAACGGTCATTACTGGAGCGACGACCGGCGACCGCTAAACGCTGACGTTTCGACGAGGGGTGCCTGGTGAGTGGCTTGAGGGCCGAGTGATAAGAACGTGAAAACGTGTGTGGACCGCGCGTCCCCGGTTACAGCTCCAGCACGTCCGACCACTGGCTGGAGTACGACGGCTGCTCGGGCTCGAAGGAGACCCGTTCACGGACCTCGCCGTCGCGCTCCTCGAAGCCGCGGACGTACTCGCCCTCGAGTGCCTGCCCGTAGGCGTCGTTGAGGAACAGCGTCCCCGTGGAGTCGGCACCGACGAGCTCGCCGCGGGCGAGGTCGGCCATCGCGGGGCCTTGCAGGAAGTCGGACGGTGCGGTCCGGAAGATGTAGCCGTCGTCGGCGAGGTTCGTCACGTCCGGGTCCGTCGAGGACGGCGAGATGCCGACCACGCCGTTCGGGATGAGCACCTGATCGGAGACCTGGAGGTTCACGTTCGATGACGCGGGGCCGACGATCGCGGGATACCCCGCGTCGACCAGCGCGTTCGCACCCGAGATCCCCGCTTGGGGGTCGGTCTGTGTATCCTCGACGCGATAGTCGACGGTGACGTCGATCCCCGCGTCGTTGATCTGGTCCGCTGCGAGCAGCGCGCCGTCACGGATCGGGCCGCCGAGCGGGCCGAGGTCGCCGGTCTCCGGCATCAACACGCCGACCATCGCCTCGAACTCGCCGACGCCGACCGGATCCTCGGCAGTCGCCGCGTTGTCCTCGTCGGTGAGCTCGTCGCCGAACTCCAGCGTGTCGAGCGTGACGAGCTCCCCGCCGTCGAAGTCGACGATGTCGTAGGCGGCGGTGACGATGTCGCCGTTGACGTCGAAGTCGACGCTCGACGACGCCCCAACGTAGTGAACCGGGTCGCCGGCGGCGACCGCTTCCACCGCGTCGACGAGCGTCTCCGGACCGAACTGCTCACCGCCGGGGTTCGCGACCGTGCGGACCCGGTCACGGATCGCGGTGCCGTCGTTCTCCCCGGCCGCGACGGCCGCCAGCACGTTGACCGCCATCGCGTCGTACGCCTGCGCCGTGAACACGCCGGGCTCCCGGTCGTAGGCCGCCTCGTACTCGGCCGCGAAGAACTCGGCACCGGGGCCGCCTGCGGAGGGGGCCGTCCCGATGACGTTGTCCATGTCGTTGTCGACCTCGCCCGGCAGGTCCGCGTCGATGAGCCCGTCCGGCACGATGATGTCCACGTCCGGCACGTCGCTCGCGAACTCCGAGTAGAAGTCCCGGAACAGCTGGATCCCCGACTGCGGGAACCCGACGACCATCACCGCGTCCGGCGTCTCCGAACCGTCGCCGCCGTTGTCGTCGCCGTTCCCGGCACCGTTTCCGTCGCCGTTGTCCTCCTCGGTCGTACAGCCGGCCAGCGCCACGACCCCCGCGGCACTGGCTCCCTTGATAACGTCACGCCGTTGTAACTTTCGCGTCATACTGTGAGGTCATACCACACGAGTGTTTATAAACGTGTCTTCGAGGACGATCGATCGTTTCACGAATTATATGAGATCCGCGATCAGTAAACCCGATTCTCGGCATCTCTCAGCCCATTTTTCTCAGCAACCACGTACCGTCGATTGATCCGACGCTTCGACGCGGGCGTCGGTATTACCTTCACGGCGGCCGGATCGTGACCGATACAAAAAGGTAATTCTACAGATACTATTCCGGTGTTCGTGGTCACAGAGGCCGACCGGGGCCCGAGCCAACACGTCGTTCGTCGGTGGATCGCTCGGACCGTGATGCGGTCAGTACCCCTGCGCGTTCCCGTCCTTTCGGGGTTCGGTCGCCGCGGAAAGCGTCCCGGCATCGTCGCGGGCGATCTGGGCACCGCCGAACAGGGTCGGCGAGAGCAGCGTGACGTCGTGGCCCTTCCGGACCAGTTTCGCCGCCACGTCGTCGTCGAAGCGTGGTTCTAACGCGAGCTCACCGCTCTCCCGGTAGCGCCACCGCGGTTCGTCGAGCGCGCGCTGGAGCGGCATCCCGTAGTCGACCATGTTCGAGACAGTCTGAACGTGCCCCTGTGGCTGCATGTACCCACCCATTACGCCGAACGCCGCCCAGTCGTCTTCACCGAACTCGATGAGCCCGGGGATCAGCGTGTGGAACGGCCGCTTGCCGGGCTCTAGGCTGTTCGGGTGGTCGGGATCGAGCGAGAACGACGCGCCACGGTTCTGTAAGGCGATCCCGGTGTCGCCCGCGACGAGCCCGGATCCGAACCCGGCGAACCGGGAGTTGATGTACGAGACGACGTTGCCCTCGTCGTCGGCGACGGTGAGAAGCACCGTGTCGGCGTCCTCGGCGTTCGCGTTCGGCACGCCGAAGCTCACGTCGTGGTTCGCGGTCTCCCCGACCTCGGCCGCACGCGTCGCGGCCCACTCGTCCGAGGCGAGCGGCGGGATCGACTCGTACTCGGGATCGGTGATGTAGCGATGGCCGTCGTGGAAAGCCAGCTTCATCGCCTCAGCGAAGTAGTGGACGCGCTCGGCGGAGTCGTACGGGTGCTCGCCCGCCCCCAGCTCCGCGGCGATGTTGAGCGCCTCCAGCGCGATGAGTCCCTGGTTGTTGGGCGGCAGCTCGTACACCTCCGCGCCGTTGTACGTCGTCGACACCGGATCGGGCCATTCGACCTCGAACGCCGCCAGATCGTCGACGGTCATGAACCCGCCCGCCCGCTGCACCTCGTCCGCGATCGCCTCCGCGATCTCCCCTTCGTACACGATGTCCGCGCCCTCCTCGGCGATCCGCTCCATCGACCGCCCGAGCCGCGGGAGGGTCACCTCCTGCCCGACCGTGGGTGCCGCGTCGTCGAACAGGTACGCCTCGCGGGCGTGCGGGTCGGTGAACAGCGACTCGGCGCTCGACCAGTAGGTGGCGATCACCTCCGAGACCGGATACCCCTCCGTGGCGTAGCGGATCGCCGGTCGGAGCGCGTCCGCGAGGGTGAGCCGGCCGAGCTCCTCGATCGTCGCCTCCCAGCCGCGAGCCGTCCCGGGGACGGTGACCGCGTGCGGCCCGTAGAAGGGCATCCCCGCCTCGCCCAC
>NZ_JBHSWW010000199.1:0-4615 GCF_042661865.1 Halorubrum tibetense
CTGTCGGCGTTGCCGCTGCTGTCGGCGTTGCCGCTGCTGTCGGCGTTGCCGCTGCTGTCGGCGTTGCCGCTGCTGTCGGCGTTGCCGCTGCTGTCGCCGGAGGGATCCGATGTGATATCGAGTCGAACGCGCTCCCCGATCAAGTATCTGACGCGTCGGCGACGGGCATACTCTGACGTATCGGCGACGAGCGTATACGAACCGAGCCCGTATCTGATATATGGGCTACCCGGTCACGTATCACTGTCCGGCGTGTGAGACGATCGTCGAGCTCGAACGCGACGGCTATCTCGCCGACAAGGCGGTGACGCCGTATCCGTTCGAGGGGTGGACGTACGTCGAGCCGACCGCGCCGTTCGAGGACGACGCGGCCGACGGCGTGCGGTTCGTCTGTGGCGCGAGCGACGGGGTCGTCTGGAACCCCGACGAGGGGATCGAGACAACAGACGCCGACGGCGACGTGGTCGACTCCGCTGACGCCGACGGCGACGTGGTCGACTCCGCTGACGACGACGGCGGCGTGGTCGACTCCGCTGACGACGACGGTTCCGACGACACCGACATGGGTTCGGACCGGGCCGCCGGCTGCGGCGAATCGTTTTATCTCTCGTTCGTTCGGTACGAGGAGGGGCGCGAGATCGATCCGCGACCCGAGACGGAGCTCGTCGAGATCGATCCGGATCCGCGTTCGAGCGGCCCCCGCGGCCCCTCCGGTCCCGGCGGCTTCTGGTGAGTCGGGAGCCACCGGTCCGTCCCGCCAGAGTGTATCGGTACCCTCGTTGCACTCGGGCGTACCGTTATCCCCGCGCCGCCCGATGGATGACGTATGCCCGACACGAAAGCGGGACGGGAGGAACAGGCTCGAACGGCCGATCGCCGACGCGTCGAGCGTGACGTCTCCGAGGCGCTTGCCCGTGGGGACGAACCGGAGCCGCCGGACGATACGCCGACCGAGTGCTACCGCCGCGGCTGTACGGAGCCCGCCGCGTTCTCGGTCACCGAACGGTATCAGGAGGAGACCGGGAAGGGTGCGGTAGAGGCGTCCGCGCTGCTCTGTGAGCCACACACCGGCGAGGAAGCACCCACGAACCTCGATCAGGCGTATTCGGGCTACGTGTTCCTCGTCGAACCGATCGACGCGGCGACGGGGGAGTGACCGGCAAACCCCTTACGTGAGGGGGAGAAAGGGGGCGTATGGAGAGTATCAACCGGACCGCGATCGAGCTCGTCGACGAGGCGCTCGATTTCGCCGGCGAACTCGATATCGCGGGGTACGAGCTCGAGAACGGGGCTACTGTCGTCGACTTCGGGGTCGACGCCAAAGGCGGGGTGGAGGCGGGGCTGCTTCTCACCGAGATCCAGACCGCCGGGTTGGCGAGCGTCGACACGCGGATGGGCGAGGTCGCCGGCGCGCCGCGCGGCTACGTCGAGCTGTCGACCGACCACCCCGCTGTCTCGTTGTTGTGTTCACAGAAGGCCGGCTGGGAGCTGGCGTTCGAGAACGGGTTCGAAGGGCTCGGCTCCGGGCCCGCCCGGGCACTCGTGGGACAGGAGACGGAGTTCGAGCGCGTCGGCTACTACGACTCCTCGGAGTTCGCCACGCTGACGATCGAATCGACCGCGCTCCCGGACGAGACGGTCGCCGAACACGTCGCCGACCTTGCCGAGGTCGACCCGGAGGGCGTGTTCCTCCCGACGTACGCGACGGGGTCGACGGCGGGCTCCGTCTCGACCGCCGCGCGCGCGGCGGAGCTCGCGGTGTTCCGGCTCCTCGAGGTCGGCTACGAGCCGACCGACGTGCTCCACGCGTCCGGCTCCGCACCGATCGCGCCGGTGACGCGCGACGAGTCGGTCGCGATGGGACGCACGAACGACGCGCTGGCGTACGGCGGTGAAGTCCACCTCCAGGTCGCCCGGGACGACGACCGGTTCGAGCAGATCGTCTCCACCGTTCGTGACGACTACGGGACGCCGTTCGTCGAGGTGTTCGAGGACGCCGGTTGGGACTTCTACGAAGTGCCCGAGAGCGTGTTCGCGCCCGCACAGGTGACCGTCGACGTCGTCGACGGCCCCGTGTACACGGTGGGGGAGACGGACGAGTCGATCCTTGCGGAGTCGTTCGGCTACCGCTGAGCGTCCGACCCATGCGGCTCAAACCCCTCCCCGAACCGCCCGCCTCCCTCGGCGCGCTCGCCGACCTGCAACGCGCGGTCCCGCTCGTTCCGGGGACGACCGACGACTGCTGTGCCCGGCTCCGTGAGCGACGGGGACTCCCGGACCGGCAAACGGCGAACGACTGGCTCGCGCTCCTCCGTGTCCTCGGACTGGTACGTGCGACGCCGCGGGGGTTCGTTCGAACCGAGGCCGACCCGACACCGAAACGCGTTCGGGAGGGACTCCGCGAGGGGGTGTTGTTGGTCCCGGAGACGCTCTCGCTGTTGCGTGACGCGTCGGGGACAACCCCCGTGACGCCAGCGTCGCTGTTCGCGGCGACCCGCGAGTCGGTCCCGCGGCACGACCGCGCTCGGGACCCGAACTGGGAGGGTTCGTGGCGGAACCGGGCCGACCGGCTCCTCCGCTGGCTGGCGCTCGTCGATCTCGCGGAGCCGGTGTCGGACGCTGATGCGGCCTACGTTGCCGGGAACGCGATGTAGCCGACGACCTCCCAGATACCCCGTAACCCCCCGTGACAAGCCTTTTACTCGCCCCCGGAGAGATACGGGTTATGGGACGATTCGAGGGGCAGAACCCGCCGCGAAAGGTCAGTTACGAGCCGACGAGCGTGAAGGACCTGCTCGTGGAGATGAAAGACACCGCCGAGCTGCTCATCGATCTCTCCTACTCCGCGGTGTTACACGGCAGCCCCACGGTCGCACAGGAGGTCATCGAGCTCGAAAACCGGATGGACGTCCTCCAGATGCGCGCACGAATGAGCCTGATGCTCGCGGCGCGCAACCCGAGCGAAGCCGAGACGCTCGCCCCCGTACTCGGTGTCGTCGCCGCGGCGGACAAAGTCTCCGACGCGGCCGGTGACATCGCGAAGATCGTGTTAGAGGAGATCGGTCTTCCCGACGCGATGCGTGGCGCACTCTCCGAGGGCGTCGAGACCTTGGTCCGTGGCACCGTCGCGGCCGACTCCGAGTACGACGGACGCACGCTGAAGGACATCGACCTCGAATCCGAGACCGGCGTTCGGGTCATCGCGATCCGGCGCGACGACGACTGGATCCTCAACCCCGGGCCGAAAACCCGTCTGCACGGCGACGACATCGTCCTCCTCCGTGGTCCAGAGGGCGGCGTCTCGGACGTGTACCCGACGCTGACGGGCGAGTCGTTCGAACCCGACGAGCCGGCGGAGCCCGCCATTGACGACCTCGAACGCGCTGTCGACTCCATCGTGTTGATGAAGAACCTCTCGGAGCTCGCGGTCGACCTAGCGTACGGCTCCGTCCTGTTCGACAACGAGGAGCTGGCCGAGGAGGTGACGAACTTGGAGATCGAGGTCGACGCGCTCCAGTCGCGGTTCGAGGCGTGGACGCTTCGCGCCGCCAAGGAAGCCGACGATCCCGTCTCGTTGCGTGGGCTGATCCACCTCGGCGTGGCGACCGAGGAGATCTCCGACGCGGCCTTGGAGATCACGGAAGGCGTGCTCCGTGATATCGGCGTCCATCCCGTCGTCGAGATGGCGGTCCAGGAGTCCGACGAGATAATCACGCGAACGACCGTCCGGGAGGGGAGCACTCTCGACGGGACCGAGGTCGAGGCGGGCGTGCCCGCGACCGGGATCGCGACGAGCGTCCTCGCCGTCCGGCGGCCCGAGGAGGGGTGGCTCCTCGGCCCGGACATCGACACGACCCTCCGTGCCGGCGACGTGATCATCTCCAAGGGCACCCGCACCTCGGCAACCGAGTTCGCCGAGCTCGCGTCGTGACCCGGGTCGACGGTGCGAGTGATCGATATCGCCGATGACCGATCGTCCGGCGACGCTCGCGCGCGAGTACTACCGACGGACCGACGCGAAAGCGTACGACGCGCTCGCCGAGCTGCTCGCCCCCGACTTCGTTCACTATCGGCCCGATCGGACCCTCCGCGGGCGGGACCGGTTCCTCGCGTTCACCCGCGACGAGCGTCCGCTGACCGACACCACTCACGTCGTTGACGGCGTGTACGATGTCGGTCCGGGCGACTCAGCAGACGAGGAGTCGGCCGGTGACGGCGCGGGTCACAATGGACCGTCCGACGAACCGGCGGTCGGCGACGTGGCGGTCCGTGGCCGCCTTCTCGACGCCGACGACACGACGCTGTTCGCGTTCCTCGACGTGTTCACCGTCCACGACGGTCGGGTACGACGAATAGAGACGTACGCCCGATCGGACGCCGACGCGAAGGAAAACTGAGCGGGACCCGACCTCGGCGGGGTCGCGCGGCCGGCCGGCGGCGACGTGCTACCGCTCCTCGACGTGTCTGACCTCGCTGGCGACGCCGCGGGTCGACTCGACCATCTCCGGGCCGGACATCTCGGCGCGACCGACGGCGAACGCCTTCGGCCCCTCGAAGACGACCTCGTCGTCGACGCGGATCTCGAAATCGGCGTCGACGACGCCCGGCGCGAGCA
>NZ_JBHSWW010000200.1:0-4587 GCF_042661865.1 Halorubrum tibetense
GGAGATGGACCGCGGCGTGCTCGAGGTCGTCCTCCCCAAGCGTGACGAGCGCGACGCGCCACGGATCCCCGTCGAGGGCGGCGAGGAGGAGGACGACGACGCCACGGACGGGAGCGACGCTGCGAACGGGGAGTCGGCCGACAGTGAGCCCGATGCCGACGGCGCGGACGACGAGTCGGCCGACGACGACCGCAGCACCTGACGGGTGGTGACGCTGGTCAACTTCCGTGCGTACTGGCGGTTTCTCGTGGTGATTCGGCGGTTTTCCCCGCTGATCGTTGCCTACTGGCGCGATCGAAAGCGGTTCCTGCTGTTCGGCGGGAGCCGCGACGTCGACCCGGCGACCCAGCGCGAGCGTGCCGACGTTCTCCTCGACATCCTGCTCACGCTCGGCCCGACGTTCATCAAGCTCGGCCAGCTCCTCTCGACCCGGCCGGACCTCCTTCCGCCGGCGTACATCGAGGTGCTGGAGGGGCTCCAAGACGACGTGCCGCCGGCTCCGTGGGAGGAGTCGAAGCAGGTGTTGGAGGCGGAGCTCGGCCCCGTCGACGAGGTGTTCGACGACTTCGACACCGAGTCGATAAGCGGCGCGAGCCTCGGTCAAGTGTACACCGCGACGTACGAGGGCGAGGACGTCGCGATCAAGGTCCGCCGTCCGGGGATCGAGGAGCTCGTCGAGGCGGACCTCAAGGCGATCCGGTGGTCGCTCCCGCTCGTCCGCCGGTTCATCGGCGGCGGGCGGGCGTTCTCGCTGGAGAACCTCTCCGACGAGTTCGCGAAGACCATCCGCGAGGAGATGGATTACCGGCGCGAGCGGGAGATGCTCGAGGAGATCAAGGGGAACTTCGCGGGGAACGACCGGATCCGCATCCCGAGGACGTACGAAGCGGTCTCGGGGCCGCGCGTGCTCACGATGGAGTACATCGGCGGGACGAAGATCAGTCGGATCGACGAGCTGGACGACGCCGGGCTCGACCGGAGCGCGATCGCGGAGACCCTCCAAGAGGTGTACCTGCAGATGATCATCGACGACGGCGTGTTCCACGCCGACCCGCATCCGGGAAACCTCGCCGTCGACGACGACGGCGCGGTGATCTTCTACGACTTCGGGATGTCGGGGCGGGTCGACCCGTTCGTCCAGGAGAAGATCGTCGAGTTCTACGTCGCGGTGGCGAGACAGGACACCGACGCGATCCTCGACACCCTGATCTCGATGGGGACGCTCTCGCCGGAGGTCGACCGCGACGTGATGGGGGAGGTAATGGAGCTCGCGATCGCGGACGCCCGCGGGGAAGATATCGAGCAGTACCGCGTCAACCAGATCATCGAACAGGTGGAGTCGACGATCTACGAGTTCCCCCTTCGCCTCCCGCGGAACCTCGCGTTGGTCCTCCGGGTCGCCACCGTCGTCGAAGGGGTGTGTGTCACCCTCGACCCCGAGTTCGACTTCATCTCGACGGCGACCGACTACCTCGAACGGGAGGGGTACTACGAGCGGACCGCCAAGGAGCTCGCCGAGAACGCCGGTCGGCAGGTCCAGCGCACGACGGAGGCGCTGTTCACCGTCCCGCCGAAGGCGGACGCGTTCCTCGACCGGGCGAACCGGGGCGACCTCCACGTCGAGGTGTCGCTCGACGACGACTCGCGGGTGCTCGACAAGCTCGCGGTGCGGATCGCCTACTCGGTGTTGCTGGCGGTCGGCGTGCTCTCGGCGACGATCCTCTACTCGTTCGCCGACGAGTGGCGGCTCGCCGTCGTCGTCCTCCTCCTCGCCTCGCCGCTGGCGATCGGCCTGTACCGGTCGTTCCGGAAGAAGCGGACGATCCCCGGCAACCCGCAGTTCACGAGACAGGGGATGAAAAAGCAGCGCGAGGACTGACCCTCACACGGTGACGGAAGGGGAGCGCACGTCGGGCGGAGAGGGAGCTCACGTCGACACGACCTGTATCGGGACGAGCAGGAAACACAGCGCGCCGACTGCGAACGTGAGGACGCCGACGAGGAAGCGCGGCCAGCCCAGGCGACGTTCGTCGTCCGGGTTCGCCGGGCCGTTGGCGGCGATCACCATCGCGAACACGCCCCAGAACGCCCACAGGCCGACCGACTCGTTCAGACCCAGCCCGCGCCAGTAGTAGAGGTACGCCGCGATGGCGAACAGGCCGGCGGGGACGAGCGCGGCGAGCGTCTCCTGTCGCGGGCCGGCCATCGCTCGGACCATGTGACCGCCGTCGAGCTGGCCCACCGGGAGGAGGTTCAACAGCGTGAAGAACATCCCGACCCACCCCCCGATGACAACGGGGTGCGTCGAGAGCGTCGGGTCGTCGTAAGTGGTTGGCTGTCCCAACAGGTCGGCGATGAGACTCAACAGGGGTGGGTTGTTGAACCGGATCATCGTCCCGGAGCCGTTGGCGAGCTCGGCCGGGACGCGGATCGGGTCGAGCGACAGGCCGATAGCGGTGACGGCGACGGTCGCGACGAGTCCGGCGATGGGCCCCGCAGCTCCGATGTCGAAGAGCACCTTACGGGAGGGCATCCGTCCCCGCATCCGGATCACGGCCCCGAGCGTCCCGAACGGGAAGACGAACGGGATCACGTACGGCAGCGACACGTCGACGCCGTGGTAGCGCCCGGCGACGTAGTGGCCGAGCTCGTGGACCATCAACACCCCAAGGACCGCGGCGGTGAACGGCCACGCCTGAAGCATCGCGAGCGGGTTCGCGCGGATCTCGGCGAGCGGGACGTAGTACCAGCCGTACGCGCCGACGAACAGCGTCGACAGCACCGTCGTGACGAACAGGACGACGTTCACCCACGGGACACCCTCACGACCGTGGTCGAACGGGGTGACGACGACGACGTGTCCCCCCTCGAGCGTTTCGAGATCGACATCGTAGCCCGCCTCCCGGAACGCAGGGGAGATCTTCCGCAGCAGGGTGCGTTCGGGGATGTACGACTCGCCGACGAACCGGACTCGACCGTCGTCTCGTCGGACCTCGTCGACCCGGAAGAACGTTCGGAGGGACTCCGGACGGGGGACGTCGTCGTCCGCCGACGCCGACCCGTCCTCGCGTGCTGGCATCGTTCCGGGTTAGCCGGCGGCGAGTATAAACCCCGCGTCGCCGGCCGAGAGGGGATCGGGAGTCGGGGCCGTCACCAAGGGGACTGCGGAAGAAGAACGTCGATCGAGGGTCGCAGCGAAAGCGCGTCGATCGGGGACCGTCCGATCCGGCGGGATCAGTTCGCGGGCTCGACTCGCCACGTCGTCGCGCCCGTGTACGACCACTTCTCGACGGTGAGCTCCGTCGCGGAATCCCGGAGCTTCACCATCAGTGCGCCGATCTCCTTCGGGGAGAGGTCGACGTCGTCGGAGATGAACTTCCCCTTGAAGTACATCTCGCCGTCCTGCGCGCGGTCGAGCAGGTACTGTTTCAGCCGCTCTTCCTTGCTCTGAGAGTCGTTCGCGCTGACGTCGGTGGAGGGGGTTGCAGTCGCGCTCATGGTACACTCACCGCTTGTGGACGGAGGGTGTTATAAAGCCGAGACCGTTGGACGGTGTTCGTGAGGATTCAAGCCCTTTCACCGCCGCCGCGACGAAAAAACGTGTCTGACGGACCGTTCAAAACGGTTTCAAAACCGCGTAGATCGTTTACAAAGTGATCTAAGGCCGCGATACTGATATATACGAAAGCAGAAACTAACGCCCGCCAGTACCCGCGATCGAGCCGGAAGGGCGGGACAAAACGGGGGGATCGAGTCGGGCGCGCGCCAGCCGCGTCACGCGTCGGAACCGGCTTACGGGTCGCGCGGGCCGCCCGTAGATCGTACCGCAGCGGCTTACGGGTCGCGCGGGCCGCCCGTAGATCGTACCGCAGCGGCTTACGGGTCCCGCCGGTGGAGCCAGAACTCCTCGCGTTCCGTCGTCTCCTTTTTAAATATCGGCACCTCGTCCTTGAGCCGATCGATCCCGTCCTCGACGGCGCGGAACGCCTCGGGTCGGTGGCCCGCGAGCACGACGACGAACACGATGTCTTCGCCCGCCTCGATCACGCCGGTACGGTGGTGCATCGCGACGTCGAGGACGCCGTCGCGATCGGTGAGTTCGTCGGCGATCCGGTCCATCCGGTCGCGGGCGACCCCCTCGTACTTCTCGAACGCGAGGTGGGTCGTACGGTTGTCGTCGGGGCTGTCTCGCGTACGGACGCGTCCGGTGAACGTCGCGATAGCGCCCGACCGCTCCGCGCGCGGCGACGCTTCGACCCGCCGGACGAGCGTCTCGCGGGTGATCCACGGCTCCGCCGCGTCAAGCGCGTCGACGACCGCGTCGAGGTCGACGTCGTCCGCGTTCGCCCCGGTCGCGATCACGTCACCGGGCGTGTCCGCGGCGTCGGCGTCGGGACCGAGGAGGACGGTCGGAAGTCGAAGGCGGTCGTACCCGACTGCGACGAGGTAGTCGTGGTCGGGCGCGAGCCCGTCGAGGAGGTCGTCGAAACCGTCGACCACGCCTCGCCCCTGCCAGACGCCGTCCCCGGAGAGCGAGAGGGCGGTGTCGGGGTCATCGGCCGTGGCGGGCGCGGCGGAGTGGTCGGC
>NZ_JBHSWW010000201.1:0-4583 GCF_042661865.1 Halorubrum tibetense
CGACGCCGAAGTGACGGAGCGGCCCGCGCTCGTCGTCGTCGCGTTCCTCGTCGTGAGCGTCGTCGCCGCCGGCGGGGTCGCCGCGGTTACCACGGCCGCGGGAGCCGACCAGTTCACCCAAGACATCCCGGCCCAGCAGGCGCTCGACGACATCGACGAGGAGTTCGAGTCGGCGATCGGCGGCGAGGTCACCTCCGCGCAGCTGCTCGTTTCCGACGACAACGTGCTCTCGCGGCCCGCGCTCGTCCGGATCCTGGAGACACAACATCGCCTGGAGACGCGGTCGACGCTCCGGGTCGGGTCGACGACGAGCCATGCCAACGCGGTCGCGACGCAGCTGGATCCGACGGCGGAGACCGCCGCCGAACAGCGCGACGCCGTCGCGGAGGCGACCCCACGCGAGCTGCGGACGGCCATCGAGGAGGCCGATGAGGCGGGAGCGGTAGGCGCACAGGTGTCCACCGACTACAACCCGACCGCCCAGCGGGCGGGCACCGCCATCGTCGGCGTCACCTACGACCTCCCGGGCGCGGCGACGAGCGAACGCGTCGAGACGCTCCAGACCCGTAGCGTCGGGATCGTGGACTCGGTTCCGGGGTCCACCGCCGGCGAGAACGTCATTCTCTTCGGCGACGGGATCCTCCAGAACGAGATCACCGCGCTGTTGACCGACACCGCGATCATCGTGTTCCCGGCGGCGCTGCTGTTCATCCTCCTGTTCCTGCTGTTCGCCTACCGCGACCCGATCGACATGACGCTCGGGCTCTCCGCGCTCGGGATGTCCGTGCTGTGGACGTTCGGGTTCATGGGGTACGCCGGGATCCCGTTCTCGGACGCGCTCATCACCGTCTTCCCGCTGTTGTTGGCGGTCGGGATCGACTTCGGGATCCACATCATCAACCGGTATCGCGAGGAGCGGCTCGCGGGCGGCGGGATCGGCGAGTCGATGCGGATCACGACCGACCAGCTCGTGATCGCGTTCCTCCTCGTGACGATCACGACCGTGTTCAGCCTGCTCGCCAACGTGGTGAGTCCGTTCGAGCCGAACCGTGACTTCGGGATCGTCGCGGCCGCGGGAATGGTGTTCACCCTGCTCGTGTTCGGGATCTATCTCCCCGCCGCGAAGGTGCTCGTCGACCGGGGGCGCTCGCGGCTCCCCATCCCCGAGTTCGGGACGACGCCGCTGGGTGAGGGCGGTTCCGTCCTCGGCCGAGCCCTCCACGTCGGCGTCGACCTGTCCAGGCTCGCGCCGATCGCGGTCGTCCTGCTCGTGTTGGTCGGCGGGGCGGCGGGGGCCGCCTACGGTACCGGCGTCGACACCGAGTTCTCCGAGGAGGCGTTCTTCCCCGACGAGGACCGCCTGGAAACGTACTCGCAGTTACCGGAGCCGTTCGCGCCGACGCAGTACACGTTCCTCCAGGTGTTGACGCTGTTCGAGGAGGAGTTCGAACAGGACTTCGTCGGCTCCGTCACGCTGTACGTCGACCAGTCGGTCCGCGACGACGACGCGCTCGAACTGATCGATCGCACCACTCGGAACCCGCCGGACACCTTCGAGTCGACGGACCGGCGCGCGGACGCGACGAGCATCGTGACGGTGATCGACGACCACGCCGCGGCCGACCCGGCGTTTCGGCGGACCGTCGAGCGGAACGACCGCCTCGGCAACGGAGTTCCGGACCGGAACGTCGACGTGGTGAACGACGAGCTCCTCGCGTCGCCGGCGGAGGGGCAGGCCAGGGGGTACCTCGCCGCCGACCGCGGTAGCGCCCGGATCGACTTCACGATCCGCCCGGGCGTGGACAACAGCCAGGCGGTCGCCGACGTGCGCACACTCGCCGAGCGGACGCCGCTCGACGCCGTGGCGACCGGCGAGCTCGTCGTCAACGAGTCGGTGATCGACATCCTCCTCGAATCGGCCGTCGACAGCCTGATCGTCGCATTCATTCTCACCGCCGTCTTCCTGACCCTCTCGTACCGGTATCTGGAGGGGAAGGCCGTCTACGGCCTGCTCAACCTCATCCCGGTGTTGGCGACGGTCGGGCTGCTCGTCGGGTCGATGCGCCTCCTCGACATCCCGCTCACGCCGATCAACGCGCCGATCCTCTCGGTGTCGATCGGGCTGGGCGTGGATTACACCGTCCACTTCGTCCACCGCTTCGTCGACGAGTACAAGGCCGGCCGGCCGATCCAGGAGGCGCTCGACGTCACCATCGGCGGCACGGGCGGCGCGCTCACCGGGAGCATGCTCACCACTGTCACCGGGCTCGGCGTGCTCTGGCTCGCCGTGATCCCGCTGATCCAGGACTTCGGCGCGCTGCTCGCGCTCGGCGTGTTCTACGCGTACCTCTGTTCGATCGTGTTGGTCCCCTCGCTGGTGGTCGTCTGGGACCGCTTCGGCTCACGGGTCGGGCTCGGGCTAGAGGCGAACATCCGTGAGGACGAGCCGAACGCCGGAACCGGGGCCGGGACCGCCGGTGCGATCGGCACCGGAACCGCGAGCGCGGGCGTCGTCGACGGCGTCCGAGACGAGTCGGTCGGCGGGGACGACTCCGAGGGCTTCGACGCGGCGAATGAGAGCGTCGATAGCGACGGCGACGATGAGAGCGTCGATAGCGACGGTGAGAGCGACGGCGACGGTGAAAACGACGGCGACGGTAAGAGCGACGGCGACGAACCGTTCGGATGGCTCGACACGGACGAGAACGGAACCGCCGAATCCCCCGAAACAGCGACTGACACGGTGTCCGACCCTGACCGTGCGGACGGCGAGTCGGGGGCCGACGGGCCGGATCCCTTCGAAGGGTTCGATCGACCCAACGAGTCCGAGCGGGGTGAGAGCGATCCCAACGATGGGGACGGAGGCGACTCGGACGAACCGGACGACTCGGACGAACCGGACGACTCGGACAAACCGGACGACTCGGACAAACCGGACGAAGAAAACGACTGACTGGGCGGTCCCGAAACCGCTCGACGGATGGCCCTGTGCCCGATCAGTCGTCGGCGTTCGGCGTCGGGGGCGACCCGGTCAGTCGGTCGCGGTCGTGTGGGGCGTCCCAGTCGAGGTCGGGGCCGCGGGCGATGATCCCGGTCGGCGTCACGTCCGGATGGGTCGTGTAGTAGTGCTCCTTGATGTGGTCCATGTTCACCGTCTCGGCGACGCCCGGCGTCTGGTACAGGTCACGCAGGTACGGCCAGAGGTGCTCGTACTGGTGGATGAACTTCCGGTTACACATGAAGTGGGTGTGGTACACCTGGTCGAACCGGACGAGCGTGGTGAACAGACAGATGTCGGCCTCGGTGAGCGAGTCGCCGACGAGGTACCGGCGATCCGCGAGGTGCTCGTTCCAGTGGTCGAGCGCGTCGAACAGCTCGTCGACCGCCTCGTCGTAGGCCGCCTGGGAGGTCGCGAACCCGGCGCGGTACACGCCGTTGTTGACGGGCTCGTAGATCTCGGTGATGGTCTCGTCGACGGCCGCGACCGTCGCCGCGTCGTCGGCGTCCGGGAGCAGGGAGACGTCGTTGCCGAGGTCGGCGAAGGCGGTCGAGAGGGTCCGCAGGATCTCCCGGGACTCGTTGTTGACGACCGTCTCCGTCTCGGTGTCCCAGAGCACGGGCACGGTCACCCGGCAGGTCGCGTCGGGGTCGGCCGCGACGTACAGCTCGCGGAGGTAGTCGCTCCCGTGGAGCCGGTCGGGGGTACAGCCCGCTTTCTCCGGGGAGAACTGCCAGCCGCCCTCGCCGCGCCACGGGTCGACCACGCTGACGTCGATGGCGTCTTCCAACCCGAGCAGCGACCGCGCCAACAACGTGCGGTGTGCCCACGGGCAAGCGTACGAGACGTACAGGTGATACCGACCCGCTTCCGGCTGGAATCGCTCGTCCGGCTCAGCGTCGATGCCCTCGGGCACGTCGCTACCGGCGATCCAGTTCCGGAACGTCGTCTCCCCGCGCTCGAACGCGCCCTCCTCGTTGGTGGTCTCGTACACGTCCGTCCGCCACTCACCGTCGACGAGTTGGTTCATACCCGATGTACGGGCTCGACGCCTAAAGAACGGCCGGAGACACCGGTGTTACCGGGAGACAGACGCGACGCGGCGGCGTTACGGCGGCCGAACGAGTGCGTCCGGGAGAATATTGCCACACCGCGACGGGTTTAACCGACCGCGAGCGGTACCCGCTCCCGTCATGGCTGCACAAGCGATGGATCGAGTTCCGCGACGGTACTGAAACGCGTCAGGTGCGACGCAAACCCGCTTCCTGCCCCCGATCCCGAACCGACGGTGATCGACGATGAGCGACCACGGATCGATGCTCGCCGACGACCGCACCGGTGACTCCACTGGCGAGCCAGCCGTCGTTCGAGCCGGCATCGACGCCGCCGCGATCAAGCCCGCCGAGTGCGACGTCTCCCGGGCGGCAGCGCTCCCGGTCGATCGACTCGTGATCGATTACGAGGGGCGCGAGCACCTCCCCGACGCCGAGACGCTCGGCCGACTGGCCGCCGAAACTGCGCTATCCGTCACGACGCCGGTCCGCGCGGACGGGTTCGACCCGCTCGGCGACGACTCGCTGCTCGA
>NZ_JBHSWW010000202.1:0-8438 GCF_042661865.1 Halorubrum tibetense
CGACCGGCGATCCGCGATCGCTGCCGCCGTCGGGGCGTCGAGCCCGGCGGCCTCGACGGCGTTGTCGACCGCGGCCTCCCGCTCGTCGATCCGCTCGCGTACCTCCCGGACCGCCTCTAGGTGCTCTTCGCGCTCCCGCTCCGTCTCGCGGATCGACTCCTCGATCGACTCGATCGTCGACTCGACGGTCGCCAGCTCGGAGCGTTTCTCCTCGTACGTTGCGAGCGTCTCGGCGGCCTCCGACCGCGTCTCCGTCGCTTGTTCGCGCTGGGTCTCGTAGTGGTCGACCTGATCGTCGAGCTCCGACAGCTCGCTCTCGAGCCCGTTGAGCCGGTCGTGGAGCCCCTTCTCTTCTTTCTCTTCGATGCGTTTCTCCTTCTCCTCTAACACTGCCCGTTTGGCGTTCAACACGTCCTCGACGCCGAGGCGGGCGTCCCCGGCGCGCTCGCGGTACTCTTCTAGCGTCCCGAGCTGGAGGAGGTCGTCGATGACGTCCTGTCGCTGGCTCGGGCTGGCGTTGATGAGTGCGTTCACTTCCCCCTGTCGGACGTACGCACAGTTGACGAACGCGTCGGCATCCATTCGGAGGAGCTCGGTGACGAACCGGCGCACCGCGGTCGCACCGTCCCGGGTTACGTCGCTCCCCGCGGTCGCCTCGAGGGTACAGTCGTGGTCGACCCGGTCGTCGTACGCTCGCAACCGGCGAGAGACGTGGTACGACACGCCGTCGTGGGTGAACCAGAGGTCGACTTCCGTCTCCTCCTCGCCGTTCGTGATCACGTCGTCGAGGGTACCGTCGAGCGCCTTCGAGCCATACAGCGCGAAGAAGCACGCCTCCAGCAACGAGGACTTCCCGCTGCCGTTGATCCCGTGGATGACCGTGACGCCTTCCGTCAACTGGAGGTCGGCGTCACCGTACGGTTTGAAGTTCGAGAGCCGGATCCGGTCGAACCTCATAGGTAGTCCTCCATCGACACCTGGCCGTCGGCGCCCGGGGCGGATTCATCCCGCTCCGCCGTCGACTCCGTCCCGTCGTCCGCTCCTGTCTCACCCGTGTGCGTCCCATCCGTGTCGGGTTCCGCGTGCTTACCGGCGTCGGGTTCCGCGTGCTTACCGGCGTCGGGTTCCGCGTCCTCGTCACTCTCGTCCCCGTCGGACATCGAGTCCTCGGCCGGCTCGAACGCTCCCGGATCGTCGAGTCGCTCCTCGACCGCCGACTTCACCGTCTCCCGGACGTTCGCGTCGGCGACGCCGTCGTCACGAACCGTCGCATCGACGTCGAGTGCGGCGGTCGACAGGCCCATCCTCTCGATCCGCTCACGAACCGCGTCCTCGGGATCGGCGAAGCTCACGTCGACCGCCTCGTCCGTCTCGACCGTTCGTCTGTCGGTGACGCGGGCGATCAGCGCGCCCGCGTCAGCCGCGAACTCCTCGACGGCCGCCGGGGTGATCGGGTCGCCGTCGCCGGTCACTTCGACGAGCACCACGGCGTCCGCGAGGTCGTGTTGTCGGACCTGCTCGCGGACGCGAGCCTCCCCCTCTCCCTCGCCGAGCTCGACGCTCACGAAGACGAACTCGCGGGTGTCGAGCGCGCGTCGCCGGATCTCGATGCGGTCGTCGCCCGCCGCGGCGGCCTCGTCGAACCGAACGAGGTTGTAGCCGCGTCCCTCCCGTTCGCTCGCGCTCGCGCGTTCCGTCGACCCCGGGTACGTCACCCACGTGTCGGCGACCGTCGCCCGATCGGGTTTGTGGTTGTCGCCGAGGAGCATCGCGTCGAACGCCACGTCGCTCTCGGTCAGCACCGTCTCGGTGTCCCAGTCGGCGTGTGCGAACGGCTCGAACAGTCCGTGGGCGACAAGCGCCGCGTAGTCGGCGTCGTGCGGCTCGAACGCGTATTCCAGCTCGTCGCGGCGCGAGACGGGGACGTGGTCGAGCCCGTAGAACGCGGTGTCACCGACCGTCACCGGCTCGTCGTCGAGCCGTGTCGCGAGCCCCAACCGCTCGAAGAGGTCGAGCCACTGTCCCCCGCGGGTCGACTCGTGGTTCCCCACCACCGCGAGGAAGGGGATCCCGGCGTCGTCGAGTCGGCGGAGGACGGTGATCGTCCCCATCAGGTCGGGGAGCTCCGGGCGACGGTCGTGAAAGAGGTCGCCCGCGTGGACGACGGCGTCGACGTCGCCGTCGATCGCGTCGTCGACGACGGCTCCGAACGCGTCGAGAAAGTCCTGGCGTCTGACCGGCGAGTGGTACTGCTGGTACCCGATGTGGGTGTCGCCGGTGTGGATCACCCGTGTCATCGCTCCACGATTGGCCCGTATCGGGTTTAGGGGTTCCGGGGCGGTGTCGGATCCGTCGTCGCCGCCTCTCCTGGCGTCGTTGTCGCCGTCGACGTAACGGTCGCCGTCTCCCTCGTCGCCGCCCGAAACCGCCGGTACGACTCGAGCGCCACGCGGCCACGCTCGGCGAGATCGACGCGCCCGTGCCGCTCCGCGTCCCTGATCGCCTCGTCGAGCCGATCGAGCCCGACGGCCTCGACGAACCCGGCCGCCCGCTGGAGATCGTCTCGTGCGGCGTCGGCCTCGTCGATAACGGCCGCGTACGGCCGCCTCGCGGTGTCGGTTCGCGTCGCTAGCGCCGAAAGGGCCCGCTTGACGTCGTCGGTCGAGACCACACGCTCCCTGGCGCGGTATCGGATTTATACTCTCGGCCGCCCCGATCCGAGACCGTCCCCGTGCTCACCCACCGGGCTCACACCGACAGCGAGTAGAGTCGCTTGCGGGCGTCGGTAAACGAAAAGCGCGAGTCGACCGCGTCCTCCTCCTCCAGCCGCGAGAGCGCGTACCGGACGGTTCGTGGCGGGAGCAGCGTCTCCTCGGCGAGCTCGCTCTGGGTCAGCGTGTCGTTGTAATCGAGGACCTTCGCGACGAGCTTCGCGCTCGGCGGGAGGTCGCGTACCCCTTCCCACCGGTCCGTGACGTCGTCGGCGGCGACTGCGTCCGTAGTGCTCATACGTGTCCTCCAGTAGTTCATGCCGTTAAATAATATTTACTATCCGTTCTAATTACTTTGGAGCATAAATATGGCTTTTTCGTGTGCATCGGTTTCCCCACCCGAAGCCTCTTATCCGCGAGACGCCTTGCTTGACGTAATGAGTGACACCGTCGACGACGTCGATATGCCCTACGATGAGGGGTCGGCGACGAGACAGGAAAAGATCGAGACCCTCCAAGACCGGCTAGAGGTGCTCGAGTCCCAGAACGAGGAGATGCGCGACAAGCTCCTCGACGCGAACGCGGAGAACAACAAGTACCAGCAGAAGCTCGAGCGGCTCACCCACGAGAACAAGAAGCTCAAACAGTCGCCGCTGTTCGTAGCGACCGTCCAAGAGATAACCGAGGACGGTGCCGTGATCAAACAGCACGGTAACAACCAGGAGGCGTTAACCGAGATCACGGACGAGATGCGCGAGACGCTCGATCCGGACGATCGGGTGGCGGTCAACAACTCGCTGTCGGTCGTCAAGAAGCTGGAGAAGGAGACGGATGTCCGTGCTCGGGTGATGCAGGTGGAGCACTCGCCCGACGTCACGTACGCCGACATCGGCGGGCTCGAAGACCAGATGCAGGAGGTCCGCGAGACCGTCGAGATGCCGCTCGAACACCCCGACATGTTCGAGGATGTCGGGATCACGCCACCGAGCGGTGTGCTCCTGTACGGTCCGCCGGGGACGGGGAAGACGATGCTGGCGAAGGCGGTCGCTAACGAGACCGACGCGACGTTCATCAAGATGGCCGGCTCCGAGCTCGTCCACAAGTTCATCGGCGAGGGCGCGAAGCTCGTCCGCGACCTGTTCGAGGTCGCCCGCGAGAACCAGCCCGCGGTGATCTTCATCGACGAGATCGACGCCATCGCCTCGAAACGGACCGACTCGAAGACCTCCGGCGACGCCGAGGTCCAGCGGACGATGATGCAGCTGCTCAGCGAGATGGACGGGTTCGACGAGCCTCCGTCCCGGCCGCTTCGACCGCCTCATCGAGGTCCCCAAACCCGACACCGCCGGCCGGGAGATCATCTTCCAGATCCACACCCGCAACATGAACCTCGCCGACGGCATCGACTTCGAGCAGCTCGCCGAGAACGTGCCGGACGCCTCCGGTGCCGATATCAAGGCGATCTGCACCGAAGCCGGGATGTTCGCCATCCGCGACGACCGGACGCAGGTCACCCTCTCCGACTTCCTCGAGGCGCACGAGAAGCTCAAACAGGACGACGCGAGCGACGCCGACGACTCGCTGGCGTTCGCCTGATCCGCACTGCCCTGCCTCACTCCGCTTCGCGTCTTTCCTTCCCGTTCTCTTCCCGCTTCCACATCCGTTTCCACCCGGTCGACGCCCGA
Source organism: Halorubrum tibetense (assembly GCF_042661865.1). Taxonomy (GTDB): domain Archaea; phylum Halobacteriota; class Halobacteria; order Halobacteriales; family Haloferacaceae; genus Halorubrum; species Halorubrum tibetense. The sequence continues at coordinate 4,397 of NZ_JBHSWW010000202.1, forward strand.
TTCGCTACAACGCGCTGAGGACCAAGTACGGCAATAAAAAGAACCCGATGAGTATCAGCCCGGTCGCGAGGACGTATCCGAGCCCGACCCCCACCAGCGTCCGCCAGCTGTCGTCGACCGATCCGAACTCCATACCGCCCGATCGACGGGTTTCGTCTTAACCGTTGGGTCGACAACGATTCGGTCGACGCTCGTCCCGCGCGTCCCGCCGATCAGACGTCGCCGGCCATCGCCCGGAACAGGTCGTTCGAGAGGGTGTCACGGTCGACCGTTTCGAGCGCCTCCTCCCCGGTCGGTTCGATTTCCGGTGTTATCGTGCCGCCACCCATCCGCGAGTGCCCGCCGCCGTTGCCGTTCTCGACCTCGGAGAGCACGGCGTCGATGGCGTTCCCCATGTGAACGCGGTCGTCGCGGGACCGTCCCGAGAGGTGTACCGTCCCGTCGCGCTCACCGATGACGACGACGGCGCTTATCCCCTCCAGCTGGATCAGCTCGTCGGCGGCCTGCGGGATGGCGTCCACGTTGTTCACCCCGCCGACGTCGGCCACCGCGAACGACCCCTCGATCTGTCTCCCGGCTATCGCCCGTGCTTTCACCTCCAGTACTTCCGCGTCAACGGCGGGGTTCGCGATCCGGTCGAGCTGGTCCTGGTCGACGCCGGGGTACACGTACGCCGCGGCGGCGAAGTCCGGCTCGCTCGCGCCGACGGTCAGGTGTTTCGTGTCCGCCAGGATCCCGTACAGGAGACCGGTGGCGGCCCGTGTCGACAGAGCGAAGTCGCCGTCGGTCTCGCTCGCGTGTCTGTCCGGCGGCACCGGAACAGCTCCGTTGTCGTCGAAGTACTCCGCCACGATAGAGGCGGTCGCGCCGTAGTCGGTCCGAACATCCGTGAACTCGTCGCCGGCACCGTCTCCCGGGTGGTGATCGACGACCGCCGTCGGCAACACCCCGTCCGCGCCGCCGAATCCCCGTGGCTCGTTGTGATCGACGAGCACGACGGTCTCCGCGGCGAGGTCGCTGACGTGGTCGATCCGATCCAGTTCGAGGTCGAGGACGGTTCGGAACGCCCGGTTCTCCTGATGTCGGATCTGTCCGGGGTACTGAACGGTCGCTCCTACGTCCAGCTGGTCGGCGAGCGACGCGATCCCGACTGCGGCCGCCATCGCATCCGGATCCGGGTTCGGATGCATGAGGACGGTGACCTCTTCCTCGTCGGCCAGCAGTCGACGGAACGAGACACCCGGTGGCCGACGGGCGCGGAGAAGTGCGTACGTGCTCGCGACGACGGCGACTGCCGCCAACACCGCCACGGCGGTCAGCTCCGGGTTCTCACGGACGAACGTCTCCGCGCCGGAGAGCGTTTCGCTCACCGTCCCTAATGACCACATACGTCAGACGGCACTCGCCGCCGATACATCAAGGTTCGTGGATACTTCGACCGACCGATACCTGTAGAATACCGTTTCAGACCTTCTCTGTCCCGTGATCCGCACGGAACGCGGTGATCGCGTCCCGATACCCCTCGCGGTACGTGGGATACGCGAACTCGTAGCCGAGCGCCCGGAGTCGGTCGTTGGAGCATCGCTTGCTCGTCCGGATCCGTCGCCGGGCGGCCGCCGAGAGGTCGCCGTCGGCGATCCGCTCGTCCTTCGAGCGTTTCTCGGGCCGGGTGACGCCACACTCGTCGGCGAGCCAGTCGGCGAACGCGTGTTTGTCGACCGGCTCGTCGTCGACGACGACGACGGGCTCTCCCCGCGCTCGGTCGGTCTCGAGGAGGTGTCGTATCGCGCCCGCCGCGTCCGCACGGTGGACCATGTTGAGATAGCCGGCCGTGACGGGACCGTCGATGTAGCGTCGTAAGCGATACCGGTCCGGGCCGTACAACCCCGCGAACCGGGCGACGGTCCCGTCGATCCCGTGATCCGCCGCCTCCGACAGCGCGACCTCCTCGGCGGTCGCGAGCACTCGCGTCTTCTCCGTCGTCGGATCGATCGGCGTCCCTTCGTCGACCCGCTCGCCCCCGTGGTCGCCGTACACACCGGTCGAAGAGGTGTACACCAGCCGGCCCGGCGGTGCGGCACGGCTCCCGTACTCCTCGACAACGTTCCGGAGCCCGTCGACGTACACCGCCCGAGCCGCGTCCGCACCCCGGCCGCCGGAGCTGGCGGCGAAGACGACGGCGTCCGCATCCGGAAGCGCCGGGAGCGTCCCCGGCTCCGTCACATCTCCTCTAACCGCGTCGATGGAGCCGATCGCTCCGCTCGTGCCGCCTGTCGACTCATCCCCCACAGATCCGTCGACCGCCTCCCCGACCGCCTCGACCGCTTCCAGCCCACGGTCCGATCGGCGGACGCCAGTCACGTCGTGGCCCCGAGCCACGAGCTGCTCGGCGAGTTCGAGCCCGACGTAGCCGCAGCCGACGACGACGATCCTCATGGCTTTCGACCCTCGATGACGGCCATGACCTGCGCGAGCTGTTCGAGTGTCATCGCGGCGCGGCCCTCCAACACCTGTTGAACCTCCTGTCCGGTGAGGTCGGCGTCGATCGATGCCGCGATCGTGTCGACGTCGAGCACCGCCGTTACCATTCCCATGAGGAGGTGATCGCGGAGCTCGGCGACCATCGGGTCCGGCTCGCGATCGTTCGCCGCCGCGAGGACGGACACTCCCTCCTCAAGCGTGAGGTCACCCACGTTTCCGGTGGCGGTCGCGTCGACTGTCTCCTCGTCTAGCGACGTCTCCGCGACCACTCGGTCGCGACCCGCCGCGTCGATCGCGTCCGCGAGCGCCGCCTCGAACGCCGCCAACAACGCCGCAGCCTCGATCGTCCCGTCGCTGTCGTCGTCCGACCTCCCGGTCACGTCCGACTCGTCGACGATCTCGTGAAACATACCGTCGATCGGTGGTCCCGTCTCAAAACGCCACCGGTCAGGGACCGGTCAGGGACCGGTCTGAGCCCATCCCGCCTCGTTGTGTCCTGCTCTTCTCCCGGGCCGACGATCACCACCCTGCGGAGGTCTCGTCGCGGGTGCCGTCGACGTCGCCGACGCCCGGTGGGCCCGCCGGAACCGCAATGGCGACGATCGTCCCCGTCTCGAACGCGACCGGCCTGGTACTCCCGAGCTCGATCGGGTCGCCATCCACGGACACTGTCACCGTCGCCTCCTCGCGAACGTACTCGAAGGGTCGTCCGGGCTCCCCGACGTCCGCCCGAAGCGTGAACCGCGGATACTCGCCGCGGACCTCCACGCGCCAGGCGTTAACAGTCGCGACCCAGTACCCCGGCACCGGCGCGACCGGAAGCCCCGCCCCGACGCTCCGAACCGGCTTCGGCGCCCATCGCTCGGCGGCTTCCTCGCCCACCCGCGACGCGCCCTCCTCGACCGCCCCCTCGATCTCGCCGCGGACCTCCTCGCGGACTCGTTCGGTCGGCCCGTCGACGAACCGGGTTGGGATCCTGACGGCGTCCCGTCCGGCGGCCGTCCGAAGCGTGACGTGGAGCCGTGCGGTCAGTGTCGCTCGCTCCCCCGCCGAAAGCGACCCTGTTCTCGCTGCCTCGTCGGCCACCCGATCCGCGTACCCCCCATCGCCGATCGCGACCGCTCGCGCCCCCGGGGAGTCGTACGTTCCGGCGACCGAGGCGAGGACCGACGCCCGCTCCTCGCGTGTCAGCGACGTCCGGTCCGCGAGGGTCGACTCGAGGCGGTCGTCGACCACGGATCGCGACGCTTCGATCCGGTCGGCGAGCACGTCCCTGTCGGCTTCCAGATCCGGGTCGTTCCGTCCTGCAAGCGAGTCGTCGGCCGCCAACAACGCCCGCCCGGCGACGCCGATCCCGACCGTGTCCTCCGTCCCGAGGATCCGGTCGGTGATTCCGCCGGCGACATCGCCGTACGGCACGGTCACGTAGTTGAGGTTGCGCGTGGCGAGCGGCCGAGTCGTCGTCCCGTCGACCGCCTCGACGGTCGCCCCGTCGACCGGCGTTCGCGGGAGATACCCCGGCGAGCCGTCCGGCGTGAACCGCTCGTAGCCGCCCGGCCCC
>NZ_JBHSWW010000203.1:0-4566 GCF_042661865.1 Halorubrum tibetense
TCGAACACACGCGTACACGACAAGAACTCCGTAATCGGCATCATCCGTCCTTGCCACCGCCTACGTCATGCACCTACTTCAACGTGCAAAGCTGAGCTGTAAGATGGAACTTCAATTCCCAACTGGTCGGACTCACTAGCAACCAAATCCTCGAGCTCGGTGTAACTCGCATATGGATTACGAGTCGCAATCTTGATTATTTGCTTGTGATGCTCCGGATAACCAGCCGGCAGCTGGTCAATCGACAGGCTTTCCAGACTAATTTCCTCAGGTTGCCGCGATACAGTATCGAACACCCCATCATCACTCGATAGTACCTCTACCTCTACTTCTGGCATGAGGCCGTTGTGATTTAGATGGTCATCATCGTCGACACGCGTGATATGTACACGAGCAGTGATTTCATTATTGTACGTGACTCCACAGATCGGACATTGGTACGTGTACTCATCCTGCTGGTCAGCTGTATCTCCTATATCGATTGTTGTCTCTGTGCTAGTGTCGTCTATTTGTGCCGCCTCATCGAGAGGTTGCTGATGTTGGCTCATACGCAACCTATGATTGTTTCTCCATATACTTACTTAATCGGAGATTGATCATATAAAAAAGTAATAACAAACAGCATTCCAACTAACTCTCAGATAGAATCTGAAGCAAACCTAACGCATCATTCAAAGCTTCGCCCTCGGTAACCATTTTACCATCTGCTTGGTAATCAACAATATCCAGTTCATCTAAGACACTCAGGTGCGTCTGAACGAGTGTATTGTACACACTCCGGTATGGCTTTCCGGTGGCATGTTCAACCTGAATACCCTGCTCAATCGCTGTTATTTGCCGAGCGAGCGAGCGTACTGGGATAGCTTCACTGTTGGTCTCTTCGAGAATCTTAATAACGTAGCACCTACGCGTTGATGTCAGACATTCGTACATATTTGCCATGCGCTCCGTTTGCGCAATTTCCACCTTTTGTAATCTCTTCTCGCTCATTTATGCTCCTCCGGGCGTATTGGTGGATTTAGCTCATCATCAACAACTAAGTGAGTTTGTAGCGCCGTCACATACTCTTCGTGCACAACCTCACGCCATTGCTTATGTTTCTCAGCCATCTCGTCTGTTAGTACGTGACATCGGTGTTTGTGGAGAGTCTCCGCCCTATTATATAGGGGATTAATACACTTTACCCGCACATTCCCGACACACGGAACGGGTACATTTCGAGAATTGAGGTAGTGTATCGCTTCAGTCAGCAGTCCTATATCCGCTGGTTGTGGTGACTTGAGGGTCAACTCTAAAAGGTGTCTCTCCGGGTGATCGAGAACCAACTGGTGTGACAACCGGCCAGATTGGTCGCCAGCTTCAAATAAATCATAGACTAGACAACCATCGGATTTCTCTGTGTTTACGCACGACCCCGATTGATGATAACCTGCCTGTGAGGGTTTATCAGACTGCTTGTGTGGCTGTCTGTCCATACTCACGGGAGGACATACTGTGCGGCCACCTCTCTGTATTACCCGCTCACATCCGTATCTGAGCCAATCCTCAAGACCGTCAGTAACTGGGTGATTAATCGGGATTAGAGCATCCTGACGGATCAGTGTGACGCCACCAGCATCAGAAGGTGCGTGTTCAACAGTAGCTGATAGCCGCGATACAGGCTGTTGTAACTCACTATGGCCGTCAATTGTCTTCGTTGTCGATTCTCCGTCCGCCTGAACCCCAGCATTATGTGCTATGGGGTGCGTATCGCTATTTGCTGTCATTGGGGCAGCACTGGGTTCGGTGCTTGTACACCGGGCCCTTTTCCAAGGCCATTACAGTCTTGCCTATCATCGTTTAAAAATAATCGGGAATTTACTGAGTTATTTGTGTGTTCATATACTAATAGATGCCAAGTTGATTGTTTCTTCATCAGATGTTGTTCAGTAGTGAGCACTGACGCGACACCACAAGCGAGCACGAGGCATACTTGATGTAACTGAGACTCCAAACCGGAGTAGATCAGAATTCAGCTCCCACCACATGAGAGCAAAGGCCTGCTCAAGAGCATACTTTCTGAGCAGCGACTGAATATATAAACCACATGTCTTCTCGTTGAGCCATCTAAACCACTACCTTTTGAAAACTGAGTTCGCTGGCTCTGTTGAAATCATCACCCGCTGACACAAACGGCCTGGTGAATAGAGGGTGCAAATATAGCACTTACATCAACCGTGATCAAATTCCGTCGTCATACTCAGTATGCGTGACGAAGCTGAGTCTTTTCTCGGACAAGACGACAATTTCAGTCTTCTCAATTATATACCCTGCGACCGAATTGACTCAACAGACACGTTCTCAATATCCGCTAGTCGCTCGATAAGTTCCCTGTTGTATTCGTCTTTAGCTAAGACTCACACCTCGGTTGCGTACCGGTAGCGAGCGTCTCTTGTAACACTGGCCGTTGCTGGTGGATCTTCTGTGCGTCTTCGATCAGTCGGTCGAGCAGTGGTGGCGGCGAGTAGCCGAGGTATTCGCCAAGTTCGTGGAGGATGAGCTGGGCGTGCGACCGGAAGGTCGCCGCCCAGCGTTCTGGCGGAAACACGATCTCATCGTCGGCCTGTTCGGTGACCAGATCGAGCAATTCACGACTCACCAGCAGTGACAGCAACGCCGCGTACAGCAGAATTTCGACAACATGCTTCTTCGTCGTGTCGAACTCGTCCAGTTCGTACTGCGTTTTCAGCTCCCGAAACAGCAACTCCACTTCCCACCGACAGCGATAGATCGTCCCTAGATCCGACGGCAGAAACTCTTCTCTCGGCAGATTCGTGATGTACAGGTGGTAGTCGTCGGCGTCCTCTTTGCGGACGCCGACGACGCGAAACCGCTTCGTATCGCGTGACTGCGTTCCTCCGTACGGTCTTCGGTCGAACTTGGCTTCGACTTCCACGTCGATGTACTCGCGGTGCAGATCATCCACAACATCGTGGATCTGCTCACCTTCCAAGGGAATGGCGCGGCCGCGCCATTCCCGTAATTCCTCCGTTACGACCGGATTTGCGCTCTCTTTCAGCCGACTCACGAAGTAGCCGTCGTTCTCATCGATCAACGCGAAACGGCGGTACTTGAAGTAGGCTCGGTCGAACAGAACGAGCCGATCTTCGAGCCACGATCCTGTGTTAAACAACGTGCTGTCGTGCGTTTTCTCGTCAGTCACGTCGAGCCGTTCTATCGTCTGCTCAGTGGCATTATGGAGCAGGTGGAGCTTCGCTCCAGCCTGCTCCTCGTGGCGAGCTTCGTACTCATCGGCAAGGAACTCGTGCAACCGCAGGACGGTTCCATCAGCGATCATCACGTCCCTGAATCGGTCGATATCGGCGTCAACAGTGTCAGGGACAGCGACCTCGTCGAGGCCACGCTCGACGAGGTCGCGGAAGTACTCTGCGAGAGACGGCGTCAACCGGTGATAGAAGCCGCCGGGAGAGATCGTCTCGTCGGCTGTCGAGTTGTAGCTGCGTCTGAAGCCAGCGAGTGTTCGGCTTTCGCCTGCGGCGAAGCCGAACACGAATACCCAGACGAAGGCAGGCATCTGGAGCTTGCGGTCACGTTCGACCACGCCGAGTTCCTCGGCGTGCTCTTCAAGGAACTCGGAGGGAAACAATGTAGTGAGCCGATGCATAATCCGATATGAGGAGGCATTGGTGGACACAGCCGTTGCCTCCTCATTCCTCTCGAAAAGATGCCTCGATAAGCCGCCGCTGTCACGTTGTTTCTCGCTTAGCTAAAGACGGATGGTTCCCTGTTGTAATCTTCTCCATCCTTGCCGTGATGAACTCTGTAGTGACAGTTTGGGCAGAGAGCAATGACGGTTTCAGGCGTATCTGAGCCTCCATCACCTAACTCTTGGACGTGATGAGCGTGTAAATACGGGTCTCCTGTTTTGCTGGTGAATGGGGCAGGCTCTCCACATCCTTCACAGACGCCGTCAGCACGTGCTTTTACATACTCCTTGATTTTCGTTGACCTCGTGTACTGAACTGTCTGAGAAGTATTAGTCGTCGCTTCCTGTGGTACCTGCTCCACAGCATCCTCCTCCGCTTCCTTCCGAAGTTCATCTACAGTCTGCGTCTCCGTTCCAGACTCCGACTCGACAGACTGAGAATCCGAAGCCTCAGCACTGACAGTCTGACTCTCTGAGGACGCCGTCTCAGAGCCAGAAAATTTCTCCGACACTTTCGTATCAGTATCTTCAGACTGCTCGCTCCTTTCCGCTGTCTCGATATCTTCTATATCGCTGACTGAAGGAAGCCTACTGACTATCTCCGGGTCATCAGACACTTTCTTGGCTAGACGCGTTTCTATCAACTCTGCCTCAATTAGTCTGCCGACATCATCTTCGGTCACGTTTTCCACAACGATGTCGTGACCCGACGTCGTATCGATTATCCCTACGCCATTCCTACCTATCCTATCTATCTCAGCAACGAACTCAGCTTTGCACGTTGAAGTAGGTGCATGACGTAGGCGGTGGCAAGGACGGATGATGCCGATTACGGAGTTCTTGTCGTGTACGCGTGTGTT
>NZ_JBHSWW010000204.1:0-4839 GCF_042661865.1 Halorubrum tibetense
CGAACGAAGCGGTGTCGACGACGACGACCGCGACGAGGAGAGCGGGCGCGACCCCGAAAGAGGCGACGTCAGCGAGCGAGTCCAGATACGGGCCCGCGGGCGTCGAACCGCGGTGTCTGGCGACGACGCCGTCGAGGCCATCGGCGATGGCAGCCAACAGGATCAGCCGAGCCGCGAGCGTAACGTCGACGGTGGCGGCGATCACGGCTAAGAAGCCGACTGCAGCGTTTGCCACGGTGACCGCGTCCGCGAGACCGAGCCGATCGACGAACCGCAGATACATACCGGATCGGTCGACGAGCCGGGTTTTAGGGTTTATTATCCGACGGACGCCGTTGGCCCCGATCGATCGGCCCGTCGACCCGTTCCGTGTCTGGGATCAGGGGACGTGCCAGATACCTCGACCGAAGTCGAGCCACTCGCCGACCACGACGTGCGGGAGCGCAATGATACACACGAAGATGGTGTAGAAGGCGACCGCGCCCGGCAGCAGCGACGCGCCGGCCAGCGGGTTCGGGGCCACGGTCCACAGCAACGCCGCCACCAGCGCGGTCACGAGCGCGCCGACGACGAGGACGCCCCACGCCATCACCACCGAGACGCCCTCGGTGCGGCTCGGTCGGGCCTTCTCGACGACGATGCTCCGACCCGACTGGCGCAGGGAGTACCACAGCGGGAAGTACAGTCCGATGGCGACGACGACGGGGACGAACGCGAAGAACGCGACGAGCAGCGAGGTTTCGAGCACGTCGTAGAGCCACGACGTCGAGACGCCGGCGGTCGCGAGGCCGCCGCCGAGGTGTGCCAGTACGGCCACTCCGTACACCGCACCGAGGACCGTGACGAATCCTTCGGGGTTCGAGGCGGCCGGACCGACGAGCGTTCCGCCGAAGACGTTCAGCATGTATCCTGTGAACGCGTAGAACGTCTCGGTCCAGAACACCGCGGGGACGATCATCACGGCACCGCCGCGGACGAACGCGGCGAGCGCGCGCTGTGGACGGGAGACGAGGTGGTCGCTCCCGACGATCGCGTCCATCACCCGGAGGTCGCCGTGCCCGCCTTTCGCGACCGCGGTCCCGAACGCGATCGCGAGCGCCGGCAGCGGTGCGAGGACGAACAGCGCGATGAACCCGGCCACGAAGCCGAGGTACAGGACGACGTAGCGCGCACCGAACGGGAGACCACGCCGCCGAAGGTTCGAGAAGTGCTCGTACCCGCCGTGTGGCAGGTTCAACGCGACCATTCCGACGAGGTAGACGAGCATCTGCGTGTGTAAGGCCAGTTCAGTCCCCGTCGCGTACAGGGCGGCGAACCCGACCGTCAGGACGAGCAACGCGCCGCGGGAGACGTCGATCGCGGCCCGTTCCGGTTCGTCGAAAAGGCGACTGCGGGCGAAACTCGCGCTTGACGTCGACATGAACGCACCTACGTTATCCGCGGGGTTGTGTGCTCAGTCGGATTATTTCGTTCTTTAAATAGTTCCCGGCTCGGTGGCTGCCACGTCGGTGGTCGCTGCGTCGATGGGCGTCACGTCGGTTGACTCGCGCTCGCGCCATAGCACCAACGCTTAATCCATCGTGCCACCAACGGTCACGTATGTCGGGATCCCGGGCACTCTTAGCCCACCCGCGAGACGGGATCGACCGGATCGCGTCCGCCCTCGAGACCGAAGGGTTCGATGTAACCCCGGTCCACACTGCCACGGCAGCCGTGGCGAAAGCCACCACCGGTACGTACGACTGCTTGGTGAGCGAGTACGACCTGCCCGGAGACGACGGGGTCGCACTGCTCAAAGCGTTAGAGGAGTCCGGAATCGACCTCCCCGCGGTCCTGTTCACGGACGCCGTCACCGACGTGGAGGAGGTCTCACGGGCGGCGTATCGGCACGGTGCCGACCGCGTTATCCGGAAGAACGGGGACGAGTCGGTGTCGTCGCTCGTCGACGACGTTGCCGCCGTCAGCTCGGGCGGCGTGATCAGCCAGACCAAACAGGATATCGACGGCCACGAGCCGTCCACGGCCGATATCGAGCGCGCCGTCAACGAGGCCCCGATCGGGCTCAGCATCTGCGACCCGGAGCTCGACGACGGCCCGCTCGTGTACGTCAACGATGCGTGGGAAGACCACACCGGCTACCCGAAAGAGGAGGTGCTCGGTCGGAACCCTCGGTTCCTTCAGGGCCCCGAAACGGACCCCGAGACGGTCGGACGGCTCGCCGGCGCGATCGAAAACGAGGAACCGGTCACCGTCGAGATCCGTAACTACCGTCGCGACGGCACCCCGTTCTGGAACGAGCTCACGGTCGCACCGGTGTTCGACGACGACGAGCTGGTCCACTACGTGGGGTTCCAGAACGACGTCACCGATCGTAAAACAGCCGAACGGCTCGCCGACGAGCGCGCGGAGAAGATCGCCGCCGAACGACAGGCACTCGATCGGGTCCTCGGACGGGTCAACGGGCTCCTCAGCGAGATCAGCCGGATCCTGGTTGAGGGAACGGATGCGGACACCATCTCCCGGAAAGTGTGTGAGGAGATCGCTGACGAGCCCGGCTACATGGGGGGATGGATCGCCGAGGTGTCGTCGGGAACCGGGCGCTTGGAGCTGACGTCGTCGAGCGGGCTCCCGATCGATGACGGCCTCTCGCTGTCGCTGGAGGAGACGCCGATGGAGGTCAGACGTGCCATCGACACCGATGAGGTGCAGGGCTGTTCCGCCGGCAGCTGTGCGGGCGGTCCGCTCGCGCCGAAGACGGTCGGCGGCCGGCGGCTGCTCGTCGTCCCCGTCACCTACGGCCATCGGCGCTACGGTCTGTTGGGTATCTACAGCAGCGAGGAGAACGCCCTCGACCGCCGGGAGCGGAAGGTGTGCAAGTCGGTCGGGAAGATGATCGCCAACGGGCTCCACTCGGTCGAGACGACCCGGATCCTCACCACGGATCGGGTCGTCGAGCTCTGTGTCGATGTCACCGACGACTCGTTCACGCTCTCGCGGATCGCCGACGCCGTCGGCGGAACGGTGGATCTCCTCGGGACCACGCGGCTGGACGACGACGCCTGCGAGCTGTACCTCAAGACCGAATGTGGGGCCGACGAGGAGACCATCGAGGGGATCGAGACGCTCCCGTTCGTCCGATCCTCTCGAGCGGTCTCGGAGACGAACGACGACGTGACGTTCTCTGTCACCGCCACGGAATCGCCGCCGTTCACCCGCCTCGCGGAACACGGCGGCGTCGTCGCCGACGCGAGCGCGGAGCCGACGAGCGCCCACCTGACCATCGAGGCTCCGCCGGAACAGGACGTCCGCTCGATGCTCGACGTGCTCCGGGCGGAGTACGACGGGGTCGAGCTCCGCTCGCGCGTCGAGCGGGAGAGCCGTGACCGGAGCCTCACCGAGTTCGCGGCCGAGGTCGACGACCGGCTCACGGAGCGACAGCGGTCGGCACTGAAAACCGCCGAGCTGAACGGCTACTTCGAGTGGCCCCGCCCGGTGGACGGCTCTGAGATCGCCGACCGGATGGGAATCACTCGACAGACGTTCCACCAGCACCTCCGCGCGGCCGAGCGCAAACTGGTCGAGGCGTACGTCGACCCGTAACACCACCGGCAAGCACCTACCACCAGTCATCATCACCCACTGACGCCATGTTCTCCGCACGCGATACGATCCACGTCGATGCCGATGTCGCAACGGTGTTCGAGTTCATGGACGACCCGCACAACCACGCCGCAGTGACGCCGCGGCTCACCGACGTCCGGGACGTTGAACCTCTCGAAAACGGCGGAAAGCGACTGTCGTTTACCTACCGAATGGCCGGGATGGGGATCGACGGCGAGCTCGTACAGACGGTCCACGAGCCGAACGAGCGGATGGCTTTCGAGATGCGCGGCCGACTCGAGGGAACGATCACGCTGGAGTTCGAACCCGACGGCGACGGCACCGCGCTCACTTATGCGGCCGAGTACGACCTGCCGGAGAACGCCCTCACTTCGCTCGGTGAGCCCGTCGTCCGTCGGTTCAATGAGCGTCAGCTGCGCGCGACCCTGGAGAACGTCGCGGAACGGTTCACCCTAGAAGGTGACTGAGTGTCGGTCGGTGGCCCCTCCGACATCGGTTGGCGGACCCTAGCGTCGGTCAACAGTCCCTGTGGCGTCGACGGCTCGACGCTCGCGATCCACGATCCGGACTGGCGGTCCCGGGCGATCGCGCGCTCGATCAGTCGACGTGACCGGCGTCCGGGCGAACAATTAAGCGTCCGATTCCCCAATCGAGGGTATGGACCCACTTCCCCTCCAGTTCGGTTTCGGCTTGGTAAGCGTTGGACTGTTGTTCCTCATGTTGGTGGTGATCACGCTCTGGCAGTCGTTCGTGATCGTCGACGCCTACGAGAAGAAGACGCTCACCGTCTTCGGCGAGTACCGGAAGCTGCTCGAACCCGGTATCAACCTGATCCCGCCGTTCGTGTCGCGGACGTACGCGTTCGATATGCGGACACAGACGCTGGACGTGCCGCGACAAGAGGCGATCACGCGGGACAACTCGCCGGTGATGGAACTCGACGACACGCTGAACAAACGCCAAGAGATCAACGCGAAGATCCGCCGCGAGCTGGACGAGCCGACCGACGAGTGGGGGATCCGCGTCGAGAGCGTCGAGGTTCGCGAGGTCAACCCCTCGAAGGACGTCCAGCAGGCGATGGAGCAGCAGACGTCGGCGGAGCGTCGTCGTCGGGCGATGATCCTCGAAGCGCAGGGGGAACGCCGCTCGGCGGTCGAGCAGGCCGAGGGTGACAAGCAGTCGAACATCATCCGCGCACAGGGTGAAAAGCAGTCGCAG
>NZ_JBHSWW010000205.1:0-4537 GCF_042661865.1 Halorubrum tibetense
GCGGGCTGCGCAGGCGACACAAGCACCGCAACGAGGGAGCGAACACCGTGAGCGACCGAGTGAGGAGCGCAGCGAGCGTGCGCAGCCCGCAGCGGCCGGGGCTTTGGAGGCCGTCACCGCAACACCACTCTATCGCATATAAACAGCCGACAGCAACACCACTCTATCGCTTATAAACTACCACTCCACAAACGTGTTATACCCACTCCCGGCATCTCTCAACAAACAGTGTTCACCTATCGGCTGTTCATACCACTTGTACCTGACACAGACAGTGTTAACAGGGCCAAATCCGCAGGCACGGCGAGGAGCCAGACACTGAATCTAGGCGTGAACCGGTCACGAGAGCCTCTCAACTCGGACTCCGAGGATATCTCTCCAGTACGACGGTGACTCCCACGGCGCTCACAGAATATCTGTCGACTGGAACCGGAGATAGCCAAGTCCGAGTGGTAGCACGAGCCAGGCCGCGAGAATGGCGAACCCAGCCCACGTCGGGAGGGAGAATGAGGCCGATACCGGGTACGATAGTAGCTCGTCGAACGTGGGAATTATCGCTCGCGTCGCGTAGTCGACTGCTGCCGTCGGGTTGAGTGCGTGGACAACGATCAGCCAAGGAGGGGCGCCGGAATCTGGGGGCGTGTAGCCGACAGCGATCGTCTGTAGAATTGCCGTCACGATATCCCAGCCTAACTGAAAGACGACGTAGAGGCCCGCCGCACCGATAAACGCCGTCTGCTGAGACCGCATCAGCGACGAGAACCCGATACCGATTGCGACGTAGACCGCACCGTAGAAGACCGTCAATACGGTGTAGAGGACAAACGGGACGGCCGCGAAGGACTCGTAAGTCGACAGTGCGAAGACGGCAACGACGGCGTAGCCACTGAGGATCGCGATAGTCAAAACGGCACACCGGCCGATGAACTTCCCGAAAACGACATCACGGCGTGAGTTCGGTAAGCCGAGCGTGAGCTTGATGCTCCCGCTGTCGCGCTCACCGGCGATGGCCCCGTATGAGATCCCCAACCCCAGCATCGGGACAAAGAAAGCCATCGGCTGACCCATACTGTTGAGCAGTGCCAGCGTGCTGGTCGGAACATCGCTATGGGCGTACATCTGCGGGACGTGCTGAATCGCCGCCCAGAGTCCGGAGACGACGACGAACAACAGCGTGGTAGCGAGGAACGATCCCGAACGGAGCGAGTCGTTGAAGTCTTTTCTGACGACCGCAGGGAGGGACATTTGTCGAATAAGTGCCCGGGTTGTCAATAAACCTTGAGAGCCGCTGGCCCCGGTTTGCCCTCGGTTCCCTGTGTTCGGCACGGCCGCCGAATCCTCTCACTAACGGAGAACCCAGACGGAGATAATAACACCAAAAATAGCTACCTTGTTCGGGTGTTAGCACCATCTCGGGCCAAGGTCCTCGACCTCATCCTCGGTACCGTATCCGGATTTGTGCTCATCGTCGTGAGATCGTACATCGGTACGAAGATGGCGCTACACACCTATTTCAGTCGGGACTATGATCCCGATTCCGCGGAAACCGGACGCGACGTTCCCGGGGAGACGAGGTCGGACGAAACGAACGAGTGACGGGTCAGTCGTCCGCGCTCGGTCGGAGGGCGGACCCTTTCGGGGCCGTCTCGCTCGGCGGTTCGACGGGACCTTCACGGACGACCGGCGGCCAGCGCACCTCGGTCGCGACCGGGTCGTCGAGAGGGAGTTCCATCCGAAGGTCGCCGTGCCGCTCGACCGTCCGGAAACCGACCTCGTGATACACGTTCCGCGCGACGCGGTTCCCGGTCTCGACGTGTAACACGAGCGCCTCACGGTCCGCGGCCGCGGCGTCGGCGACCAGCTGTCGGCAGAGCTCGGTTCCGACGCCCCGTCCCTGCACCGCGGGGTGGACGAACACCGCGATCTCCGGGCGATCAGCGTCCGTGGGAGTGTAAACGGCGTGACCCCGGATCTGGCCGTCTCGTTCGGCGACCACGTTGCTTCCGTCGGCGAGCAGGCCCGTTACCCAGTCGACGCGGCGGTCGTAGTCCGCGGGCGGAATCCCCTGTGCTCGCTCCGCGGTGCCGAAGGACTCGTACATACCGAGGAGACGGTCGATGTCGTTCGGTCCGGCGAACCGGACGGTCCACCGTGCCCCGTGTTTATCGACGAACCGAGGGCATCGCGGCGGGCAGTGAACCGTTCCCTCACACTGATTCCCGTCCCAGCCGTCGCAGGCGACACCGGTCGTGTCGGTCTCCATGTTCGGCCATCGGGGTCGTGTCGTGTTATACCCTGACAACTGTGTTCACTCGGTGGGAACGCCGCCGGCACCAGGCGTCCGGGCGGTCCGGTGGACACTGAGCCGTTCCCGGGTCGGGGGCCGGAGCCACGCTACTCCCGGACCAGCACGATCCCGTCACGGAAGACGGCGTGGTTCGGGAGGACGTGCTCGCCGTCGTCGGTCTCGATGTGGGTGACGAACAGGTCGACCTCCTGAACGATCCCCCGCTGGCCGGCCACCCGAACCTCGTCGCCGATCCCGTACGGCTGGCGCAGGAGGAGGAACACGCCGGCGGCGGCGGCCGCCAACAGGTCCTTCGTCGCCAGCGCGGTCAACACCACCAGCGCGAGCGCGTACGCGCCGAGCAGCACGACGAGCGCGAGCGTCTGGACACCGACCTGCGCGAGCGCGATGAGCGCGGCGACGTAGACGACGCTGTACTTCACGAGCGTCGGGATCACGGTGATCTCGGGGAGTTTGATCTCCCTGAAGCGCTCGGCGACGAGTAGCTCGGCCTTGTCGCCGACGACGACGCCGATGATGACGACGATGACGGCGACGAACAGGCGTGGGACGAACGCGGCGAGGTCGGCCCAGAAGACGTCGGCGAACTCGACCTCGGAAACGCTGAACGCGACGATGATCGTCACGGCGAGGATGAAGTACGTCGACAGCTTCGCGACGATCCGCACCGTCGACGTCCCGAACTCTCGAGCGGTGCGCTCGAACGCGGTCCCTTCGATCGCCTCCGGAACCCCGGCCCGCCGGAGGAGTCGACGATTGACCGCGCCGACGACGTACGCGAGGACGGTCCCGACGACGAGGACCGCGAGCGCCAGCCAGACTCGGTCGGGGACCGCATTCAGCAGTTCGGCGGGCGTCTGTGTAACGGCGGTTCCCACCGAAGCGGACACGGACACGACCGACATCAGTACTCCTCCGGATCGATCTCCAGTACCAGCCGTCCGCCTTTAAACGCCCGAACCAGCCCGTCGGACTCCGATAAGACGATCGCGGTCGCGTTGGTGTCTCGAGTGATCGCGCCGCCGGCCATGTGGCGCGCGCCGAGCCCTTTCGGGATGTCGACGCCCTCGGCGGCCGGTTCGAGGTAGCGGTACGCCGACACGATCTTTCCGGAGTCGGAGACGACGAACGCGCCGTCCAGCCGCGAGAACTCCTTGAGCATGACGTTCACGATCGGGTCGCCGACGTGGACGTGTGACTTCTCGAACGGGTTGTACGAGAGGGCGCGCGATTTGTTCATCACCTTGCCCGCGTCGCCGACGACGAACAGCGCGCCCACCGGCTTCCCCTTCTGTCCCTTCTTGCCCAGCTCGATCGCGACCTCGAACACGTCGCGGATCACGCCGGGGTCGGCACGGGAGTCGACGAACAAATCGTAGATGCCGGATTCTGCGGTCTCGTCGACAGTTACCCGGACGACCGCGTCCGATTCCCCCTCGAAGACGGAGACGACGCAGACGACCTCGTCGCCTTCCGTGAGCAGGTCGGCGTCCATCGCACCCTCGATCCCGAACCGGATCCGATCGCGAACGTCGCGGAACGGTAACGGCAGCTCGACGAACCGCTCCGCGCCGACGTCGTCGTCGGGCGCGGCGACGATGATGTCAGTGTCGTCGTCGCCGTCGTCGACATCGGTGAACCGGTCGTGGAACGAGGCGGTCGGCGAGAACAGGATCACCGCATCGGCGTCCGCGACGAGGTCGGCCAAGTGGTCGGTGAGTGACGCCATCGACCGGATAGGACACCCGCTCGACGTATAATCGTTGTGACGCGTCATACGTGCGTCCGACGCGGTCGCGCGTCGCTTATATGCGTCACGCCCGTCGTTCCGACGAGATGTCGACCCGTGACGCCCTGTGGGCGTACCGCGATCGCTTCGGCGACGCGTTCGGCCGGACGTACTTCCGCCGGTTCGGCGCGGGCGTGGCCTCCAGCGTCGGCCTCGGCACGTACTTCGGCGAGCCGACACCCGAGGTCGACGACGCGTACCGCGCGGTCGTTCGGCTCGCGCTCGCGTCGGGGGTGAACCACCTCGACACCGCCGTGAACTACCGGTGTGGCCGCTCCGAACGTGTCGTCGGCGAGGCGCTCCGTGAGGCGGTCGCCGACGATGTCGTCGATCGCGAGGCGGTCGTGGTGGCGACGAAGGGCGGGTTCCTCCCGTTCGACGGCGAGCGCCCGGACGACCCCGCTCGCTACGTTCGCGAGCGCTTCGTCGACCGCGGGCTC
>NZ_JBHSWW010000206.1:0-4532 GCF_042661865.1 Halorubrum tibetense
CGACGCGTACCTGACCGACGAGCGCCGGCCGGTCGCGTCGTACCCCACGAACGCCGCGTACGGCGCGCACGAACCGGTCGTCGAAGCGGTGTACGTCGAGTCGTTGACGCCCACACACGGGGTCGACGACGCGAGGCGATACGGGTTTCCGGCCTCCCGGCTGGTCCGGGCGGAGACCGACAGCGACGCGGAGCCGAGCGGCCCGGAAGGCTGACCGTGGGAGAGCCGACCGTAGACGGAGGGGTCGAGTCGATCACAACACGTCGAGTGCGTCCTCGACCGGCATGTGACCGTCACGGACCGCCTCCAGAACCTCCCGGCGTTCCTCGTCGGGGTCGGTGTCGATCTCGTCTAACCGCACCTTCTCCGTCTCGCCGACGAACTCGGGGAAGTCCGTCCCGTCGGCGAGCGCGGTTTCCTTCTTCACTCGATAGGAGCCGGCGTCGGTCGTGTAGAGGTCGCCGGGGTGGAAGAAGTACCAGTCCTCGCGGTCGAACCGGACCGCGATCCGCGCCTTCGCGCCGAAGTTCCGCGCGAAGAACAGCAGGGCTTCCACTTCCTCCCCGGAGAGGTAGATCGGGTCGCCGGCGCTGGACTTCGCCTCGATCGCGTAGAACGTCTCGCCGTTCCCGGCGAGCACGTCCGGCAGCTCTCGCTCGGTCGCCGCGCCGCTGGCCGGCGCGCGCATCACCGCGAACCCGGCGTCGTCGAGCGCGTTGACGAGCTCGCGCTCGCGGCGGTCCCCCTTCCGGTTAGCGGACACGGTCGTCGTCACCCGGATTCGTCACGCACTTCTCTAGCCGCGAGGGGAGTAAAAGACCGACGGGTTGCCGCCGAGGGTTGCCCCAATACTGATTACCGTGTCGGTCGATCGTACACCGTCGAATGCCCGAAAAGCAGCCGATCCCAGACTGGGACCTCTCGGAACGAGACACGATAATCCTCCAGGAGCTCGCCCGCGATCCGCAGCTCACCTCCCGGGGGCTCCGAGATCTCCTCGCGGAGGAGCACGACATCGACGTCTCTCACGTGACGGTGAACGAGTCGATCCGACGGATGCGGGAGGCGGAGGTGTTCCGCGAGGCGCTCGTCCCCAACGAGGAGTACCTCTTTTTTTCACTGTTCGAGTTCCAGTTCAACCCCGAGGGGTTCGAGGACGGGTGGCGCGACGCCTTGGAGCATATCCGCTCCAGCAAGCACACGTTCATGTACTTCCTCTCGGACGGCGACTACCAGTGGAAAACCATCATGATGTTCAAGGACCGCGAACAGGAGTCGAAGTGGATCCACGAGTTCTACAAGGAACACGGCGACCTCGTCAACAACCTCCGCAACTCGGTGGTGACAAACGTGCTCAAGTTCGGGACGGACCCGGAGCTGTTCGACGTGTTCCACGAGGCGGAGTCGGACGAGGAGTGACACCCGTCAGTCGAACTCGCCGAACCGCGTGATCGGATCGAGCTCCTCCATCGGGGGGTCGTCGAAGGCGTCCCGTGCGATGGATCGGCGGTGAACCTCGTCGGCGCCGTCGACGATCCGGAACTGCCGGACGTTCTCGTAGAAGGCCGACAGGGGAAGGTCGCGAGCGATCCCGTTACCGCCACAGAACTGGAGCGCGTCGTCGATAGCCTCCTGTGTGACGTTGGCCGCGAACGTTTTCGCCATCGCCACCTCGATGCGTGCCTCGCTCCCCGCCGCGATCCGCCCGGCCGCGTGGCGGACCATCGTTCGGGCGGCGTGCAGCTCCGTCCGACGGTCCGCGATCCGGAACCGGGGGCCCTGCTTCTCGGCGAGCGGCTCCCCGAACGCCTCGCGCTCCGTCAGGTACGCCGTCGCGATGTCGAGCGCGCGGTCGGCCATTCCGGCGTACCGCATGCAGTGAGTGAGCCGGGCCGGTCCGAGCCGCTTCTGTACGAGCGTGAACCCCTCGTTCTCCTCGCCGAGCGTGTTCTCGACGGGGACGCGGACGTCGTCGAACCTGACCTCGGCGTGTGTAGTCCCGAGGAGTCGCTCGCCGACGTGCGGGATCGACCGGACGACCTCGACGCCGGCCGTGTCGGCGGGGACGAGGATCACGGAACAGCCGGCGTACGGGTGGGCCTCCTGGTCGGTTCGCGCGAACGTCAGGAACACGTCGGCTTCGACCCCCCCGGTCGTCCACCATTTATGCCCGTTTATGACCCATTCGTCGCCGTCCTTCTCGGCGGTCGTCGCGAGCATCTTCGGGTCCGAGCCGCCGCCCTGGATCGGCTCGGTCATCGCGAACCCGGAATCGATCTCCCCGGCGGCCAGCGGGCGGAGCCACCGCTCCTTCTGGTCGTCAGTCGCCGCGATCTCCAAGGTGTGCATGTTCCCCTCGTCCGGCGCGGCACAGCGGAGCGCGGCCGGCCCGAGCAGGCTACGTCCGGCCTCCTCGAACACGGGGAGCATCTCCCGAAACCCGAGTCCAAGCCCCCCGAACTCCTCGGCGACTTGTGGCGCGTAGATCCCCCGGTCGCGTGCCTCCTCGCGTAAGGACTCGATCGCCGTCTCGGGGATCCGGCCCCGGCCGAGCCGTTCACGCTCCACCGGGAGGACCGCCTCGTCGATGAACGATCGGACTGCCTCGGCGATCTCCGGGCCCCGCCCGATATCGTCGTATTTCATGGCCGAGCGTTAGTTAGCAATGTAAATAGTAGTTCCGGCGATTCCCGCCAAAAGCAATATATCCCCCGGCATGTATCCACGAATAAGGACAGAGTCGATTAACAATGTTATCCAAAAACCGGAATACCGTTTGTTCTCGTTCAGCAGCCTCGCACGGTCTTTGGAGGGCGTCATGAGCGACGCGGAGTACCTCGATCGGCTCGTGGACGACGAGTCGTTCGCGGCGTACCTGGAGGCGGAGTTCGGCCCGGCGGAGTCGTTCTCCGTCGAGCGTCACGCGGAGGGTCACTCCAACGAGACGCTGTTCGTCACCTGGGGGGACCGCGAGCTCGTCGTCCGGCGACCACCGCCGGGCGAGACCGCGGACACCGCTCACGACGTGCTCCGGGAACACCGCGTCGTCTCCGCGCTCGCCGACACGTCCGTCCCGGTCCCGGAGACCCTCCGTTCCTGTGACGACCCGTCCGTCCTCGGTAGCGACTTCTACCTCATGGAACGTGCTAACGGCGATGTCCTCCGCGGGGAGGAACCCGCCCGCTTCGGGACTCCGGAAGCGAGACGACGGGCGGGCGGAGCGCTCGTCGACACGCTCGCGGCGATCCACGGGGTCGACTACGAGACGGTCGGGCTCGCCGAGTTCGGCCGACCGACCGGCTACACCGAACGACAGGTCGACCGCTGGACCGCCCAGCTGGAGTGGGCCTTCGAGACGACCGCCTCGGTGCGCGAGGTCCCCGAGATCGTCGCGGTGGGCGAGTGGCTCGCGGACAACGTCCCGACCGAACACGACGAGACGCTCGTCCACGGCGATTTCAAGCTCGACAACGTGATGTACGGTCCCGGCACGCCGCCGGAGATCGTCGCCGTCTTCGACTGGGAGCTGTCGACGCTGGGTGACCCGCTCGCCGACCTCGGCTGGCTGCTGTTGTTCTGGTACGACGAGGGCGACCCGGAGCCCGCGATGCCGGACCTGATGTCGACGTTCACCGCTCGCGATGGGTACCCGACGCGCATGGAGCTGGTCGAGCGATACGAAACCACGACGGGGCGGACCTTCGAACACGAGCGGTTCTATCGAGCGCTCGCCGCCTACAAGATGGCCGCGCTCGGCGAGATGTTCCTCGCGCGCTATCACAACGGCGACAGCGACGACCCGCTGTACCCGAAGATGGAGGCGCGCGTCCCGGCGCTCGCCGAGCGGGCGCTGGCGTACGTGAACGGGGAAACAACCCGTCTCTAAAGGCGATCGCTTCACCTCTCAGACGCCGACGGAGCCGACTCGATCTGCGTGCCGGCCGATGATCGCCGCTAGCGTGCGGTCCACCCGCCGTCAGCGGCGAGCGTCTCCCCGGTGACGAAGCTCGCCGCGTCGCTGGCGAGGAACGCGACCGGCCCCGCGATCTCGATCGGCTCCGCGAACCGGTCGAGCGGCGTCCTGTCGAGGATCGACTGTCGCAGGCGCTCGTTCTCCTGGAGCGTCTCCGTCAGGTCGGTCGCGACGTAGCCGGGCGCGACCGCGTTCACTCGGACGTCCGGGGCCCAATCGAGCGCGGCGCTTTTCGTCAGCCCGACGAGCCCGTGTTTCGAGGCGACGTACGGGTGTTGTCTGGGGAGTCCGACCACGCCCGCGACGCTCGCGACGTTGACGACGCAGCCGCCGGCGTCGACGAGGTGTGGACCGGCGGCCCGGACCGTTCGGAACGCGCCGCGAAGGTTCACGTCGAGCACGGTGTCGACGGCGTCGCTCCCCACGTCCGCCGGGCCGCCGAGCGCGTCGTCCGGGTTGAACCCGGCGTTGTTCACGAGGACGTCGAGCGATCCGAGCTCCGCGACGGTAGTCTCGACGAGCGCCGCCACGTCGTCGTCGTCGGTCACGTCGGCCGTCA
>NZ_JBHSWW010000207.1:0-4519 GCF_042661865.1 Halorubrum tibetense
CGTCGGACTGGACCACGGACCGGTCGTCGGCTCCGCGATCGTCGGCCTCCTCGCCGGGCTCGTCTGTCCGCCGCTTCTCGCCGCCGGGGACACGGTCGCCGCAGTCGCGTTCTGCGCGTCGTTCGCGGGCATGGCGACGCCGGAACGGATCCCCGGAACCGGTGCAATGATCGTGGCCGGGGCGGTTTCGGGGCTCGTGTTCGTTGGGGCCGCACCGTACTTCGTCGGCTTCGGCGGGAAGCTCGGAACCATCGCGTTCACGGCGTGCCTGTTCACCGCCGGGATCCGCTCGCTGGGGAAGACCCTCGTGCCGTCGCCGCTCGCCGGCGTCTCCGGGTAACCGCAACGATTTAAAACACCGCAGTACTCGGGCCGCAACCGGAGGGGGGTCGCCCGCGTATGACACGGTGATGACCGACCCGAACGAGCCGTCGGAACGAACCGTGGAAGCGGAGCGGACGGTGTGTCCGTTCTGTGGCGTCGGCTGTACGATCGAGTATGCCGGGAACGAAACGACGACCGGCGTCGAGGGACCGGTGAACACCCGCGGTGAGATCTGTCCGAAAGGCGCGGCGGCGTTCGACGTCGTCACGCACGACGACCGCCTCACCGAACCGCTCGTCCGACACAACGGCCGGTTCGTCACTGCTCCCTGGGAAGAGGCGTTGAACCGTGTCGCGGAGCGTCTCGGCCGGATCCGCGACGATCACGGGGCGGACGCGATCCAGTTCTTCGCCTCCTCGAACTGCACCAACGAGGAGAACTACGTCTTCCAGAAGATCGCTCGCGTCCTCGGCACCAACAACGTGGACAACTGTGCGCGGCTCTGTCACTCCTCGACGGTAGCCGCGATGGGGGAGCGACTCGGGGCGGGCGCGATGACGAACACCCTCGATGACCTCTCGGAGACGGACTGTCTGTTCGTCAACGGGGCGAACCCCGCCGAACAGCACCCCGTCGCGTTCCGGTCGTACCTGCTGCCGGCGATCCGCGACGGCGCGTCGTTGATCCACGTCGACCCGCGCGCGAACGACACCACCGAGGCGGCCGACGTTCACCTGCCGCTCGAACCCGGGACGGACATCGAGGTGGCGAACGCCATCGCGAACGTCCTCCTCGAAGAGGAGCTCGTCGACGACGCGTTCCTCGCGGAGCGGGTCACGGGTGTCGACGCGTTCCGAGAGCATCTCGCGTCGGTCGACGTCGAGGCGAACGCCCGTGCGGCCGGGGTCGACCCGGAAGCGATCCGCGAGGCCGCACGGCTGTTCGGAGAAGCGGACCGCGGCGCGGTGATCACGGGGATGGGAACGAGCCAACACCGGTGTGGGACCGACAACGTCCACGCGCTGCTTAACCTAGCCCTCTTGACGGGGAACATCGGACGGCGTGGGACCGGCGTCAACCCGCTCCGCGGACAGAACAACGTCCAAGGCGCGAGCGACGTCGGCGCGCTTCCGGGAGTCCTTCCGGGGTACGAGCCGGTGACCGACCCGGACGCCCGGGCGCGTGTCGCTGACGAGTGGGGAGTCGAGCCGCCGGCAGAACCCGGGCTCACGGAAGTGACCGCGACCCACCGGTTCGGCGAGGACGTCCACGGGGCGGTCGTCTTCGGCGAGAACCCGGCGGTGACGGAGCCGAACGCGACCGCGGTCGCGTCGGCGTTCGACGAGCTCGATTTCTGTGTCGTCATCGACCTCTTCGAGACGGAGACGGCCGCACACGCCGACGTGGTGTTACCGGCGAGCTCGTGGGCAGAGAAGGCTGGAACCGTCACGAACACCGACCGACGGGTGATGCGGATGCGACCGAACGCGACCCTTCCGGGGAACGCGCGTCGCGACTTGGACATCCTGACCGCGATCGGTCGGCGACTCACCGACGTCCCCGAGGAGTTCGAGTACGACGGTCCGGAGGCCGTGTTCGAGGAGCTGACGCGAGTGGCACCGATCTACGCCGGGATGAGCTACGACGGGATCGGCGACGGGTATCAACGCTGGCCGTTCCCGGTCGACGCCGAGGCGGGGACCGACGTGTTACACACGGAGACGTTCGCCACGGGGGAGCGAACCGCGCCGCTTTCGGCGGTCGACCCGACCCCGCCGGCGGACACCCTCGATACGGGCGAGCTGACGCTCACCACCGGTCGAGTACTACAGCACTTCAACAGCGGAGCGCTTACCCGCCGGTCCGACCGCCTGATGGCGATGCGGGGGGAGGACGTCCTGCAGATCCACCCGGACGACGCCGATGACCGGGGGATCGAGGACGGCGACACGGTGTCGGTCGCGAACGAGCGGGGTGAGGTGACGGTCACGGCCGACGTGACGACCGCCGTCCGCCGGGGCGTCGTGTTCTGTACGTTCCACTACGCGGAGCCACTCGTCAACACGCTCGCCGGCGACGCGCTCGACCCGGTCGCCGAGATCCCCGAGTACAAACACTCGGCGGTGCGAGTCGAGCCGGTCGCACCCCCGGTCGAAGCCGACTAGACGTATCGAAGCCGACCGAGCCAGTCGACCGCGATAGCGATGCGGCCGCGTCACCCCCGCAAACTATATTGCTGAATATCCACAATACTATCGCATGAGTGACGCGGCAGAAAGCGAGCGGGAGCGGATCCGAGAGCGGAAACGCGAGGAGCTACGCGAACGACTCGCCGACGACGGCGCTGTGTCCGGAAAGACGGGCAACAGCGGGTCGGGTTCGACGGACGACGGATCGACCCCCGACGAGCCGGTCGAGATCAGGGGCACCGAGGAGTTCCAGCGAGTCGTATCCGAGCACGAGGTCGTGCTCGTCGACTGTTACGCCGACTGGTGTGGCCCGTGTCAGATGATGGAGCCGACGGTAGAGACCGTCGCGAGCGAGACCGACGCCGCGGTCGCGAAAGTCGACGTCGACGCACACCCCGGGCTCGCACAGCAGCTAGGCGCACGGGGCGTCCCGACGTTCCTCGTGTACGCGAACGGGGAGGCGGTCGACCGGTTCGTCGGCGCACAGGACCGCGGGACGCTGGAGTCGGCGATGCGGCCACACCTCGGGAAGCGGCGGAGTCGGGATCACGAGGCGTGATCGCGCCGGGAGCCGCCGGGTGGGACAGGGTGCCGGGAACGGAGCCTCGGACCGGGAGTCGTTATCGCAGAGCCGAAGTGAAGTACGGTTCGTCGTCGAGGCGGTTGGAGACGTCCACGAGCCGTCCCGATCCGCACTCCGAACACCGGACATCCGTGTCGACGTCGTAGCCGACCGGACGGGCGTAGACGGTCGAACAGCGCTCACAGGAGAGATACTGGAGGCCAGTCATCGCTCGCCGTACGGCGCGCGAACGGGTTAACCATCGGATCACGCGGGCCGGCGCGTCCAAGGGAGCGTCGCGTCGACGGAACGGGTGGCACGGGTCCGTCGTCGGGTCACTCCTCGAGTTTCCCGTCGTCACGGTCCGCGGCCGTCGCGTCCGGGTCGCGGTCGGCGGGATCGCCGTACCCACCGCCGCCCGGCGTTCGGACCGTTACCGTCGTTCCGGCGGGGACGTCGCGGGTCGTCTTCGCCGGGACCGGTTCACCGTCGATCAGGTTCTCGCCGCGAGCGCCCGAGTCTCCGCCCGCAAGCCCCGCCGGGGGGTGTCTCCGCCGCTCGGTGAGCAGCGAGACGGTGGCGTCGACGAGGGTTCGAACCGAGCGTTCGAGCCCGAGCCCGCCGCGGTGTCGCCCCGCGCCGCCGCTTCCGGGGCGGAAAGCGTACCGCTCGACTTCGAGCGGGTAGGCGGCTTCGAGCGCCTCGACGGGCGTGTTGAGCGTGTTCGTCATCCCGACCTGAACGCCGTCCATCCCGTCGGCGCCCGGTCGACCGCCGAACCCGCCGCCGATCGTCTCGTAGTAGGTGAAGGGGCCGGACGCGTCGCCGTTCCCTCGATCGGCCGTCCCGCCGCTTCCGCCCCCGCGACTCCCGATCGTGAGGTTGTTCATCGTTCCCTGGCTCCCGGCGGCGACGCGGTCGGGGACGGCCTCGGCGAACGCCGCGAGGACGACGTCGGTGACGCGCTGGCTCGTCTCGACGTTCCCCCCGACGACGGCAGCCGGCGGGTTCGGGTCCAGCAGGGAGCCCTCCGGGACGCGAACCGTCACCGGCTCGTAACAGCCGTGGTTCGGCGGTATCTCCGGGTCCGTCACGCAGCGAACGACGAAGTACACCGCGCTCTTCGCCACCGCGAGCGGCGCGTTCAGGTTCCCCGCCACCTGGTCGGCAGTGCCCGCGAAGTCGACCGTAAGCGACCCGCCATCGACGGTGACGGCGGTCCGGATCGGGACGTCCGCCTCCGTGACGCCGTCCCCCTCCAGTACGTCTGCGGCCTCGTACGTCCCGTCCGGGAGGTCGTCGATGGCGGCGGTCATCCGGTCGCGGGAGTAGCCGATCACCGCGTCGAAGCCGCGTTCGATCCGGTCGCGACCGTAGTCGTCGATCAGCGCCGCGACCCGCTCGTCCGCTCGGCGGTTGGCGGCGAGCTGGGCCGCGAGGTCCG
>NZ_JBHSWW010000208.1:0-4492 GCF_042661865.1 Halorubrum tibetense
GGCCCGCCATCGCCTCGTACGCGCTCTCGGCGTCGGCGGGCGCGACATCCAGCGTGACGAGCGCTTCCACCCCGGTTGAGAGCCCGTCCGCGTCGACACGCAGCGTGAACCCCTCGATGACGCCCGCCTCGCGAAGCCGGTCGACGCGGTCCGACACCGCCGGCGCGGAGAGGTCGACCCGTTCGGCGATGTCGCTAAACGGCCGTCTGGCGTCCGCCAACAGGAGCCGCAGGATCTCCCGGTCCGTCTCGTCGAGCGTGCGCATGGTCGGACCTCGTCGCGCCGCGACAAAAAGCGTCCTGCCGGAGGGGAAACCGAGTTATCCGTGGCGACCGATATCCGATCTATGACGACCATCGAGATCGAGGGAATGGCGTGTGGCGGCTGTGAGGAGAACGTCGTGGAAGCGCTCTCGGCGGTGCCGGGCGTGGAGACGGCGACCGCCGACCACGAGGCGGGAACCGCGACGGTCGAAGGGGACGCCGACCACGACGCGCTCGCGGCCGCCGTCGAGGAGGCCGGCTACGAACCGGTCGCCTGATCCTCGCCAGCCACCGGCCGTCCGCGGTCTCCGTTTATCAACCGTTCGTCTCGGGACTGTCCGTGCTGTCGTCGCCGTCCGTGTCGCGCTCGGCCGTCTCGGTAGGACCCATCGCGAACGGATCCGGGCCTCCATCGCCGTTCGCCTCCTCGTCGGACCGCTCGCCGTCATCGCCCTCGTCGTCGGCCCCTACGTTCTTATCGGCGACTGACGTGCCGATGTCCGCCGTGTCGACCGTCGACCCTTCTCCGTCGTCGAGCGGGTCGGCGTCGACGCCGACCCCGTCCTCGGCGGCGTCCGCGTCGGGACCGGCGGGGTCCTCCTCGGTGGATCGATGGACCGGCGGGTCGGGTCGTCGATACGTGTAGACGAACTCGCCGGTCACGGCGTGGAACGCGCCGGTGTCGGGGTCCTCCACGACGCCGGTGTCGTTGTCGATGGCGAAGTCGACGAGGTCCCGGAGGCTGTCGGCGTACGCGACAGGTCGGTCGTGGGCCGCCGGCGGGAGTCGGATCCGCGTGATCCACTCGTCGAACTCCGAGCGGTCGTCGCGGTACGAGAGGTACGCTCGCTCGGCGTCGCTCACCGCCAGGCGTCCCTCGTACCGGGCGTACGAGAGCCCCGCGCCGGCGACGACGCCGATCACGAGCAGGAGTGGCGCGCCGATCGATCGTAGCGGGCCGTACGTCCGTTCGACGGTCTCGGTCACTTCCTGGGGGGTCGTGTCCGACTGGGGACCCGGATCGCTGACCGTGTACGTGTCGCCGCCGTGATCGATCCCGAACTCCATCGACCGCGTGTAGGTGGCCGCCTCGCCGTTGAGCGTCCCCTCAAGCTCGACCGTGGTGACGACCTCCGTCTCCGTCTGTCCGGGTGAGGCACCCAGCTCCTCCTCGATATCGGACGCCTGTTGGTCGATCGCGGCGCTGTCTAGCGTGAACTCGGCCCCGACCGTCTCGCCGGGTTCGACGTCCTCGACGGTCGTCTCCGCGAGCGTCTCGCGCTCCTCCCAGTACTCGACGCCGTCGCCGACGTTCCGGATCACGAGCTCGGATTCCACGTCGATCCGGACGTTTTCCGACTGCTCGGCGGTGTAGGATGCCTCCGCCGCGACGTCGAGTTGGGGTGCGATCCGGCTGAAGTACGTCTCGCGGTTCTCGAGCGTCGAACCCACCTCGAAGACCGGGTTCTCCGCCGTCACCTCGGCGGCGTGGACGTATTCGCTGTCGACGGTCCACGACGAGACGGTCCTGGTCTCCTCCTCAGTGCCGGGGTCGACGTAGGTGCCGTACACGAGGAAGCCGCCCGCCGCGGCGAGGACGAGACAGCCGACGAGAAGTAGCGTGAACTGTGCGTCTAGGACTGCTCGGAGGCGGATCCGTGTTTCGTCGGGGTCTGACTGTGTGCTCATGTGGTCACCTGTAGAGTTCGCGTAGCAGTCGTCGATAGAAGGGGGTCTTCCGGCGGGACGTGCGGCTCCGTATTCGCGCCGGCTCGCCGCGCAACAACAGCAGTCCCGCGAGGATGATCCCGCCGCCGAGGAGGCCGTTGATCGCCACCAGCGGCGTCCACGGGTGAACCTCGTAGAGCTCGTCGATGACTGTCGGAGGTAACACCGCGAGGTATCGGTGTTCCTCGACGAACAGGCGGTAGTAGCCCGTCTCGTCGGGCGCGGTGAGCGTCACCGTGGTCGACGCCTCGTCGCGCCCGCCGAGGGCGACGCGTTCCGGGTTGACGTCGACCCCGGGGCTGGCGGGCGTGACGTACGCCTGAACCGGGACGAGTCCGGCGTTCGGGACGACGTACTCCAGCTCCTCGCTGGCTCCACGCTCGATCACGGTCGGGTTGTCGGACTCGAAGTCCGCGCTGACGACGCCGTACTCTTGGGTTCCGGCGGGGACAACCATCGCGGCGGTCGCCGTGGCCATCAATACGAGCGCGAGGACGCCGAGGACGAACACCACCGACGTGCCGTCGTCACGCGACCGGTCGCGGTCGGGCCGGTCCCGGGTTCCACTCGTGAGGTACCAGTCGGCCGCGTACGCGACGATCGAGAGGCCGAACAGGATGTACGCGAGCCCCTGTGTCCCCTGGAACGAGCGGGTTCCGAACGTCACCGCCAGCCAGGTCTGGACGCTCTCCAAGGTCGACTGGAACGCCATCGCCACGGTTCCGAGGTGGGGTATCACGACGACCGACCCGCCGACCGTGAACGCCTTGGCGACGATGTCCGCGTCCTGGACGATCGGCTCGCCGCCGTCCTGGTCGGTGAACGGGTTGGCGTCCCCCTGCGTAACGTACCCCCGCTCGGTTTCCTCGACGACGCGGTGGGTCGTCAGGCCGCCGCCCTCGATCTCTTGGGCGTCGAACGTCACGACGTCACCGGTGCCGATGCCGCCCGCCAGCGGTGCCGGGATCGCGATGAACCCGTCGCCGGGGTCGAGCGTGGGTACCATGCTCCCGGTTTCGACGAAGCTCAGGAGGACGGGCTGTCCGAGGTACTGCCCGACGACGAGCGAGACGACGATCACGACGACCGCCGCCTGGGCGAACACCGAGAGGGCGCGTCGAGGAGACATGTGTCAACCAGTAATCAATCGCTCTCTGCAGGAGAGTCATCACGACGCGTAATAAGCTCGCGGATCACGGCACCGGTGTGGAGTCGGTGTCGCGCGGCGGGCGGGACCGTTGTGAGCAGACCGGGCTGCTGTGGGCGGACGGGACGGCGCGTCGCCACGAGACGGCTACGCCGCATCGCGCGATCCGGCGACGTCACGTGACTCCGCCTCCGGATCGTCGAACGCCCCGAAAGCGACGAGGACGTACGGGCCGATAAAGGCGAGCGCGTACCCGAGCAGATGGACGTACAGGTTGAGGACGCGGCCGTCTCCGGTCGGGTCCGCCGGGAACCCGGCGACCGGATACGCGACCGCGAGGACGACACCCACCACGAACAGGTCGCCGTACCCGGGCGTGCCGATGAGCCGACGCGGCACCCCCGCGAGCGACCGGAGACCGCCGGGTGCCACCGACGTGATCGTCCAGAGCAGCCACCCTCCTCCGACCAGGGCGACGGCGGGGCCAGCGGTCCCCGCGACGTCTAAGCCGGTCGGGATCGCCAGGGCGCCCATCCACCCGACCGATACGAGGAACACCGGCGGGAGGAGGCGTACCGGGACGGAGTCGGACAGCGACGCGACGACGGTCGAGTCCGGGTCGGCCCGGCTCGTCGGGAGGTGCTCGCGGGCGAAGGCGGCGAGCAGCAGCGGCAGTAGTCCGGCGAAGGCCATGTTGACGCCGGAGAAGCCGAACCCGACCGCGTTTCGCGGAACCGCGAGGTTGAGCGCGGAGAGCGCGACCGGGAGGACGAGACAGAACGTCGCGAAGGCGGTGAAGAAGAGCCGACGCTGTCGGCCGGCCGTCGCCAACAGGTAGCCGATCCCTGCGAGCAGCACGTAGGCGACGAGGTTCCCGGCGAGGTGTTCGACTCGGAGATGAACGTAATGTGCGGTGAACGCCGTGAGAAGCGTCGGCTCCGTGTAGGCGAACGCGAGCGAGCGACGGGTCGCCTCCGGGAGGGTAAACACCGCGAGGAGGAGGACGGGCACCGCGGCTAACGGCACCAGATCGGACGCTCGTGCGTGTGCGAACAGGGCCGATCGGAGCGAGGCCCGCTCCCGACCAGTACCCGTTCGGGTCGAGACGGTCGTCACGGACGAGACTCGGCGATGCCGGGGTAAATCCCTACGGCCCAAAGTACCATATCCGATAACCTGACGGGGCTAAGCGTCACGACCCGCCGATCCGCCGGACGACTGGAACCGCCACGGTCACGACGACGAGCAGGAGCACGAGTCCGGCGACCCCCGAGAGGCCCAGCCCCCCGGGCTCGTCGGTCGGCGTCGACGTGTCCGCGGACCCCGCTGTGTCCCCGTTAGCGCCGCCTCCCTC
>NZ_JBHSWW010000209.1:0-4486 GCF_042661865.1 Halorubrum tibetense
CGACGGGGCCCGTCGCGGCCGCGGGGTTCGCCCACTCGCCGGAGGCCGGCCAGTGGGCGACCGTCACGAAGCTCGCGCGCAACGCGCTTTTGGGCGGCGTCGCGATCGCGTACTCGCTCGCGTACACGGCCAGTTCGGCGACCGAACCCGGTGTTCGACGGCTGTGGACGGAGTTCCCGAAGTTCCTGTTCGGCTTTCTCGTCGTGGCCGCGGTCGCGAACAGCGGCCTGCTGTCGACGGCCGCGCTCGACTCGATCGGGCTGGTCTCCGACGCGCTGTTCACCCTCGCGTTCGTCGGCCTCGGGCTGTCGATCCGGCTCCGACAGCTGCGCGGGGTCGGCGCTGCCGCCGTCGGCGTCGTGCTCGTCCACCTGCTCGTCGTGAGCGCGCTCGCGCTGGGGGCGGTCCGCTGGCTGTTGTGACCCACACCGTGCGTGTTCTCCGAGCACAGACGTTCTCGACGCCGTGAACGCCGTTTTAATACCGCAGGACCCCTATATAACTGAGTCGACTGAGCCGACCGCCCCGGGACCGTTCCGGCAGCGACCGTATCGTTCGGTTCGACGACCGAGTTGAGTAATATGACAACATTCGAGTACGAGATCGAGATCGCAGCGCCCGTCGAACGCGTCTTCGCGTTCGACAGCACCCCCGAGAACTGGCCGCGGACGATGGCCGGTCTGCGCGATTTCGAGGTGCTGAGCGAGACCGAGACCGGGTCGAAAATGCGCGCAACGTACAAGCTGCTCGGGATCTCGACGGAGGTGGAGATAGAACTGACCGTCGTCGAACCCGGCGCGGAGATCGCGGTCACGGTCGACGGCGACGGGATGCACGGCGAGACGCGCAACCGCTACGTCGCGGTCGGGGACGGGACCCGGATCGTACACCGGGCGGAGTACGAGATGGGAGACTCGCTGCTCGGTCGCCTCTTGGAGCCGGTGGCGGGGCGGTACAACGAACGGCAGCTCAGGGCCCACTTGGAGAACACGAGGGACCTCATCGAGGCCGAGATCGAAGCGGAGACGGCGATG
The DNA here is from genome assembly GCF_042661865.1 of Halorubrum tibetense. GTDB lineage: Archaea > Halobacteriota > Halobacteria > Halobacteriales > Haloferacaceae > Halorubrum > Halorubrum tibetense. The sequence goes on from NZ_JBHSWW010000209.1 coordinate 1,035, forward strand.
TCGGCGTAATCCGGTCACCGTTCGCGGCGCGCGCCGCCGGGACGCGCGCGGCGGTTCACGCCTTATAAGTAGCGAGCGGCCGAGGTTGAGGTATGAGCACTATCGGCTTCATCGGCGGCAGCGGGATCTACGACGCGCTCCCCTTGAACGACGTTCGCGAGGTCGAGTTCGACACGCCCTACGGCGAGCCGAGCGACGCGGTCACGATCGGCGAATTCGGCGACACCGGCCGCGAGGTAGCGTTCCTCCCGCGGCACGGGTCGAACCACGGCGTCTCCCCGACGGACCTCCCGTACCGCGCCAACATGTACGCCTTAAAAAAGGCCGGCGTCACCCACGTGTTCGCGTCGAACGCGGTCGGGAGCCTCAAGGAGGAGCTGCCTCCCGGGACGCTCGTCGTCCCCGATCAGATATACGACCGAACGAAGGGTCGCGACCTCTCGTTTTACGGGGACGGCGTCGTCGTCCATCAGCCGTTCGCGGACCCATACAGTCCGGAACTGGTCGATCACCTCACCGAAGCCGCGGAGTCGGCCGTGGGCGACGACGACGAGCGCGACGGCGACACGGACGGCGGCACGAAGGTCGTCAAGGGCGGCACCTACGTCTGTATCGAGGGGCCGCAGTACTCGACGCGTGCCGAGTCGGAGTTCTACAAGGCGCAGGGGTGGGACCTGGTCGGCATGACCGCGATCCCCGAGGCGAAGCTCGCGCGGGAGGCGGAGATCGCCTACGCGACGATCGCCGGCGTCACCGACTACGACGTCTGGAAGACGGACAGCGAGGTCACCCTCGAGGAAGTGTTGGAGAACGCGGAGCGGAACCAAGAGGCGATCAAGGCCGCCGTCGAGGAGGCGATCCGGACGCTGCCGGAGGACCACACGTGTGCCGCGCACTCGGCGCTCGAAGGGACGGTCAACACGCCGACCGAGGCGATCCCGGCGGACACCCGCGATCGGGTCGAGCCGCTGCTCGGCGACTATCTGTAACCCGGATACGGTGAGCGACGGCTCCCGACACGATTTAGGTGGCCCGCGCGCAACGGGTCGGTAATGAGTACGCAGACCGCGACCGAGGAGACCGCGGTCGTGATCGGGCTGGAGGTCCACGTCCAGCTCGAAACCGACACGAAGGTGTTCTGTGGCTGTTCGACGGAGCCCGCCGACGAGGAGGAGCCGAACACGCGCACGTGCCCGACCTGTCTCGGGCTGCCGGGCGCGCTACCCGTCCTCAACGAGGCCGCCGTCGAGGCCGCGGTAAAGGTCGGGAAAGCGATCGACGCCGACATCCCCGAGACGACCACGTTCCACCGGAAGAACTACTACTACCCCGACCTCCCGAAGAACTTCCAGCTCACCCAGTACGACGCCCCGATCTGTGCCGGCGGCGAGCTGGAGGTGTCGGTCGACGGCGAGCGGCGGACGATCGGGATCACTCGCGCGCATCTGGAGGAGGATCCCGGCAGCATCCAGCACGCCGGCGGCTCCATCGAGTCGGCGACACACACCCTCGTGAACTACAACCGCGCGGGAACGCCGCTCCTGGAGGTCGTCACCGAACCGGACTTCCGCTCGCCCGCCGAAACCCGGGCGTTCCTCGCGAAACTGGAGGAGGTACTGGAGTACCTCGGCGTCTTCGACGCGACGCGCGACGGTAGCCTACGGGTGGACGCCAACGTCTCACTGGTCCCAGCCGACGAGATGGCTGACGACGGGTCGGTTCCCGAGACCGTCCTCGCCGACGCGAACCGCGCGGAAGTGAAGAACATCTCCAGTCACAAGGGTGCGGAGAAGGCGCTCGCGTACGAGATCACCCGCCAGCGCAACGTCCTCCGACGGGGGCGCGAGATCGAACAGGAGACCCGTCACTGGGACGAGGGGCGCGGCGTCACCGTCTCGATGCGCTCGAAGGAGGCCGAGAAGGACTACCGCTACTTCCGCGAGGCCGACCTCCCCGCGCTGGAAGTGGCCGACTGGAAGGAGTCGATCCGGATCCCCGAGCTGCCCGACGCCCGCCGCGAGCGCTTCCGCGAGGAGTACGGGCTCGACGGTGAGGCGGCCTCGAAGCTCACTTCCACGAAGGCGGTGGCCGACTTCTTCGAGGACGTCGCCGGCGAGTTCGACCCCGATCTGGCGGCGACGTGGGTGGCCGACAACCTGCTCGGCGAGCTCAACTACCGGGAGATGGCGATCGCGGACGTCGCGGACCGCCTCGACGAGTTCAAACGCCTGATCGCGCTCGTCGACGCGGAGGAGCTGACGGTGAAAAACGCCGAGGAGGTCGTCCTTCGCGAGATGCTCGACGCGGGCGACGACCCCGAGGCGATCATCGATCGCGAGGGACTCGGGAAGGCCGAAGGCGACGAGGTCGCGGCCGCGGTCAGCGCCGCGATCGACGACAACCCCGACGCGGTCGCCGACTACCACGACGGCGACGAGGGGGCGATCAACTTCCTCGTCGGACAGGTGATGCAGGCGACCGGCGGGAGCGCTGACCCCGGCCAAGTGAACGGGCTGCTCCGCGAGCGGTTGGACGAGTAACCCGCGCCGAGCTCGGGTTCCGTACCACAGGCCTCCGTTCCGACAGTACCCTTATTTCGGTCCCTGGCAAAACGGCGGGCATGCCGTTCGCCGAAACCCTCCTTATCGGTGTCGCTCTCCTCCACGTCCTCGGGTTCGCGTGGCTCATCGGGAACCGCGGTCGGGTCGACCTCGTCGCCGGCTACGACGGCGAGCTGCCGCCCGAGCGCGAGGCCGAGCTGGCGACCGACGTACGAACGATCCTCCTCGCCGTCGCCGCTACCCTGGGCGTGCTCCTCGTCGACGCGTGGACCGGCGCGGTGCCGCGGGCGGGATCCCTCGTGGCCGTCGTCACCGTCGGTGCCGTCGGCTGGCTCCTCTGGAAGTGAAACGTGCGCCGGGACACGACGACGGCGGGGTGAGCTCTCACCCGTCGTCGTCCCCCGCCGTGACCGACCGGACCGTGTGTTTAACCTCGGCGACCGCCGTACGCGACGTATGAACGTGACGGTCGACGTCGTCGGCGAGGGGGAGCAGCGGTGCACCGTCGACGACGACGCGACGTACGCCGACCTGATCCGCGCCGCCGGCTATCACCCGCAAGAGGCGTCGGTGCTCGTGGACGGCTCGCCGGTTCCCGGGGATAGTCGGGTCGACGCCGACCGGGTCAGACTGCTCCGGCTCATACAGGGTGGCACGGCGTGAACGGGCCGTTCACGGTCGAGCGCGCGATCAGTACGGACCGGATCGATGTCCTCCGCGTGCTCGACGCCGCGATGCTGGAGACGGACGCGGAGCAGGTTGCCGACCGGATCGACGCCGGCGACGTGTTCGTGGCGCGGTTCGAGCGCACGGGCGCGGTCGTCGGTGCGCTGGTGGCGAGCCGGAAGGACGCCGGGGAACGGTCCGAGGGGACGCTTCACGTCGACGCGG
>NZ_JBHSWW010000210.1:0-4448 GCF_042661865.1 Halorubrum tibetense
GCTCGTCGGCCAGCTGCTCGCCGCGCCCACCCGGTCGCTTCGGGACGCCGCCGGCGAGGACGACTGGGAGACGATACGGACCGCGCTGCACCTGTTCGACCCCGAGTTCGACGCGCCCCCGGAAATCCCCGGCGAGGACGGGACCGGGCCGATGTCGGCTGACGCACCCGCAGACGCACCCCCCGGTGCGCCGTTCGACGCCGCCACCGACTTCTCCACCGAGGAAGTCGACGACTGACCGATCCACCCGTCTCGCCGACTGACCGGATCCCTTTCCTACCGCCGACCGTACGGCGACCCATGGAGTTACACGCCGTCGTCGACCGGTTGGACGATGAGCTCGAAACCGAGGCGTACGCCGATGTCGACGCGAGCGCGAACGGGTTACAGGTCGGTCCGGGTGGTGACGGAACCACTCCCGAGCGCACGGTCGACCACGTGGCGTTCGCGGTCGACGCGGCGACGGCGACGATCGACGCGGCAGCCGACGCCGGCGCGGATCTCCTCGTCACCCATCACGGCGTCTCGTGGGGCGGTATCGAACACGTCACGGGACAGACGTACGACCGGATCGCGGCGCTCGTCGAGCACGACATGGCGTTGTACGTCTCACACCTGCCGCTCGACGGACACGCGACGCTCGGCAACGCGGCCGGCGTCGCGGACGCCGTCGGGCTCTCGGAGCGGGAGCCGTTCGGGACGATCGGACCGGTGACGATCGGCACGATGGGCGAGACGCACGAACCCCTCCCGACGGACGCGATCCGCGAGCGACTCGACGGTTTCGACGGTGCCGAGGCAGGGAGTGGAACTCGCGTGCTGGCGTTCGGTCCCGATCGGATCGAGCGAGTCGCGGTGGTCACCGGTTCCGGGACGGACTGGCTCGACGAGGCGGTCGAGGCGGGCGCGGACGCGCTGATCACCGGGGAGGGGAAACAGCAGGTGTACCACGACGCGCGCGAAGCGGGCGTGACGGTGTATCTGGCCGGCCACTACGCGACCGAGACGTTCGGCGTCCGGTCGCTGCGGTCGCTCGCGAACGACTGGGACGTGGAGACGACGTACGTGAGTCATCCGACCGGGCTGTAGCCCCCGAGCGAACGCAACCCTTACCGCCCGGCTTCCCGCAGTCCGCGTATGCGCGATCACTTCGAGGTTCGGGACCACGACGCGGCCGGCCGGATCGGCCGGCTGACGGTTCCCCGCGCGGGCGTCACCGTCGAGACGCCGGCGCTGTTGCCGGTCGTCAACCCCAACGTGCTCACGATCGAGCCGCGGCGGATCCGTGAGACGTTCGGCGCGGAACTGTTGATCACCAACTCCTATATCATCCGGAGCACCGACCGGATACGCGACCGGGTGCTGTCCGACGGGCTCCACGAGTTCCTCGGGTTCGACGGCGCGATCATGACCGACTCCGGCTCGTTCCAGCTGGCGGAGTACGGCGACATCGACGTGACGACGGCGGAGATCCTCGAGTTCCAGCGCCGGATCGGGAGCGACATCGCAACGCCGGTCGACGTGCCGACCCCCCCGGACGCGGACCGGGAGCGGGCCGAGCGCGACCTCGAAACGACCCGGACCGCACTCGCGGACGCGGTAGCGGCCGATACGGGAGATATGCTGGTCAACGCGCCGGTCCAGGGGTCGACGTACACGGACCTCCGAGAACAAGCGGGCCGACACGCGGCGGGGACCGACCTCGACGTGTTCCCGGTGGGGGCGATGGTGCCGTTGCTCAACGCCTACCGATACGCCGACGTCGTCGAGGCGGTGACCGCGGCGAAACGGGGGCTCGACCCCGACTGTCCGGTGCACCTGTTCGGCGCTGGCCATCCGATGATGTTGGCGCTCGCCGTCGCCATGGGGTGTGACCTGTTCGACTCCGCGGCGTACGCGCTGATGGCGCGGGACGGCCGGTATCTCACCGTCTCGGGAACGGATCACCTCGCGGAGATGAGCCACTTCCCCTGTTCGTGTCCGGTGTGTGTCGAGCACACGCCGGCCGACCTGCGTGCGGCCGGGGACGACGAGGCGGAGCGGCTGCTCGCCAAACACAACCTCCACGTCACGTTCGAGGAGATCCGTCGGATCAAGGAGGCGATCCGGTCCGGAACGTTGCTGGAGCTCGTCGAGCGCCGCGCACGCGGGCACCCGGCGATGCTCGACGGGTACCGGGCGTTGCTCGACCACGCCGATCAGCTCGAAGCGACCGATCCCGTCTCGAAGGGGACGTTTTTCTATACTTCCCACGAGTCGGCCCGGCGGCCCGAGGTGTCCAGACATCACGACCGGATCGCCCGGCTCACCGTGCCCGAAACCCTGCTCCTCACGGAGTCGAAGCCACCGTCGAGTCACGACTACGACGCGGTGTGGCGCGTGAAACCGCCGTTCGGTCCGTTCCCGCGGGCGCTCTCGGAGACGTACCCGCTCACCGCCGAGACGCCGGAACGGACCGACTGCGCGGCCCAACTCGCGGCGGCCGAGGGCGTTTCCCGACTCGTGGAAGCGAACCCCGACACGGCGGTGACGCTTGGCCACGCAGACTGGGATCCCGCGGCGCTCGCCGTCGTCCCGGATCGGGTGGCGATCGAGGATATCACCGAGCTCGGCCGGTGAGCCGGGGCGCCGCGGCTTATTCCACGTCCGGGTTCGTGTCTCAGTTCACGTCCGCGTTGTCGTCCGAGTCGGTTCCCGCGGGCATCCGCGCGGAGTAGTCCCACGAGTGCAGCCGTTCCGGCTCGATCCGCACGTGGACCTCCTCGCGTTCCGGGCGCAGGAGCCGGTCGCCGAGGTCGTTGTCGGTGCCGCCGAGGTATCGATCCATGAGCGACCGGAGGTACCGCTTGTCGGGGTCCGGACTCACGGTCGCCCTCCCGCGCCCGCGAACGCCTTTATAAGGCGGATCGTTCGTTGACACCTCGAAGGAGACGTGGTCGTCGGATCGGAGGAACGTCACGATGTCGGCGTTCGCGCCGGTCGCACAGTGGACCGCGCCGTCCCACTCGAACCACAGCGACACCAACCACGGGTCATCGGCCGGGGTTCGACAGCCGATCCGGACCGGGATCCGGGCGTCAGCGAGGAATCGGTCAACGGTGTCCCGATCCCAAGGCCCGGTGAGTTTCATACGATCCGTACGGGTGCCGGCGGTCTAAATCCACCGCCGGACGCCCCGCGAAACGCCGAAGCCGATCGGTGCCGTGGCTGACTGGCAAGCGGGTGCCGGACGGGAGGCGTGGGACCACTCGTTTACGGGTTAACCCGCCGGATCCACGCGCCAGGGTCGTCGATCTCGCCGCTCGTGGGGAGGTACTCGGGGCGCTCCCACACCACGCTCGCGGCTTCTACCCCCCGTTCGTCGGCGACACGCTCGAAGAAGGTCGCGCCGCGCTCGTACTGCTGCCGTTTGAGTCCGAGTCCGAGGAGGCGGCTGGCGATCTGCCGGACCGGCCCCCCACCCCCGCGGCGCGCGTCGAGCTTTCGACGGAGGTCGGCGTACTCCTCGTCGAACGCGCGGTCCATCAGCAGCTCGGCGTACCCCTCGACGGCGGTCATCGCGGTCTGTAGCTCCGAAAAGGCCGTGCGGTCGAGCCCCCCGGCGACCAGCTCGTCGACGCCGCGTTCCACGCGCGATTCCAAATACCCCGAGAGCCACGGTGCCGCGCCGAACTCGGCCGCGTGCGTCACCTCATGGAAGGCGATCCACCGACGGAACCGCGGGTATGCGACGTCGAGTTCGGCGGCGACGGCGACGACGTTCGGATGGACGAAGTAGAGCCCGTGGTCGGCGTCCGCGTCGTCCGCGAGCAGGAGCGGGTCGTACTGGCCGAGCACGTTGCGCGCGAGGAAACCGAGGGTGAACGCCATCGACCCGGTGTTTACGACCCGCGAGAGGTCGGGGAGTCGTGCGTTCGTGGCCGCTTCAACCGGACCCATGACGTTGTGGAACGTCGCGAGGTTCGCGTCGATCCAGTGGTGACGGTTCTGTACCTCTATCGTGTCGGGGACATCGAACTCGACGCCGGCGACCGCTCGAAGTCGGGCCCGCGCGTCCTGGACGTCAGCGGCGTACCCCCGACGCTCGGCGGGCGTCAGGTCGAGCGCTCCGGGATCGGTGCTCGCTTTCGCCGCCTCGCCCGCTTTCGCCCAGTCGATCACGCCGGTCCCGGACGCCTCGGAGACCGCGCGAATGCTTCGGAGGAGGTCCATACGGATCACAGGCGTGCCGACCTCAAGTCCCTTGTGTCGGTCGCGCTACGAGTCGTCCGGCTTATTCTGCGAGGCCGTCCAGTTCGGTCGCGTCCTCGAGGTCGTCGCCCAGCAGGCGGGCGACCGCGAACCCGGCCGCCGCGAGCAGTCCGACCAGCAACAGCGCAACTCCGATCGACTTACCCGGGCAGCCCCCGGCGTCGTCGGTCTCGCCTCCGTCGGCCGGGGCAGTCCCC
>NZ_JBHSWW010000211.1:0-4368 GCF_042661865.1 Halorubrum tibetense
AGAACATACTCACGCCCGCCCAGACGCCGAACTGCCGGCTGGAGAGCCCCAGCCACTCCCCGGCGAGCGGGAAGGCGACGAGCGTGACGGCGTCGAAGAGGAGGACGGTTCCGGCCGCGAGGGTGATCGCCGACCCGCGCGCGTCGAGGACGCGGCCGATAGCGACGACGGCTGAGACGCCACAGATGCTCGCGCCGGCCGCCAACAGCGACGAGGTCGGCGTTCCCACCCGAAACAACAGCCGGGCTACCCCCTCCGCGAGGACCAGCCCGCCCGCCACCGTCACGAGCACGAGTCCGAGGACGGTCGGTCCGGTGGGGAGGAACTCCTCGACGACGACCTCCTCGCCGAGGAGGACGATCCCGGTCTCCAAGAACAGCGTGTCGACGTCGACCCCGGGTTCGGCCGCGTCGGGTGTCCCGACGGTGTTGCCGACGACCGCGCCGACCACGACGGCGACGACGAGCGGCGAGAGCGCGTCGACCGCCCCACCGATCACGGCGGCGAGAACCGCGCCCCCGCCGAGGAGCGCGAGGCCGGGAACGTAGGGTCTCACGGCGGCGACGACCGTCATCAGACGGTCGGGATCCCGAGCCGTTCCATCCGCCCGAGCAGTTCGACGACGGGATGGACGCCGACGATCCCGAGTCCGAGCACCAGCGCTTGCCAGCCCCGGTCGAGCGCGATCCATCGGTCGACGAGCGGGGAACCGGCGTCGCCACCGTCGCCCGCGTCATCCGGACGGTCAGTTGCGTCGCCCGCGTCATCCGGACGGTCAGTTGCGTCGCCCCGGCGGCCCGTCGCCTCGTCCGCCCTGTCGGCCGCCTCCGATACCATACCCCGGCTTCGACGGGGTCGACACTTAACGAACGGGATACTGCACCGATGGCGAGCGGCGCGACGTCCCCACGAACTCCGGGCGGGACCGAAAGAGGCAGGTGACGCGAGGCCGTCGTCCGATCACTTCGATGGCGACGACACAGATCAAAGACCCCGTCCACGGGTACGTCGAGCTGCCGGACGCGCTCGTCGACGGCGTCGTCGACACCCGACCGTTCCAGCGGCTCCGATACGTCCGGCAGCTCTCCGCGACCCACCTCGTCTACCCCGGCGCGAACCACACGCGGTTCGAACACTCGCTCGGCGTGTACCACCTCGGCCGGACCGTCTTCGAGAATCTCCGTCGGCAGTCGTACTTCACCCGCGACGCCAGCGTCGACGAGCTCGAAGAGATCCAGCGGACCCTGGAGTGTGCCTGTCTCCTCCACGACGTGGGTCATCCGCCGTTCTCACATCTCTCCGAGGGGCTGCTCGACGAGAGCGTCCTCCGCGAGCGCGTCGCCGACGCAGGCCTCGTCGACGCCTTCGATGACGCCGGCGTGGGCGGGGATCCGCTCCGCTCGGCGAGCCCGCACGAGCTGCTCGGCTGTGTGCTCATCGTGGAGGCGTACGGCCACGCGCTGCGTGCGTTCGACGTCGACCCGTTCGAGGTGTGTGCGTACGTGCTCGGCTACAGCCTCGCGTACGAACGCGGCGAGCCGTGGCAGTACGGGGTCGGCGCACAGCTGCTCCACTCGCCCATCGATGTCGATCGGCTCGACTACATCACGCGCGACAACCGGATGACCGGCGCGGGCGTGTTGAGCTTCGACGTGGACCGGATGGTAGACGCCTACACCGCTCATCCCGAGGAGGGACTGGCGCTCTCGGAAAAGGCGCTGTCGACCATCGGTAACTACCTCGAAGGCCGAATCGCGCTGTACATGTGGGTTACCCAACACCACAAGTCGGTGTACGCGAACCGGCTCCTCCAAGCGATGCTCGACGAGTACACCGCGACCGTCGGCGAGCGCCCGGTGAGTGTCGACGGCGTGCTCGAACGGGAGCTGGACGACAACGCCGTGCTCGAACGGCTACGCATCGCCGCCCGGGAGAACCCGGACTCACGGCTGGCGTCGATGTACGACCGCTTCCGGGGCCGGCGGTTCCCGGCGACCTGTTGGAAACACCGGATCGCCCTCGCCGACCGCGTCGACGCCGACATCGACGCCTTCGCGGCGTGGCTCACGAGCGAGGACGACCGGCTGGAGGGGTTGTTGGCGGACGCGCTTGACGTGCCGCCCCACGAGGTGTGGATCGACCGTTCGTACGTCCCGGCGTACGACCCTGACGAGCTGGCGGACATCCCGATCGCCTACGGCGGCACCACGCGCTCGGTCGGCGAGTGGGGCCTGTACGGCGACCGTGCGTTCGACGTGCCGATCCCGTTCGTGTTCGTCCCTGCGGGAACGAAACGGCGAACGATCCGGCTGCTGGAGGCGGCGTTCGCCCACGAAGTCGGCCCAGACGGCGACCGCGTCCGTCGCTGGGCGGGCGTCGACGGGAGCGAAACGGAGGCGGCGACACGGGGTAGTGACGACGACCGCTGAGTCGTCCTCGGACGCTGCGCAGCCACCCTCCCGGACACTCAGTCGTCGGCTTCGGCGGAAACGGTGTCGTCGCCGGCCGTGTCGGTGTCGTCGCCGGCCGTGTCGCTGTCGTCGTCGCCGGCCGACGCCCCCGTTTCGGTGGTGTCGTCGTCGTTGGCGCGCGGGAAGTTGTCGATCGTCGCCGCGCGGAACGCGTCCTCGTCGAACGTGTCCTCCGCGTCGAGGAAGTCGAGAACGGTTCGCACGTCAGTCATCGCGTTCTTCAGCGCCGTCGACGCCCCCGGCGAGGGGGTGATGTTGAACAGGATCCCGTCCCCCTCGATCTTCGCCTCGCCCATATCGAGCGCCCTGTTGTCGGTGTCGACGATCTGCGGGCGGACCCCGCCGTACCCCTTCGCTCGGGAGATGTCGTCGAGCTCGACGGAGGGAACGACTTTCCGCACGTTCGGGAGGAACGACCGCTTCCCCACCGCGGGGAGGTCGTACACTAGGTTCCGGACCACGTACGGGAAGAGGATGCGGTCCGAGAGGATCTCACCGTAGCTTAGGAACGACGACGGAGTGAACCCGAACACGTCGGCGAAGTCGCCGACGGTCGACAGCTCGCCGCGTTCGAGCGCCGGGACGAGCTTCGCGGTCGGGCCGAACCGCGTGACGCTCGCGTCGTGGACGTCGGCGTCGCCGTGGACCGCCGCGAACGGGAGCTTCTTCATCTGGAGCGTGTACACCTTCCCGTTCAACAGGTCGTCCGCGAGGAAGAAACTCCCAGCGACGGGGAGCAGCGACATGTCCCCACCGTACCCCATTTCTTGGGCGAACTGGAGGCTGTGCGACCCGGCGGCGACGACCACCGCGTCGGTCGCGAACTCGCCGTCGTCAGTCTCCACGTGGAACCCGTCGTCGGTCTCGTCGACGCCCGTCACCGTCGTCCCGAGGTGGACGGCGACCCCCGCTTCGGCGCGCGCGGCCTCGACGAAGGAGTTCGCGACCATCCCGTAGTCGACGACGTAGCCGTCCGGCGTCGACAGCGCGAGCAGCTCCGTGTCGGGGTCCCGCCCCTCGACCACCTTCGGTTCGAGCTCGGCGATCTCCTCACGGCCGATCGGTTCGAGCTTCGGGAAGAGCTCGCCGAACCCCTCGTCGTGATAGCGCGCCTCCAGCTCGGCGACCTCTTCCTCTCCGACCGCGAGCACCATCTTGTTGCGCTTGCTGTGCATCTCGCGGTCGGGATCGACGTGTTCGAGGTACCCCGCGAGCAGCTCCGCGCCCTCTTTGACCGCCTCCGCCTTCTCCAGGGTGTAGTTCGTCTCGATGTCGCCGAAGTGGAGCGTCTGAGAGTTGTTCGTGTGGTGGGTGTTTACCGCCCCGATCTCCCGCTCCTTCTCGATCAGGGTGGCCCGGTCGATGTCCGTGAACTTCGCGACCGTGTACAACAGCGCCGCCCCGCTAATCCCCCCGCCGACGATCAGTAGATTGGTGTCGTCTGACATGCGTTCGTGGCTCCGTCTCATCGGGGAGTACCGGATCGATCGTTAACACGTTTCCTATTCCGCGGAGCCGATCGACCGCTCGTCACGGTAGCGCTCGTGGAGCCGCTCGAACACCGATCGTCCCGTCTCCGTTCGCAGACGTCGAACGGTCGTTTCGAAGAACTCGTCGAGGGCGGCGTACTCCCGAAACGCCTCCGGGTCGCCCTCGGCGGGGTCGTACCGCTCGGCGCGCTCGTAGACGAGGGCCTGCAGGCAGGTGTCGAGCAAGTCGCACTCCTTGACGAGGACCGCTGTCGGCGTCTCGCGGGCCTCGTACTCCGCGAACGCGTTCCGGATCCGATCGGGAAGCGGGTCGGTGAGGTCGGCCATCGCCTCGCGCTCCGCGGCCGCCTTCGCGGCCGGGTCGGGGGCGTCGGCCGTCGTATCGGCACGGGTCGCCACGTCGCCGG
>NZ_JBHSWW010000212.1:0-4353 GCF_042661865.1 Halorubrum tibetense
GCGCGCGCTGTTCGACGACCTCGTCGGCGACGCGTACCTCGGGGGCCACACCGACCGCAACGCGCTGGTTCCGACGTTCGGCGGGGCGGTGAAACCCACGGCACGCTACCCGAAGTCTGCGGCGGCGGGGGTCGCGAGCGACGACCGCCCGACGCTGATCGTCGGGTTCCGGTCGCTCACGGAGTACGACGCGCGATCGTTCGCGGACCGGCTGGCGGCGTCGGGCGTTCCGTTCGACGTCGCGGGTGTCGAAGTCGAGTTCGCGGAGGCGTTCCGTGCCGACGCGAAGATAACGCGACTCGCGAAGGCGCTCGACCGCGATGAGGCGATCGACGGGACGCCCGCTCGGGAGGCGTTGGCGAAGGCGGTCGCCCCACACCTGCACGACGTCGTCGACGATGAGGGGGGCGTCGACCGCGTCGAACGCGTCGGCTTCCCGGCGTTCCTCGGCGACGACGAGGGTGCGGACGTGCGCGCGGATCTCGCCGACCGACTCGGTGCGGACGTCTTCGAGATCCCGATGGGGCCGCCGAGCCTCCCCGGGCTCCGGCTGGAGGACCGGCTCTACGACGCGCTCGACGCGGAGGGTGTTCGGTTCGAGACCGGGACGCCGGTCGTCGACTACGAGACGGACGCGAACGGTGATATCGAGCACCTGATCATGAACCGGAAGGGGAGCAAGGTCCCGTACGGCGCGGACACGGTCGTGCTCGCGACCGGCGGGCTGGTTGGGAAGGGGCTCGATTCGGACCGTGACGGGGTCCGCGAGCCGGTGCTCGACTTATACGTGCCGCAGCCCTCGGACCGCTACGAGTGGTTCGTTGACGACGCGTTCGGCGAGCAGCCGTACGCTAGGTTCGGGGTACGGCCCGACGATCGGTTGCGGCCGCTGGACGAGTCGGGGGCTGTGGCACACGGGAACGTGCGTGTCGCCGGCGCGGTCGTCGGCGGGGCGGACGTCGCACGGGAGAAATCGGCGAGCGGCGTCTCGCTCGCGACCGGCTTGGTGGCCGGACAGGAGGCGGCACGGGAGGTTCGACAATGACACGAGAGACAGGAACCGACGACACGGACGGGGGAAGCGACATCGACGAATCGACCGAGAGCGAGGCGGCGGAGCGGCGGGCCCAACCGAACGTCCCGGAGATCGGGCGCGACGAGCAGCCGTCGATCTTCGTACCGGACGATGGCGAGGGGACCGACGCCGAAGCTGACGCTCGAACTGAGACCCGGACCGCCACCGACGGGGGCCGCGCAGCTGACGACGCGGCCACTAACGGGGGACGCGCAGCTGACGACGCGGCCACCGATGGCGGCGTCGAGAGCGCGACCGGCGGGAGCGACTCGCGCGAGCTCGACCCGCAGACGTACGACCCGATCGACGTGTTCCCTGAGGGGGAGCTCGACCTCCGTGACGGCGCGGACTCCTGTTACAAATGCACTTCTTGTGACACGTCGTGTCCGGTGGCGGAGGTCGACGACGAGTTCCCCGGGCCGAAGTTCCAGGGGCCGGAGCAGTGGCGGCTCAAGCGGAAGGACGACGCCGACATCGACGAGTCGATCTCCTCCTGTTCGAACTGTATGCGCTGTGACGACGCCTGTCCGTCCGGGGTGCCGCTCTCGCAGATGCACAACGAGGCGCGCGGGCAGTTCGTCGAAGAGCAGATGGAGAAGCTCTCCGTGGAGTACGTCCGCAACCGGATCTTAGCGAACTACCGCACCTCCGCGCGGCTGGCGAGCATGGTCCCGCGGCTCTCGTCGTTCGCGATGAACTTCGGGCCGGCGCGGTGGGTGATGGATAAGACGCTCGGGATCCCCAAAGAGCGGGAGTTCCCCGAGTTCGCGACGACGACGTTCCGCGAGTGGTGGCGCGACCGCGGCGGCGCGCAGGTGTCGAACCCGGACAAGCGGGTGGCGTACTTCCACGGCTGCTACTCGAACTACAACACGCCGGAGGTCGGCAAGGCCATGGTCCGCGTGTACGAACAGTTCGGGTACGAGGTGATGGTGCCGCCGCAGAAATGCTCCGGCACCCCGATGTTCGCCAACGGGATGTTGAAGGACGCTCGCCGGCACGCCGTGACGAACGTCGAGAACCTCGTCGAGGCTATCGGCGACGGCGCGGACGTGATCGCCTCGTGTACGTCGTGTTCGATGTCGCTTCGCCAGGAGTACCCCGAGCTGTTCGACATCCACGGGATCGAGGACGTCTCCGATCACACGTTCGAGGCGCTGGAGTACCTCCGGATCCACGAGGACCTGACCGGCGCGCTCGAGGAAGCCAGCCCCGACGACGAACGCTCGTACGCGTACCACGCGCCCTGTCACGCCCGCAACCAGGGGCTCTCCCGGCAGGCCGTCGAGACGTTCCGCGATGTCGACGGCGTCACCATGGAGGACGTCGGCGACTCCTGTTCAGGCATTTCAGGAACGTACGGCTGGAAGAGCGAGAAGTACGAGAAGTCGATGGAGATCGGCGAGGAGATGTTCCACCACATGGAGGACGCCGAGGGCGAGGTGGGGATGACGGAGTGCCCCACCTGCGCGATGCAGATGGAACACGGCACGGGGTACGAGATCGAACACCCCCTCCAGCTGTTGGAGGACACGCTCGTCGCCTGACGGGTCGTCACGCTACCGGATCGAGACGGCGTCGGTGCTGTCGGTTCCCGACCGACTCCGACGGACCGTTCCGTTTTCACCGCCGATAACGGGAGACGAACGCTTATCTTCGACGGATCCCGAGGCAGGGACGTGACGCTCGCGCAGCTCGTGGACCGTTTCGAGACGACGGAGCGATCGATCGTCGTCGTCAACCGTACCGATCCCGACCCGGTTCACGACATGCTTGTGGATACGTTCGGCGACGACGCGGTTCGGGTGGTCGAACGGGATCTTCGGCGGGAGGGATCCCCGGAGGGAACGACTCGCGACGACGACTTCGCGGCACGCCACGACGTCGACGGCGTCCCGCTCACCGGTGACGGGTCCGTCGACGTCGAGATCCCCGTCGACGTCGAGGTACCCGTCGATGTCGAAAACCTCGTGTTGTTGGTCGAGGACGGACGGGTAGTCGCGGAGTCTACCCTCGAGGAGCTCGGCGAGGCGGTGTTGTTCGTGAACTCTGACCTGTACATCACTGGGACGCGCTCGCTCGACGAGCTCGAACTGCCCCGAGTGATAACGGGGCTCGAAGACACGGTATTCTCGCTGCGCGGATACCCGGAGTCGAACCGACAGAAGCTGTTGTTGATCACGATCTCGCGGTTCATCGAACGGGCCGCGTGGACGGCTGGGGACGGTACGATCCGCTCGTCGTTCCAGCGACTCTCGCGGATCGACGACGAGCTGGGGACGCGCCGCGTGTACGAGCGGATCGGGGACACCGATGTGGACGCGCACCTCTACGGCGTCCCCGACGACCCGCCGATCGGGTTGGACGCGACGATCCACGGGGGCCGGAGCGTCGACTTCACCGACAGCTGGTTCGTCGTGTTCGAGCCACCGGACGGGTTCGGTAGACCGGCCGTGACCGACACCGCGGCCGAGTGTCCCGCGCGGGGCGACGGTGGGACGCCCGTCAACGACCTCCGGCGCGGCGTCGATGGCGGCGTCGGGCTGCTCGCCGTCGAGACGGAACCGCGCCTCTGGCAGGGGGTATGGACGTTCGACCCCGAACGCCTCCGACGGCTGACCGAGTACGTTCGGCGGAACCTCTGATCCGTCCGCCTCGCTCGCGCTGGTCGCGTGTGAGGTATATAAGGCGCTCGGCGGGGGTGCCAACCCGTGCGTTCATATCCCCTGGGCGGTGACGGGCGGCCATGTTCGCGGATCGTTCCGACCTCCTCGCCGATGCCGACCCGATGCGAGGGTACGGCGCAGCGGTGACGCCCGGTCGGGACGGTCCGATCCTGTTCGTCGCCGGGTACGGGGAGGCGAACCGACTCTACACGCGGGACGGCGACCGCTTCGTCGACACCGCCTGCGGGATCGTCGCCGATCGGGAACGCCACGCGATGGGGGTGTGTGCGGCCGACCTCGACGGCGACGGCTGTGAGGAGGTGTACGTTCACAACTGCGCCAACGGCGTCGGGATCGGCGGCGACTCCGACCTCCTTCTGGACCGCTTGGAGGCGGAGCGGTACCGCTGGACGGACACGTTCGCGCTGCCGGTGAACGCCGACCGGCTCAACTTCCGGGCGGGCCGGTCGGTTGCCGCGCTCGACCGTCACGGCACCGGACGATACGGTGTCGCGGTGGCGAGCTACGGCGCGCCGCTGGCGTTTTACGAGCTCGGCGACGACGGCGAGGCGTCCGACATGGCCGACGCGGTGGGGCTCGCCGTCGAGGCCG
>NZ_JBHSWW010000213.1:0-4338 GCF_042661865.1 Halorubrum tibetense
GCGGCCGCGGTCGTCGTCGGCACCGCGCTGTACGAGGGGCGGTTCACGCTTCGGGAGGCGCAGGCCGCGGCGGACGACGCGGACGCGATATAAGTGACGGGGCCCGACGCAGTGAAGCGGTTCTCTCCGCGCGAGCGACAGTCACCTCGCCGTGAACGACGGTTCTTCCGGGGTGAGGTTTAACCGCTCGGGAGCCATAGTATGTGCATAGTTACCGTCTCATGAGGGTCGTCATCGAAGCGAGGTGTCGGTACCCCGTCGGAACCGGAACCCGGCGTTCCACCGGAGGAGCCGGCCAGTGACCGCCGACAGTGCCACCGAACAGCTCGTCCGCGCACACGAGTACACGGACGAACACGGATACGCGACCGCCGAGGTCGTCGCGGAGCCGTACGTCGAGGCGGGACGGATCCGCGTCCCGATCGAGGTGTTGACCACCGGGGAGCGCCACACGGTCGCGTTCGACCCGCCGGCCACGTGGTCCGAGGAGTACCCGATCGTTCGGCTCGTTGAGTCCCTCGGGTACGGTCCCGGTGGTCTCGCGGTGCTCGACGGCGAGCGGTTCCCCGTCGAACTCGACGGGCCACCAGGTGACGCTCCCCCCCAACCGGTGTTCGACACGGCGGAGCAGCAGCCATCGAACCCCACCGTCGCTGGCGCGGAGATACCTGAACTCTCGCGGGAAACCGTCGGCCGTGGCGCGACCGAAACCCTCCGACTGGCCGGCCGCTCGGCGCAGTACGCCGTCGCGGTCGCGACGTTCTTCGCGGTCGTCGCGGTCGGAACGATCGTCGCGGCGACGGTCACGTATGCGACCGTTCTCAGCGGCTTCCTCGCGTTGAGCGCGCTCACCCTCGCCGGCGGATCCGGACCGATCGGAGCGCTGTTGCCGGTTCTCGCGACACTCGTCGCGATCCATGTCGTCGTCTCCCGGCGGATCCGGTCGGGACTCCCGAACGAGAGCGCGGGCGGATCGCGGGGAACTCGCCCGACCCTCGACCGCTATCGGTGAGTCAGTCCGGGCCGTCACCGCCCTCCGCCGCCCGCTCTCGCTGGACGACGAGGACGGGACCGAGGAACCGCTCCGCCACCTGTTTGGAGGGCATCCCAAAGACGAACGTCGTCACCGATCGGTCGGTCTCGCCCATCACCACGGCGTCGTGTTCCCGGCCGTTCCGGGCGATCGCGTCGATCGGCGTCTCCGTCTCCTCGACGAGGATGTCTATTGCGTCGGGGTCCATCCCCCGCTCGACGAGATCGGCCTCAACCCCGTTCAAGAGGGTTTGCGCGTCGTCTGCCTCCTCTTTCGGGCCGAGCACGTGGTACAGCGTCACCTGGATGTCGGTGCCGGCGAACAACCCGGCGATCAGCTGCGTGTTGCGTCCGATCCCGACCGTTCCCCGCACGGCGACGAGCACTGACTCCGGCTTCTCGATGCTGTTCGGCACGAGCACGGCCAGACAGTCGTGTTCGTAGATGATTCGGTCGATCGTCGCCTGCTCCCCATGCGTGAACACGAGCCGGGTTTCGACCGTCGCCCCCGCGGTGGTGAGCCGATCGGCGAACTCGCTGAGCTTCTTCATCGCGGTCTCGCCGAACTGCTCGCGCGCCTGCTCGGCCGCGGTCTGCTCCGGGATCACGTGGTAGCCGAGCAGCACCACGTGTGCGTTCGCGAGGAGCTCGCTCGTCCCGTCGGGCATCGAATCGCCCTCGAGCACTTCGAGGGGGACGAGCACCGTCGGCCGTTCCGCCCCCTCCTGTTGCTCGATACCGTCGTTTTCCGGCTGTTCGTCGGCCGTCGGTGTGTTCGTGTTCGTCATCTCAGAAGTCACCCTTGAGTTCGACGTCGGTCGCGTAGTAGCGGTACCACCCGTATGCGGCGACCATCACGACGATCCCGATCCCGATCGACGCCGGCTGCATGAACGCGATGAGTCCGAAGCTCGCGACCGCCCCGACCCCTGCAACGGCGAACCCGGCCGGACACTCGAAGGAGGGCGTGTACCACTCCGGGCTTTCGCGGCGCAGCTGGATCAGCGCGACGCAGATCAGCCCGTACAACACGAGATGGAGGAACGACGCCACCTCGGCGAGCAGCTCCACCTGCCCGGTCGCCGTGAGCACGACGATCGGGCCGCCGGCGAGCCCCAGCGCCACGTGCGGGGTGCCGTACTTCAGGTTGATCCGGCTCGCCGTTTTCGGGATGATCTCGTCGCTGCTCACCGCGTACACTGCACGAGAGGCGCTCAGTATCGAGGCGTTCGCGCTGGAGAACGTCGCCAACAGCCCGGCGATCACTATGGCGAGCGCGCCGGGGAACCCGATGAACTCGCGAGCGACCTCCACCATCGCCGTTTCGCCGAACTCGCCGAGGCGAGCGCTCCCGAACGCGCTCGTCGCGACGAAGATGGTGACGACGTAGAACACGCCGACGATGATCACGGAGCTGACCATCGCCAGCGGGAGGTTTCGCGACGGCTGTTTGATGTCGCCCGCGACGGTCGCGATCTGTGCGAACCCGAGATAGGAGGTGAACACGAGCGCCGCGGTCTGGAGGACGGGCAGGGCACCGCCGGGCGGGAAGAACCGCTCCGGCGTGCTTTCCGCGCCGAACACCCCGAGCGCGTCCAGACTCCCGTACGAGAGGAACAGCGTGAGAATGGCCAACAGCAGGATCACGATCCCGTTCTGGAGCGAGGCGGTGTTCTCCGTTCCGAACAGGCTGAGCACCGTGAGTCCGATCCCGAACGCCACCCCAAGCGGCACCGCAGGGTTGATCGGGAGCGTGATCCCTGCCTCGAAGAACACCTGTCCGGCGTAGCTGCCGAGCCCGACGAGGTAGAACGCGGACGCGAAGACGAGCCCGAGCCAGAGCCCGAGCCCGACGATCGCACCCGGCCCAGTACCGAGCCCCCGCGAGATGAAAAAGTACCCCCCACCGCTTCGCGGCATCGCGGTGGCGAGCTCCGAGGCCGGCAGCGCGACGAGCAGCGCGATCACCGCCCCGATCGCGAACGAGAGCGACGCCGCAGGGCCGGCGTTTTCGGCCGCGAGCCCCGGGAACACGAAGATCCCCGCGCCGATCATCGTCCCAATACCGATCGCGAGGCCGCCGACAAGCCCGATCGTCCGTTCGAGCTCCCCCTCACCTTCGTCAACGTCGTGTTCGATCGGCGGCTCCGGAGCGCTCTCCGGACCGACATCCTCGGTGCCCATGGTCGCGTGTTCATCTGGCGGGCAAAAATAGCCACCGACGAACGGAGTCGGGTCCCGACCCTCGCCTACAACCTGCCCCCGCAACCCCCTTAAGAGTCCCCCACGAGAACCGTGTATGAGCGATACCGACCGCACCGCCGCGGTCTCCCGTGAGACGGGGGAGACCACGATCGAGCTCACTCTCGCCGTCGACGGCGACGGCGATAGCGAGGTCGACACCGGGATCGGCTTTTACGACCACATGCTCGAATCGTTCGCGAAACACGGCCTCTTCGACCTGACGGTGCGCTGTGACGGCGACACCCACATCGACGACCACCACACCGTCGAGGACGTGGCGATCTGTCTCGGCGAGGCGTTCGACGAGGCGCTCGGCGACAAGCGCGGGATCCGGCGATACGCCGACCGGCGCGTCCCGCTCGACGAGGCAGTCGCGAGCGTCGTCGTCGACGTCGCCGGCCGCCCGTACTACGAGTTCGCCGGCGAGTTCTCTCAGGAGGCAGTCGGGAAGTTCACGAGCGTCATGGCCGATCACTTCGCGCTGTCGCTGGCGATGAACGCCGACCTCACCCTGCACGCCGCGGTCGAACGCGGCGACAACGCCCACCACGAGGTCGAAGCCCTATTTAAGGCTCTCGCGCGTGCCCTCGACGACGCCACCCGACTCGACGATCGGCGGAGCGACACGCCGAGCACGAAAGGCTCCTTATAAGCGTCGTCGCCGGCCCGTTGTAACCGTCGCCGGCGGCCGTTTATAACCGTCGCCGGCGGCTCCGTCGCCGGCTTCCGGGGCGCACGTCCCGCCCCGCTGTCGCGGCTTTCCTTATAAGTGTGGACGGGAGAAGCGCCCCCACCGGCGATCGGCTCCGAAGCCGCCGGTCCCGCCACCGGCTCGTTGGTTATCTGCTCTGTCGCCGTCGTTCCGGTTGAGTTATCTACTACCCATGTCGGGGTCGGGCGGTGAAAAACGGGTGTTCCGGTTCGGGGTCCGGATCCGGCGACGTTCGTCGCTCGGCGGCGTTCAGCGAGCGATGGCGGTCAGATCTCGGCGGCTTCGCCGTCGAGGCGGTCCGCGTCGTCGGCGTCACCGCCGTCGGTGACCTCGTCGCCGACGGCGAGCAC
>NZ_JBHSWW010000214.1:0-4268 GCF_042661865.1 Halorubrum tibetense
GTCCGCGTAGCGGGCCGCGGCCTCGGCGGGGTCGAGCCCCGTCCCCTCGGTCCAGCCGCTCACGACGACCTCGCCGTCCTTGGCGTCGAGACTGACGACGACGCTTCCCGGGTGCGTCTCGGCGATCTCCGCGACGATCTCCGGCTCCTCGACGGCCGCAGTCCCGAGGATGACGCGGTCGATCCCCGCGTCGAGCAGGCCGCGTGCGTCGGCGGCGGTCCGTATCCCGCCGCCGAGCTGGAGGCCGACGTCGTCGTCGACCGTCTCGCCGACCTCCTCGATGGCGTCGGCGTTGGCGCGCTCCCCGTCGAACGCGCCGTCGAGGTCGACGAGGTGGAGGGTTCTCGCGCCCGCGTCGATCCATCGGGACGCCGCCTCGACCGGGTCACCGTACCGTTTCCCCGTGCCCCGTTCGCCGCCGACGAGCTGGACCACCGCGCCGTCCTGGACGTCGACCGCCGGGACCACCTCGAACGACGGAAAAGCCTCGTTTCGACTCATGATGGGTGTGCCGGGCCGCCGCCGATTAAACCGGTCGATCGTGGCGCATCGACCGCCGGGGCCGACCGATCGCGGCCTCACTCGACGGAGGGAATGAGTGCTTCGACCGCCTCCTCGAACGTTTCGGGTTCGGTCGCGAGCGCTTGGGTGTCGTCGATCAGCTCGTCGACGACCGTCTCCGCACCGATCGGGACGTCGAGGGCGCGCTCGATGGTGTCCGACAGAGGCTCCGTCGGGTGGGCACCGCCGGAGATGAGGACGTCGGTGCCGTCGTGCCACACCGCGAGCCGGGCGGTCATCTCGGCGACGCCGTCGGCGACGGCGGTCGACCCGTCGGGTAACGGTACTTCCCAGTCGAGCCCGAACGCCGCGACGAACGTCGCGGTCGACGCCGTGTGTCCCCCGGCGACGGTCGCCTCGCCGTCATCGACGCGCTCGATGTCGGTCACTCCGGCCTCCCTGAGCTGGTCGCGGAACGCCGCCTCGGCGGCCGAGCGGACCTCGTTCATCAGTCGGTCGCGGCCGATCCCGCCGGGGAGGCTGTCGATCGCCGGGCGGATGTCGATCCGCGCGGCGAAGAAGGTGACCGGGGAGCCGTCGGCGTCGAGCGCGTCCGCGACCGCTTCCGCGATGTCGACGTACTCGTAGACGACCGTGCGTTCGAGCGCGCTGACCGTCAGCGGCCCGTACGACTCCTCGAAGGCGACGCTATCTGACGCCTCGACCAGCCGCCAATCCTCGTCGATGCTGTCGTCGGTGACGACCGGCTCCGGCACCTCGACGTCGCGGGTGCCGAGGCAGCCGGCCGTGGCGAGCGTCCCGACGGCGACGCCCGAGGCGAGGAGTCGGCGACGCGTGAGACCGGACGGCGACGCGTCCGCTGCGATCGTGGATCGAGCCGGTGTGGGGCGTTCGGAGGCGTTGGATCGGTCTGGTCGATCTGACCCGTCGAACCGGTCGGATCGCTCGTCGTTCATACGCGTCCCGAGACGATCAGGACCTAAATGGATATCGTCGCTCTCGTAGACTCGACTGCGACACGGATCCCTTATGTAACCACCAAGTACAACAACTAGGTAATGACTGACGAGACGGCCACGGGAGACGGGAGCCGAACCGCGGACTCAGGCGGCACACACAGTCGGCGGCGGTTCCTCGCGCTGAGCGGGGCAGCAGGTGTCGCGGGACTCGCCGGGTGTAGTGCGGAACAGGTAACCGACGGGAACGGGGACGACGGGAACGGCACCGTCGGCGGCGGCGAGGAGGGGGGCGGCGTCCTCACCGTCGGGACGTTCGGCTCGTTCGTCGACGCGCCGTCGATCAGCCCGGGCGAGTGGCTAAAAGACGAGTTCGAGAGCCGGTACGACGCCGAGATCGAGTACGCGACGCCGGACAACGAGCTGAACTACTACGTCGAGCGCGCTGCCTCCGGAGCGAGCATGGACGCCGACCTCTACGTCGGCATCGGCACCGAGGACCTCGTCCAGATCGACGAGGGGTACGACGGCGATCTGTTCGTCTCCGATCTGGAGATAGATGGCGACGACGACATCCGCGAGGGGCTGCGCTTCGACCCGTTCGGGCGCGCCGTCCCGTACGACACCGGCTACGTCAGCCTCGTGTACGACAGCACGGAGACCGAGGCCCCGGAGACGTTCGAGGGACTCCTCGAAGAGGAGCACCGCGGCGACCTCATCGCGCAGAACCCCGGCAGCTCGACGACCGGACGCTCGTTCCTGTTGCACACAGTCCATCGATTCGGGGACGAGGGGGAGTACGACTACCTCGACTTCTGGGCGGACCTCCAAGAGAACGACGTTCGAGTGCTCGACGCGTGGGACGCCGCGTACACGTCGTGGTCCGAGGGGGAGGCACCCATGGTCGTCTCCTACTCGACGGACCAGGTGTTCGCGAGCGCGGACGGCGCGGACTTGGACCAACACCAGATCCGCTTTCTGGACGACCAGGCGTACGCAACACCGTCGGGGATGGCGCTGTTCGAGGAGGCCGACAACCCCGAGCTCGCCCGGCAGTTCATGTCGTTCATGTTGGAGCCGGACGTACAGGGGGAGATCGTCGAACGCAACGTCTCGTTCCCGGCGACGGAGACCGCCGAACTGCCGCCGGACTACGACGAGCTGGCCCACGAGCCGGACGACCCGGTGACGTTCTCCTACGACGAGCTCCAAGGATCGATGGAGGGCTGGATCTCGGCGTGGGAACGCCAGGTCGCCGGCAACTGAGCCGAAGCGGTGACCGACGATCCGGACGGACGACCCGATTCGAACGCGATCGGCGGCCAGCGGCGCACGGCGCGCGTCCGCGACCGGCTCGAACGGCGGGTGCTGGCGGCGCTCGGGCTCGGGACGCTCGGGATACTGCTCGTCGTCTTCTACTACCCGGTCGCGACGGTACTCGTCGAGTCGGTCGTCGTCGACGGCGTCGTCACGCTGGCGGTGTTCGCGGAGCTGTTGCGCGACCCCTTTTATTTCGGCGACCTCGCGCGGGTGTTTGCGGGCGAGCACCCGTTGGGAGTCGCGCGCGACTTCCTCGGCCCGGATCGCCGGATCGGGATCGTCGGCTTCACCGCGTATCAGGCCGCGCTATCGACGCTCGTCAGCGTCGCGCTCGGCGTCCCGCTCGCGTACCTGCTCGCACGCTTCGAGTTCCGGGGCCGGCGGACGCTGCGGTCGCTCACGATCCTCCCGTTCGTCCTCCCATCGATCATGGTCGCGGTCGGGTTCGTCGCCACGTTCGGCCGGAACGGGACGCTCAATGGGGTGCTCGAGACTCTCGGACTCCCGCCCGTCGAGCTGATGTTCACGCTGGAGGCGATCCTCATCGCCCACGCGTTCTACAACGCGCCGCTCGTCGCGCGGGTGACGACCGCCGCGTGGGAGTCGGTCGACGCGAGCGCGGTCGAGACCGCCCGGAGCCTCGGGGCGGGGCCGATCCGGGCGTTCGCCGACGTGGTCGCCCCACAGGTGTACCCCGCGGTGTTGATGGGAGCGGCACTGACGTTCGTGTTCACGTTCGGAACCTTCCCCATCGTGTTGGCGCTCGGCGGGTTCCAGCTCGCGACCGTCGAGGTGTTCATCTACCGGCTCGTGCGCGACCTCAACTACGCGGAGGCCGCGGCGCTGGCGGTGGTCGAGCTCGTCATCTCGTTGGCGGTGTTGTTCGCGTATCTCCGGTACGAGGCGAAACACACGGTGCAGTCCGGAGGCGTCAGGCCGCTCCCCCGGAAGTCGCTGCTCCCCACCGCACACACGGTGCGCGAGTGGCTCCCGCGAGTCGGGCTTGGAGTCTACGTCGTCGTCGCGTCGCTCGTGTTCGTCGCGCCGATCGTCTCGATGATCCTCGCGAGCGTCACCGGCGGCGACGGCGCGCTGACGCTGGACCACTATCGGTTCCTGATCGAGCGGCAGGAGACGGGGGCCGCGTTCCAGGTCCGGCCGTGGCCCGCGATCCGCAACTCGCTGGTGTTCGCGGCCGCGTCGGCGCTGGTCGCGCTCCCGATGGGCGTCGTCATCGCGGTGGTCACCACCCGCGAGTACCGCGGGCGGAAGCTCGTCGGGACGCTCGCGATGGCCCCGTTCGCCGTCTCGGGGATCCTCGTCGGACTCGGCCTGTTGCGGGGGCTGGTGTTCGGCGTCGAGATCGCCGGCTGGCGGATCGCGGTCGCCGGGTCGGCCGCGATCGTCGCTGCACACGCCGTGTCGGGGTACCCGTTCGTCGTGCGGACGGTCGCGCCGGGGCTGGAGTCG
>NZ_JBHSWW010000215.1:0-4263 GCF_042661865.1 Halorubrum tibetense
CGCGTTCGCGTTCGCCGCCGGAGAGCGACGCGACCCGGTCGCCCTCGCGACCGGCCAGGTTGACCGCGTCGAGCGCCTCACGGACGCGTCGGTCGATTTCGTCGTGTGAGCACCCGAGGTTCTCGGGGCCGAACGCCACGTCCCCGCCCACGGTGGCGGCGACGATCTGATCCCGCGGGTCCTGAAACACCATGCCGACGG
The DNA here is from genome assembly GCF_042661865.1 of Halorubrum tibetense. Classification (GTDB taxonomy): domain Archaea; phylum Halobacteriota; class Halobacteria; order Halobacteriales; family Haloferacaceae; genus Halorubrum; species Halorubrum tibetense. The sequence goes on from NZ_JBHSWW010000215.1 coordinate 202, forward strand.
CCGACCGCGCCGCGACGAGATCCGACTCGACGGGAGTCCCGTTGACGCGAACCGTTCCCGAGTCGGGCGTGACGAGTCCGTTGAACGTTCGGACGAGCGTCGTCTTCCCGGAGCCGTTCGCGCCCGCGATGACGAGGAACTCGCCGTCCGGGATCGTGAGCGAGACGTCGTCGACCGCTACGGTCGACTCACTCTCCGTGTCAGTGGCGTACCGGTGAACGACCTCGTGGGCGTCGATCACGCGTTTCAGGCGGCGGTGATGGCGTCGGAGCGGACGACGCCGATCGCGGCGGCGATCTTCGCGGCCTCGAACGGCAGGAACGCGGCCGCGCCGGTGATGAACGCCTCAACGAGCGTGAGATCGAGAACGACCGCCATCCCGAGGACGCCGAAGGCGTAGATCACGGCGGTGCCGGCGAGCATCGCGCCGACGAGCCGACCGACGCCGACATCGGCGAGCGCGCCGGGGCCACGAAGCGAGCCACCGCCGTGGACGAGATATCCGACGACCGCCGCAGCGACCGGGTACGACCAGAGGTAGCCGAGCGTCGGTTCGGCCAGGAGAACCCCCAGTCCGCCGGTGCCCGCCGAGAACACGGGCGCGCCGAGCGCGCCGGCGGCGAGATAGAGGACGAGTGCCCCGCTTCCCCACAGCGGCCCGAGGAAGATCCCGGCGAGGAACACGCCGAGCACCTGGAGCGTGATCGGGGACGGCGAGAAGGGGTGTGGAAACGAGACGTACGCGAACGCGCCGACGAGCGCGGCGAACAGCGCCGCACGGGCGAGGTTAGTCGCCGCCTCGTCGCCGACGAGATCGACTGACTCCGTTCGTGTCGACATGGTTTGAGGATCTCGTAAACCGACTTGAGAGTATTGGTTTACGATCCTGGGGGCTACCGACGACACGTTTTTTCGGCCAGGCGACGTCCCTTCTCGACGTATGGACGAGAAAACCGAGGCGCTTCGGGACCTCTTCGTCGACGCGACGGGCGCGGAGACGGTGACCGAACGGCAGGCGGAGTCGCCCGGGAGCCTCACCGACCGCGACGAGGACGCGGTCGCGGCGCGCGTCGACGAGCTCGTCTCGACGATGCGCGAACGGTACGCGTTCGACGCCGGGCTCGACAATGCAGGCTACCGGCGGGTCGCGGTCGGCTTCTTCGACGACGAGGACGACGCGACGATCGCGGCGGCGCTCGCGGACGGATCGACGAGCATCGACGCCGACGTCGTCCGTGAGGCACGGTTCGACCTCCACCTCGTCGACGAGGACGACCGTGACACGCCTGCTCCCGTCGAGTACGCGGCGGTCAAGCGTGCGGTCGCCGCCGACAGACCGCTCACGGAGCTGGCGGCGACGCTCAGTGTGGACGCCGAAACCGTCGAGGCGTACGTGCCCGTCGCTCAGGCGGACCTCGCGTCGACGCGCGTGAACGACCGGTTCCGCGACGAGCTCCGTGCGCTGCTCACCGACGCCGACCTGGAAGGGTCACACGCCGCCGCCGCCCGGGAAGACGGGCTTCGGGAAGCGACGGAAGACATCGAGACCGACGTCTCGTTGTGATCCGGTTTCGGGGGATATCCCCGTCCGACCGGTCGAACCGATCTACTCCTCGTCGACGTCCAGCTCGAACTGCTCGTTCTCCGTGACTGCGTTGAGCACGACGCTCGTGTTCGACTCCCGGATATCGGCGTCGGTGAGGATCGATTTGATCTGGTCGTTCATGCCGTCGGTGTCGGTGAACTTGCCGATCGCGATCACGTCGTAATCGCCAGTCACCTCGTAGACGCTGACCATCTGTTTCTCTTGTCGGAGTTTCTCCGTGACGGCCGGCAGCGCGCTTCCCTCCACTTTCAGTTGTAACACGGCAGTCACGTCGAAGCCGAGCTTCTCGTAGTCGACGATCGGGGTGTATCCGCGGATCACGCCCTCGTCTTCGAGGTCGCGCAGGTGGTTCGAGACGGTCGTCACCGAGACGTCGAGCTCGTCCCCGAGACTTCGGAGGCTGGCTCGACCGTTACCGAGAAGCGAGTTCACGAGCTTGGCGTCGAGGTTTTCGTACGTCATTACACTCGAAAAGCCCCTGGAGGGTTTAGAATTTTACGAACGTCCAGTACTTGCCGGAGACTGGCGGTTCATGCGCCAAGCGACAAGGCCTTTATACTGGCAGTTGAGGATGTAATCGTCCAAAACATGACGGACGAACACGCGAAACCGGACGGCGGCCTCTCGGCCGAAGAACAGGCGGTACTCGACGAGATCGACGAGAAGAACGTCGACTTCCTGCGGCTCCAGTTCACCGACATCCTCGGCGTCGTAAAGAACGTCTCCGTGCCGGCCCATCAGGCCGAAAAGGCGTTCACGGAGGGGATCTACTTCGACGGCTCCTCGATCGAGGGGTTCGTCCGCATCCAGGAGTCCGACATGCGGCTCGTTCCCGACGCCGACACCTTCGCCGTGCTCCCGTGGCGCAGCGGCGAGGACGGGTCGGCGGCTGCCCGTGTCGTCTGTGACATCGTCGACACCGACGGCGAACCGTTCGCCGGCGGCCCGCGGCAGGTTCTCAAGAGCGTCCTCGAAAAAGCCGACGACATGGGGTACACCGTGTCCGTCGGCCCCGAGCCCGAGTTCTTCCTGTTCAAAACTGACGAGGAGGGGAACGCAACGACCACGCCGCACGACAAGGGCGGCTACTTCGACATGGCTCCCAAGGACCTCGCCTCCGATGTCCGCAAAGAGATCATCTTCACGTTAGAGGAGATGGGCTTCGAGATCGAGGCCTCCCACCACGAGGTCGCCGAAGGGCAACACGAGATCAACTTCAAGTACGACGACGCGCTCACGACCGCGGACAACATCGCGACGTTCCGGACGGTCGTCCGCGCGGTCGCGGCCCAACACGACCTCCACGCGACGTTCATGCCCAAGCCGATCGCGGAGATCAACGGCTCGGGGATGCACAGCCACATCTCGCTGTTCGACGAAGACGGAAACAACGCCTTCGCCGACGACGACGACGAGTTCAATCTGAGCGAGACGGCCTACCAGTTCATGGGCGGCATCCTGAACCACGCGCCCGCGTTCACGGCCGTCACGAACCCCACCGTGAACTCCTACAAGCGCCTGGTGCCAGGCTACGAGGCACCGATCTACGTCGCGTGGTCCGACACGAACCGCTCGGCGCTCGTCCGCGTCCCCGACGCGGCCGGCGTCTCCGCGCGCTTCGAGGTCCGCAGTCCCGACCCGTCGTGTAACCCGTACCTCGCCATGGCGTCGCTCATCGCCGCCGGCCTCCACGGCATCGAGACGGACGCCGACCCGGGCGACCCGGTCCGCGAGGACATCTACGAGTTCGACGACGAAAAACGCGAGGAGTACGGTATCGAGACGCTTCCGCCGAACCTCGGTTCCGCCGTCGACGCGTTGGAGGCCGACGAGGTCGTCTCCGAAGCGCTCGGCCCGCACACCTCCGAGAAGTTCGTCGAGGCCAAGTCCCAGGAGTTCAGCGAGTACCTCACCCAAGTGTCCGAGTGGGAGGAAGACCGCTACCTGGAGACGTTCTAAGGGGGTAGCGCGGTCCGACCCGGCGGTTCAGTCTCTCTCACCTCGTCTCGTTTCGGTTTCACGTATCGGATCTTCTTTGTCTCCTGCGTTGGCCTCTGACGGGCACGTGAACTCGACGAACGATCGGTAGCGGGAGTGGATATCGCGGTATGGATGATCGGTTGTGTATACGTAGAGGAGTGGTGTTGCTGGCGGCTGATCATCGCTCGTTATTGGTAGGTGTTTATAAATGGCTACTGGCGCGGTAAACACGTCCAAATCCCCACCCCAGCCGCTCGCTTATAAGTCGTTGCTGGCGCGGAAACGCGTCCTGGGCCCCACCGTGCGTTTATAAGTGGTTGCCTATGGATCGACGGTGAACACGTCCAAAGCCCAAGCCTTTGAGTCCCACCCCGCACAGTACCGCACCTCACGCCTCCCCAGCCTCGTCGTCGTCGGCCTCGCTCCGCTCGGCCGCCGCCGACTCCCTCGTGCGGACGGTTCGCGCCCTCCGGGCG
>NZ_JBHSWW010000216.1:0-4261 GCF_042661865.1 Halorubrum tibetense
GCGCCGATCGCCTCCGCGAGCGCCCAGCCGTACCGGTCGGCGACGATCGGCGTCCCATCCGCCTCGTGGGTGTACACGAAGCCGTTCTCCGTCCACCCGTGATCGACCGCGGCGTCGAACAGCTCGCGCCCGCGTTCGTACCACCCGCCTCGACCACCGGAGGAGCCACCCACCGTCGGCGGGGCCGCCCCGTACCGGTCCAGCAGCGCGAGGAACTTCGCCCACTCCGCGTGGTGGCCCGGCTGGTACCCCGGCGGGCGGAACTGGTGGCGCGGCTCGTCCGCGTTGTACCCGAAGTCGTGGTCCCACCCGTCGGTGTAGTGTTCCCACAACAGGCCGTCCGTCTCGGCCGCGATGTCGACCGTGATCGTCTCTGCGAGGTGACGGGCGCGGTCGAGGTAACTCTCCTCACCGGTCGCCTCGTACGCCGCGAGGTACGCCTCACAGGCGTGCATGTTCGCGTTCTGGCCGCGGTACGCCTCCTGTTCTGTCCAGTCCGGACCACAGTCGCTCCTGAGCATCCCGGCGTCGTCGCGGAACCGCTCCTCGATCAGCGCGTGGGTCCGCTCCAAGTCGGCTGCGGCCCCTTCGATCCCGGCGTCCGCCGCGCGGGCGTACGCGAGGAGGACGAACGCGTGACCGTACGCCGACCGAGTCCGGTCGACCGGGTCGCCGTCGGCGTCGACGACGAGATGATAGCCCCCGTCCGCTCCTCGGTGGGCCTCTCGGAGGAACCGGAGGCCGTGCTCGGCGGCGTCGACACACCACTCCGGGCCGTCGGCGAGCACCCCGACCGCGAAGTTCGCAACGGACCGACTGGTGGCGACGAGGTGACGCCGGTCGTCGGTGTAGTGGTTCCCGGTTCGGGGGTGCAGGAGTCGGTATCCGGCGTCGGCGATCACGTCCGGGTACTGCACCCGGAGCGTCGCGAGGACGCCGGCTCTGGTGGTTTCGGATCGATCCCGCAGCGCGTCGGTGTCGGCGGCGCGCCCGTCATCCGGCGCGCCGTCGGCGCGTGTGTGCTGGTTCGGTGGCATTAATCCGTTATTCATTGTCATCGCATGGGCTACGTCGTTCTGACGGTTTTCAGGTCGTTGCCTTGGAGATGAGTCTCAAGTACATCCCGATAAAAAGAAGCGTACAATGACGAGTGACGACCACAGAGAAGCTGGACAGACCGAGTACAACGACGCTGAACGCGTCGCCGACACCCGAGCACACACCGGTGAAGGGCCGCTGTGGCATCCCGAAGAGGAGCAACTGTACTGGGTCGACATCCCGGCAGGTCGGTTGTACGCCTACGACCCGGTCACCGACGAGAACACGGTCGTCTATGAGACGAACGGTGCGCCGATCGGTGGATACACGATCGAGGCCGACGGCGCGCTCGCGCTGTTCACCCACGGGCGGATCGAGCGGTTCGTTCCCGGGACGGCGGGGACGGAAGTCGTCCACGAGATCGACGCCGACACCCGGTTCAACGACGTGATCGCCGACCCTGAGGGGCGGGTATTCGCGGGAACGATGCCAGGGCCCGACGCGCTCGGCGAGCTGTACCGGATCGATCCCGACGGCTCGACACGAGTCGTCGTCGACGGACTCGATATCCCGAACGGGATGGGGTTCTCCCGCGACCGCGGAACGTTCTATCTCACCGAATCGGAGGCACGGGCGATCTACGCGTTCGAGTATGACCGGGCGACCGGACGGATATCCGACCGCCGCACGTTCCGTGAAACTCCCGAAGGCGACGGCGTCCCGGACGGCTTGACCGTCGACGACGAGGACCACGTCTGGTCGGCGCGCTGGAACGGGGATCGGGTCGCCCGATACACGCCGGCTGGCGAACCGGTCGAGGCCGTTGAGCTCCCGGCGCGGAAGGTCGCATCCGTCACGTTCGGCGGTCCCGACGCCGCCGACCTCTACTGTACGACCGCGCTGACTGACGGCGACCGTGAGGTCGAGGGCGACGGCGCGGGCGCGCTGTTTCGGATCCCCCACGTCGGCGGCGGCGTGCCGGAGTTCCGATCACGGATCGCCTGAGCGCTGGGCACCCACCCGCGAGTGACCGAGCCTCGCGAACGACGGGTCCCCGCGACGGAACCCGGCGATTTATTCGTGGGCCGGCCGGAGCGCGAGCATGCTGATCACGCTGGAGGGGCTGGACGGGAGCGGCAAGACGACGGTCTGGGAGGCGCTTCACGACGTCTATCCCGACGCGGTGTTCACCCGCGAGCCGACGGACAGCTGGTACGGTGACGCCGTCTACCGCTCTATCGGCGACGAGGACGCCGACCCGCTCGCCGAGCTCTTCCTGTACACCGCCGACCACGCGGACCACCTCGCCAACACCGTGCGTCCCGCGCTGCACGACGGGGAGCTCGTCGTCTCCGACCGCTACTCCGACTCGCGGTTCGCCTATCAGGCCGCGAGCCTGGCGGCGAGCGATATCGACATCGCACGCCCCATGGAGTACATCCGGGGGGTTCACAGCGCCTTCTCGCGGCCGCCGGATGCGACGATCTACCTCGACCTGGACGCACGGACGGCGGCCGAGCGGTCCGGCCGAACCGACAAGTACGAGCGGGACGGCTACCTCTCCGCGGTCCGCGAGAACTACGAACGGCTCGTCGAAGCCGAACCCGAGCGGTTCGTCCGTGTTGACGCCACCCGCTCTCCGGAGGAAGTGATCGAGGCGGTCGAGGGTGCGTTCGCGGACATACTCGACGGGACCGAGCACGACGCACGGGAGTAACGGGATCGTCAGGGGTCCTCAGAGGTGTCGATGGCGGCCACGCGTACGATCAGCGGTCGCGTCTGCCGAGTTCGATCGCCGCATATCCGAAGTAGTCGCCGCATGTACGAAGTAGTCACCGCGTATCCGAACTAGTCGCCGCGTGTCCGGGGGGATCACCGTGTGTCCGGAGGGATCACCGCGTGTCCGGCAGCTCGTACTCGTCGGGCGGCTCGATGTAGAGGTAATCGATCGCAGCGCCGAGGACCGCCGGAAGCACCACGAGAAGGAGGATCACGACGGTTGGGCTCCGGAGGTCGATCCCGGCTCCGACGCCGAAAAACCCCGCAAACAGCAGGGTTGACACGAGGAGCAATGTCGGCGTCAGGATCACCGTGTACAGGACCCATCCCCAAGACGTCGACAGCCGGAGTCGGAAAAAGCGCGTCGTCACGCCGGCCAGAAACGTGTGAAACGCCACCAGCGCGAGGACGAGCGCGAAGCCGAACAGCGCGATCATCGCAGCGAACCACCTACCCGACTCGCGGCCCCGTCCGCCGGTCGCTCGTGCCGCCACGCTCCGGTTCCCGCGGCCATCAGAACGCCCCGCCCTCGGCGTCCCCACCTTGGCGTCTCGCGGACGAAATCAGCCCCGAGACCGGTTCAGTGTACTCGTATCCGGGAATAATACCCTGCACGTACGTTCCCTCGACGAAATCGATCAACGCGCCGGCGTCATCCACGCCACGGCGCTCGTTGCTGTCGGTCAGTTCGAAGCGAACGACGACCTCGTCGTCCGCGCGTCCGACATCAGGGTCGAACGCGTGGTCTCCCCGCGTGACGCCGCCCACGTCGACGACCCGTCGTTCGAACGTCTCCAACCAGCCGGTTTCGACGACGTCCGCCACGTCGTCCGTCGTTACGGCCGACAGCGTCGGTACACGAACGCTGACGGAGAACCGGAGCCGACCGTCCTCGGCGGACGCGACCGTCACCGTCCCATCGAACGCGGTCGTCTCCGAGCTCCACACCGCCGCACTCGGCTCCTCGTCGTCCGTCGCTGCTCCCGAATCCTCCTTGCCGTCCCCATCCGTCTCCCTGTCCCCGTCCGTCTCCCCATCCCCGTCCGTCTCCTCGTCCTCATCCGTCTTCCCCTGCGTTACGCCTGCGGCAGCGGGTTCGAAGGACCCGTGACCGCTGAAAGCGCGGCGAACACGCCCGGGAACAGCGGGGGTGTTTTCGGTGTCTCGCTCGAGGTCGCTCATACCGATAGTTGGGTCCGCGGACTCAAAAACGCGCCGGGAGTTCGGTCCGGAGCCCTGCACCGGCGGCGATCGTCACCGGTAGTGGCACGCGGCTCCGGTACTGGTGTTCCTTTGTACCCTGGCCGGTGATCGGTGGTATGGCAGACCGATTTCACTCCACGGAGGGACTGATCGACGCGCTCGCCGACGCGTCGTTCGACCGCCCGCCCGCGCTCGTCAGCAACGCGCACGTGACGGGACTCGGGGTCGCCCGCGCGCTCGA
>NZ_JBHSWW010000217.1:0-4246 GCF_042661865.1 Halorubrum tibetense
ACCGATCCGGCGAACCTAACCCCGGATCGACGGCCCGTCGCCGTGTCGGCCGGCTCCGCACCGCCGCTTTCGACCCGCGCGCCGAGACAGTCGTAACAGGCGTCGTCGAACACCGTCACCGCGGCGTCGACGTCGTCCAGCGGGACGCCGCCCACCCCGCCGACCTCGACGGCGATCCACCGGTCCAGTTCGTCGTTCGCGGTTCCGAACACGGCTGCCCCCGTCGTCCCGACGACGACCGCCAGGTCGAACCCGTCCAACAGCGCCGCGTCGACCGGCAGCACGTTCACGTCGACGTCGGCGAGCGCGGCCTCGACCGCGTCGACCGCAGGGCCCTCGCCGACCAGTCCGATATCCATGACGTGGCCGACGACGAGGAGGGAAAAAAAGCCCGTGGAGAGGCGGTGGCGCGCAAGGACGGCGTCGCGCTCCTTGCGCCCACGGGTCCTCACCGGAACGGAAACGGGAAGAACGACGAGCGACCGGCGGCGTCGAGGGGGTTACGCGGCCAGGTCGACCGCGACGTCCGCGAAGTCGGCGGCGTCGAGACCGACGAGGCGTTCGTCGCCGATCTTGAGCCGGAGGCGGGGGCGGCCGACGTCGATTGGGACCTTCTCCGTGTCGATGAGGCCGAGGTCCTCGAGTCGGGTCTTCGTTCGGGAGAACGTCGCCTTCGAGGCGATCCCGACGTCCTCTCCCCACTTGGAGATGTCGTACAGCAGCACGTCGTTGCGCGCGGCGACGAGCAGCGAGACGGTCACTTCGTCGAGGCTTCCGTTTCCGCCGCGGGCGGTGTCGAGGGCTTCGAGGACGGCGTTGAAGTCGTCCCGTGCGGTCTCGCCGATCTCGGCGGCCATCGTCTCTCGAACCCGACTGATCGCGGGGGTGCGGAGAGTGTACGTCTCGGCGTCGTCGAAGGCGGCGCGATGCGTCGCGTACACCTCGGAGACGAACGCCTCGTCGGTCGTCGAGAGCGCCGCGACCCGGTCGGCAGCGCCCACGATGGCGACCGCCCGGGACTCGGAGACGAACAGCGCGTTCTCAACGTCCTCGGGGAGGAGCCGGAGCGAGAGCGCGTCGCGGTCGACGAGATCGGCGGCCTTCGACGCGACGAGGAAGTCGTCCATGACGTCTTTCAGTACACCCTCGTCGGCCAGCATCGACATCCGGGGGAGATCGTCCCGATCGATCCGTGCCTCGATCAGCGCGGTTACGGTCTCCGCGGAGGGGTCGATCACGAGCAGTTCGTCGTCAGTCCCCGCGAACGCCCCGTCGAGGACGGTTTCCACGTCTGCCTCAAGTAAATTCGATACCATCTATCTCCTCGTATAAAAGTCGGTTGCGTATTTAATATTAACGGGATATAATAGGCTTATAAGCACTTCTCAGGCCCTCTAATCCGTGAAATCGGCGTTTCCGCTGACGGGGATATCGTCGGTGCCGGCGGCGGTGGCGCTCGCGGCATGCGGTGTGCGGACGGACAGGCTTAATGTTCCGTCCCGCCCGAATATTCGTATGGACAACGAGAACCTCCGGGCGGTCGACCCGGCGGTCGCGGACGCGCTTGCCGGCGAACGGACGAGACAGGAGGAGACGCTCGCGATGATCGCTAGCGAGAACCACGTCAGCGAGGCGGTTCTCGAAGCGCAGGGGAGCGTCCTCACGAACAAGTACGCGGAGGGGTATCCCGGTGCGCGCTACTACGCGGGCTGTGAACACGCGGACGAAGTCGAGGAGCTCGCCATCGAGCGCGCGAAACAGCTGTGGGGCGCGGAGCACGTCAACGTCCAGCCACACTCGGGGACGCAGGCGAACCAGGCGGTGTACTACGCGACGCTCGATCCGGGCGACAAGATCCTCTCGCTCGAATTGAACCACGGCGGTCACCTCTCACACGGCCACCCGGCGAATTTCACCGGACAGATCTACGAGGTCGAACAGTACGAGGTCGACCCCGACACCGGATACATCGACTACGAGGGGCTCCGAGAGACGGCCGAGGAGTTCGAGCCCGACATCATCGTCTCCGGGTACTCCGCGTACCCGCGGACGGTCGACTGGGAGGCGATCCAGGCCGCGGCGGACGCGGTCGACGCCTACCACCTCGCGGACATCGCACACATCACGGGCCTCGTCGCCGCCGGCGTCCACCCCTCGCCGGTCGGCGTCGCCGACTTCGTCACCGGCTCCACACACAAGACGATCCGCGCCGGGCGCGGCGGGATCGTGATGTGCGACGAGCAGTTCGCCGACGACATCGACAAGGCGGTGTTCCCCGGTGGGCAGGGCGGCCCGCTGATGCACAACGTCGCGGGCAAAGCGGTCGGGTTCAAGGAGGCGCTCGAACCCGAGTTCGAGGAGTACGCGCAGGCGGTCGTCGACAACGCGGAGACGCTCGCCGAGACGCTTCAGGGCCACGGGCTCTCGCTCGTCTCCGGTGGCACCGACAACCACCTCGTGCTGGCTGACCTTCGGGAGTCGCATCCGGATCTGTCCGGGGGTGACGCCGAGGACGCGCTCGCGGCCGCGAACATCGTTCTCAACGGGAACACCGTACCTGGGGAGACCCGCTCACCGTTCGACCCCTCCGGGATCCGCGCGGGTACCGCGGGGCTTACGACTCGCGGGTTCGACGCCGACGCCATCGAGGAGGTCGGCGACCTCATCTACCGGGTCGTCGACAACCCCGACAGCGAGGACGTGATCTACGAGGTCGGCGAGCGTGTCGTCGAGCTCTGTGCTGCGTTCCCGCTGTACGAATGAGGCGCTGGTAATTGATCTCGTTCCAGAGAGCGGCAGAAGCGTCCAACAAGTCCCGTAGCACCTGCTCATCGTCGTCGGTGAGCGGTCGCACAACGAACGTGTTGGCACGCTTCACGACAACAGATTATTATACTTTTGGTCTTAAAGTCTTTTCGTATGCGCCCAAACATCGACATTTCACACACGCTCGGTGGCCGAGTCAAAGACTACGCAGAAGCAAACGATTTGGACCTCTCGGGAGCCTATACAGAGGTGCTAGAAGCAGGTCTTGAAGCGTTGGAGACTCAAGACCAGTTGTAACGTGGCGGTTTCTTACCGGAGCGCACGCGATTCATGCCCGCCGTGAACGGCGGGATTCTCTCGCTGTATCAAGATAGTCACAGCGGCCGCCGGTGTCGCGGGTCTTTCGCAGCGCGTTTCTCGCCGTCGGCGCGGATCCGTACGTACAAAGTAGGCGCGGGTCCGACGGGGTCGTATGGACGTCAAGTCGTTTCTGGCCGGACGCCTGGACCGCGCGGCGGCCCCGCTCGCGGTCGGCGACGTCGTGGTGTTGCTCGCGCTGTTGACCGTCGGGACGCTCAACCACACGACCGTGGCGTTCCTGCTCGACGACCCGATATACCTGGTCGGCGTGTGGGCCCCGTTCGTGATCGGTTGGGTCGTCTTCGCGCCGCTCGTCGGCGCGTACTCCGCCGGCGCGGTCGAGACGGCGAAGTCGTCGGTCCCGCTCGTGATCCGATCGTGGATCCCGGCGGCCGTCGTCGGGTTCGTCCTGCGCGAGTTCGTGTTCCGTGGGAGCGCGGCACCGACGTTCATGCTCATCACGCTCGTCCTCGGCGCGGTCGCGCTCGGCGGGTGGCGGGCGCTGTACTTCCGGATTCGGTAGCCCGGATCCTCGATCCGCCGAATTCAGCCCGAGCCTTCCAGCGCTCTCGTTTCTCGCGGGCTCTCTCCGCTTCTCTCCACGTCCTTTCCCTCCGCTTTTCTTTCGTCTACTCCCCTTTCCTTCCCTGCCGTACCGCTCGTGCTCGTGGTACCACCTCGTGCTCGTCGTACCACCTCGTGGTTCCGATCTACCCTGAATTGAAATCGATCGACTCCAGTTCGCCGGCTGTACGCGGAGTATCGATGTATAAGTTATAGCAATAATCTCTGTTCTCACTGAGTTCCTGATCACACAACCATGGGAAACAATTAAGTGGGAAAGTGTGATAGATCCACATGGATTATGACTGGGTACTACGACTACGTCCTCGGGCTCATTCCGGCCGCGCTGATCGGGATCACCGCGTTCCTGAATCTGGTCGGACTGTCGTTGACGATGGCGCTTCCCGTGGGCGCGGGCGTCGCGCTGGTCCTGATGGGCCACGCGATGTTCGTTCGGGGGCCGCTCTCCGACGCCGACTCCCCGCCCGGCGAGTCCGGATCGGCCCCCGGTCATCCCCCAGCCTCGAACCCCTCTAGCGGGGCGGCAGCCTCGGGC
>NZ_JBHSWW010000218.1:0-4136 GCF_042661865.1 Halorubrum tibetense
GACGCCGAGCGTGGGCAGGAGCTGTTCGCGCCCGCGAGCGAGGCGCTCACGACGCTGGCGGCGGCCGTGGTGGAACGCGAAACGAGGAGATAAGATCCCCTCGCGGTCGTAGACAGCGGGATCGGCTACTCGTCGTCGCCGTCGGCGGCGTCCTGGAGCGCGCCGCGGATGGCGGGGACCGTCCCGGTGAGCGAGGACACTTCCTCGGCGGCCGACTCGATGTCGCCGACGAGCGACTCCAACTCCGTTATCTCCGCCTCGAGGTCCTCGGCGTCCTCGAAGGCGTCCGCGCGTTCGCCGAGCACGTACGCCTTCTTCGCCGAGCGGACGTGTTCGAGCGCGTCGCCGGCGTCGAGCGCCGACTTCAACCCGTTGAGCGCGCCGAGCACGTTGTCCGCGTCGGTCGTCCACACGGCGTCCGGGTCGGGGAGGGCGTCGCGCGCGGCCGCGAGGTGCTCTTCGACTTCGGCGCGGGTCTCCTCGGCCGCCTCGCCGAACAGGTCGTCGTCGTCGAACGTGGACTGACTCATGTCCGACCCGTCGTGCCGACGCCGTTTATACCCGAGCCCGGAAGTGAAAGTGAAATCGGAGGGTTACGGCCTCCCGTGAGGGGATTACTCCGAGCACGTCGATCAGTTTCGACTCGGTCCCGATCGCCGCCGATACTTATCCCTGTCGGGGGCAAACGGGGTCGTATGCCCTCCACGAGCAGACGTACCCTGATCGCCGGATCGCTCGGCGGGCTCGTCGCGGCGGTCGGCGGCGGTATGGCGTGGACAGCCTACGTGACCCGAGAACACGTCCGGTTCCGTCCGCTCCGCGCGGTGAACGAGTCCGACGAACCCGCCGAACTGGTCGTCACCGTCGTCGACGAGTCCGGCGACGCGGACGACGAGGTACACGAACCGACCCTCGCACCCGCAGGTGAGACGGGACACACGGCGACGCTCCGCGGGCGGTCGGTGTCGTATCCGGCCCCCTACGGAGTTACCGCCCGGTCGGGACGCGAGTCGGCGGGAGGTGACGGGGACGGGAACCGCGAGCTCGACCTTCCGAACGCCGAGATCGTCGATCGGCACCCCGAAATTGGCTGGGGCTCCGATGACGTCCGCGTGACCGTCGTCGTCGAGGTGGACGGGACGCTGTCGGCACGGGTCGGGGAGCCGCGCGAGCGGTACTGAGTCGACTCGCCGAGCGATCCGGCCGGGCGATGGTCAGGCTCTCAGTTCCACGGAGCCTCCTCGAAGTCGACGACGCGCTCCTCGCGATCGATAGCGTCGATCCGGTCGATGTCCTCGGCATCGAGTTCGAGCTCTCGTGCGGCCCAGTTGGCCTCGACGTGGTCGTGGGAGGCGGCCTTCGGGATCGGCGCGACACACTCCTTCGAGAGCAGCCACGCGAGGCTCACCGCGGCGGGGGTCGTCCCGTGTTTCGCGGCGATCTCCTGGATCGTGTCCACGTCGGCGACGCGGTTGCGGGCGATCGGCGAGTACGCAACGAGCCAGTGACCGTGCTCGCGAGCGAGCTCGTGGAGCTCGTCCTGCCAGCACAGCGGGTGACACTCGACCTGATGGGCGAACACCTCGTGGTCGAGTCGATCGATCGCCTCCGTCAGCTGGTCGGGGCGGAAGTTCGAGAGCCCGATCCGGTCGACGACGCCCTCGTCGACGAGGTGGTCGAGGGCGGGAAGCGTCTCCTCAGGGTCGTAGCTGTGGATCGGCCAGTGGACGTACAACAGATCGATCGAGTCGGTCCGAAGCCGGTCGCGGCTCTCCTTTGCGGTCGCGATCGCGTCGTCGTACGAGAGGTTGTCCGTCGAGAGCTTCGTCGCGACGAACAGGTCGTCGCGGTCGACCGCCGATCGCTCGACCCCGTCGGCGACGTACGACTCGTTGTCGTACCCCTGTGCGGTGTCGATGTGGCGGTAGCCGGTTTCGATCGCGTGGGCGACGCCCGAGGCGCACTCCTCTGGGTCCTCGAGCTTGTACGTGCCGTAGCCGAGTCTGTCGAAGGTGCTCATGGATCGGGATACCGCGCCAGGGACCAAAAAACGGGGGCAGTTCGAATGAGCCTAACCCCATTTCGGGTCGAACGTACCTGCTCGACCCTCGCTTCCTCCACCCTCGCCTACTCGATCTTCGCGTACTGCTCGGATAACTTCTCCGCGGCCTCGTCGAGCAGCTCCGACTCGTACTCGTCGAGCTCCCACTCGACGACCTCCTCGACGCCATCCGATCCGAGCTTCGCGGGAACGCCGAAGGCGGTGTCCTCGTAGCCGTACTCGCCGTCGAGCACGACCGAACACGGGAGCACTTCTCCGGTGTCGTTCAGGATCGCCTCGACGGTGTGGGCGACGCCGGTGGCGGGGCCCCACTGCGTGGCACCCTTCCGGCTGATCACGTCCATCGCCGACTCCTGGAGGTCTGCGAGGATCGCCTCCTTCTCGTCGGCGTCGAACGTCGGGTCGCGACCGTCCACGCGCACCTTCGAGAAGACGGGGGCCTGCGCGTCGCCGTGCTCGCCGAGGATCGTCGCCTCGACGTTCTTGACCGGCGCGTCGAACCGCTCCGAGAGGACGTACCGGAAGCGCGCGGAGTCGAGCCGCCCCCCGAAGCCGACCACCTGGTGGCGGTCGCGGTCGCCGACCTCGTACAGGTGGCGGTTGAGGAGGTCGACCGGGTTCGAGGTGGTGACCGTGACGAACTCGTCGTTGTGCTCGGCGAGCGACGAGCCGATGTCCTCCATGATCGGCGCGTTGTCGCCGGCGAGGTCGATCCGGGTTTGGCCCTCTTTGCGCGGGATTCCGGCCGTGATCACGACGACGTCGGAGCCCGCGGTGTCCGCGTACTCGCCCTGCCGGACGGTCGTGTTGGAGTCGTAGGCGATGCCGTGGTTCGTGTCGGCCGCTTGGCCGATCGTCGTCTCACGCTGGTCCGGGATGTCGACGAAGACGAGCTCGTCGACCACGTCGCGCAAGGCGAGGTTGTAGCCGGCCGCGGCTCCGACAGTCCCCGCCGCGCCGATGACGCTGACTTTTGTCATACCGTGTGGATCCGCGACCGGGCGGCGAGTAAACGTTTCGGAACTGCCGATTGCGGCCGTGAGATCGGCCGCCGGCCGCGTCGCGAAAACCCTAACTCCCGCCGGCGCACACCGTGTCGTAGTGCCGACGTTCCGTTACCCGTGTCCCGGCTGCCGGACCACAAACAGCCTCCACGACGCAGACTGCGAGTTCGAGGGAGTGAGCTGGCCGACGGTGGAGAAGGCGTACACCGACCTCCTCGCCGTGCTCACCGCCGAGCCGGAGGGGATCACCGAGTCGGCGCTCCGAGAAGCGGTCGCCGGCGAGTGGGACGGGCTCCACAAGGCCGCGCTCGGGACGCTGGAGCGTGAACAGCGCGTCGTCCGCGACGACGACCTCCTCAGGCTGCTCACCGCCGCGGAGTTCAAAGAGCGCGTCTCGGAGCCGACCCGCGAGCCGATGCGGACCGTGTACGAGCACGGGTCGGTCCCCGGCTGTCACGACAACGCCGTCTTCGCGATGATCGCGTGGTACGAGATGGTCGGGCTCTCCTGGCCGGAGACCCGGGAGAACGTGATCGGTTGGTTACGGGAGTCGGGCGCGTGGGACCGCGGCGGGTTCGAGGAGTCCTCGCCCGCGGAGCTCGTCGACTCGAAACGCCACGTGTACGACCAGGGGTACGGCTGGAAGGAGAAGGGTAGGGCCGCAAAAGGCGTCATCGAGCGACACGTGTGAGCGGCCGGGGAGCCAGCCGACTCATCCGGCCGGTTTAACCTCACGCGCATCGTTTCGACACCGTGACACACCCCGAAGCGGGGGCGGCGTCGATCCAAGGCGAGGAGCCGTCGCCGACGGACGCGAGCGACGGACGAGCACCCGCGGTGTCGAACCCGCGGCGCGCGCTCGCCGTCGTTATCGGCGTTGTGTTCATCGACTTGGTCGGGTTCGGGATCGTGATCCCGATCTTGCCGTTCTACGTCCGGTCGCTCGGCGTCAGCGACGCCTTCATCGGACTGCTCGCGGCGTCGTACTCGCTCGCACAGTTCCTCGCCGCCCCGACGCTCGGCCGGCTCTCGGACCGGATCGGCCGCCGGCCCGTCCTGCTCGCGTCGCT
>NZ_JBHSWW010000219.1:0-4135 GCF_042661865.1 Halorubrum tibetense
GGCGGCGAGCGCCGCCACGACGACGAGTACGGCGGCGACGTCGCCGGCCGGTACCGTCCCGCTTCCGGGACCGAACCCGCCGAGCGCCGCTACGGCGAGACAGCCGACGAAGGCGGTCGTCCCGAGCTTTCCCCCGAAGCCGTTGAAACCGCGTTTCGCGGCGACGAAGACCCCGGCGGAGACGACACCCGCGGCGCTCACTGCCACGATATCGGCACCGGCAGCGGGCGTCGCCATCCCGACGAACGAGCCACAGTACGCGGGTGCGGCGTACTTCTCGGAGAGCACGTACGCGAAGAGTCCGACGAGCGCGGACGCGACTACCGGCCCGAGCCCGACCTCGATGGAGAGGACGTAGGTGACCGGCGCGCCGGCAGCCACGGCCACCGCGTTGCCGAGATCGGTCCGGGTCACGTCGAACCCGTCGGTGCGGAGCGCCCACCGCGTCTCGCGAGCGGCGACGTAGCCGAGAGGCACCACGACAACGGCGAACAGCGCGGCCCAGCCCGCCAGGTCGCCGCCGCCCACTTCCGTCACTCCGCTGATCGCCGCGATCCCCATGCCCGTTCCGGCACCGGCCAGTGCCAACGCCCCGGCCGCGTGGATGCTTCGGTACACGGTCATCGTTCGGGGCGGCGAACCGATACGGACCGGCCCTCAGTATTGCGGGTGTTCTCGACGGAGTGATTTTGGTACTCGTTCGGGGTCACGGTTTTATGTTCACCGACCCACCCTCCGATCGATGGGAACGCGACCCCGCCCAGTAGATGATCCACCGGCAGACGAGTCCGACGACGTGACGCCGACCGGCGTCCGTGCCGAGCTCGCCCTACACGGACTGAACGGCTGCCCGCTCGCTACCGCGTCGGACACCTCGGACGATCCGATCACCGGGATCAGCTGGTCCCGCGTCGACGGCCGCCACACCGAGGAGTTCCGCGTCCGCGACGACGACTTCGTCGAGCGGGCGGAGATGGACCCCGAGCCCGAGTCGGTTATCGACCTCGGTGCCGAGCGTGTGTATCGCTATGCCCGATCGGACGACCGGGAGTGTGCCTGCCGGATCGTCGAGTCCTTGGACGTCCCCGTCGCCGACACCCGTGCCGAGAACGGGGTGTTGTACGTGACCGTCCATCTCCCGGACCTCGATCGGCTTCGTGACGTGGTCTCGGCGCTGGGCGAGGTCTCGGACCGTGTCGCCGTTCAGTACCTGCTTCAGGGGTCCGGCGGGCCGGATGCGGTCACTGACCGTCAGGTAGTCGATCGCGGTCGACTCACGGAACGACAGCGGGAGGTCCTCCGAACCGCCTACCGAATGGGCTACTTCGAGCGCCCGCGAGACGCCAACGCGAGCGCGGTCGCCGACGCGCTCGACATCGCGCCGTCGACGTTCGCCGAGCATCTCGCCGTCGCGCAGCGAAAGCTGCTCGAGGAGACGCTCACGGAGTGTTGACGCCCGATCGGGGATCGCTTCCGTCTGTCGAGTTCGACCGCCAACCGAGTTCGACCGCCGACCGAGTTCGACCGCCGACCGAGTTCGACCGACATCTCCCGTCTACGGCGAGGAGGCGGACAGGTCGGGAACCCCGAGCGGACCCAGTTTGAGCGCGTCTTCGACGAGGTCCGCCGCTCGGTCGTACGGCGTGTCGGCCGTCGAGCCGGTTCTCTCCGGATCGGCTTCTTCCGAGCGAGTCACCGCTGAGCCGGTCGACGGGCGTGACGTGGCGGCCGCGTCGAACACCGTCTCCACGAACGCCTCGCGAACGCCGCGGTTCTCGAACAGCCCGTGGAGATACGTTCCGAGGATCCGGTCCGTCGCGACGCTTTCGGGACCGATCGGTCGCTCGACAGTCGCCGTCGGGGAGGACCGCCCCATGTGGATCTCGTACCCGGTGGCGGCTCCGGTCGCCCCCGTGATCGGCCCGCCGCCCTCGACCGACCGCGTCACCCGCTCGACACGCTTGTCGGTCGTGAACCGCGTCTCGACCGGAAGCAGCCCCAGTCCGTCGATCGTCGATTGCTCTCCGGTCCCCTCAACGTCGGCACCGGTGATCCGCTCGCCGAGGAGCTGGTAGCCGCCACAGAGCCCGACGATCGGCCCGTCGAACGCCCGGATCGCGTCGTCGAGCCCGGCCGCTCGGAGCGCGAGGAGGTCGTCGACGGTGTTTTTCGACCCCGGGATCACGACCGCGTCGGCGTCGGCGAGGGGTGAGCCGGTGTCGGCGAGGGGTGAGCCGGTGTCGGCGTTGGACGGGTCGGTGTCGGCGTTGGACGGGTCGGTGTCGGCGTTGGACGGGTCGGTGTCGGTGTCGGTGGACGGTTCGACCGGAACGTACGCCACCCGCACCCCGGGTTCACGAACGAGCGGTTCGAGGTCGGTGAAGTTCGAAATGCGCGGCAGCCGCGGGACCGCGATCCGCACGGACTCGGCGTCGGAGACGCCGTCGTCATCGCCGAGGACGGCCCGCTCGGCCCCCGTGGTCGAGCCGTCCACGCTCCCCGCCCGTCCGGGCAACGAGAGGCTGTCCTCCGCGGGAAGTCCGGGGTCGTCGTACGGGACGACGCCGAGCATCGGGACGCCGGTTCGGGACTCGATCTCCTCGATTCCCGGCTCCAGCAGCGAGCGGTCGCCGCGGAACTTCGTGATCACCGCGCCGACGACTCGGTCGCGAACGTCCTCGGGGAGCAGTTCGAGCGTACCATAGAGGCTCGCGAACGCCCCGCCGCGCTCGATGTCGGCGGCGATCACGATCCGCGCGTCGGCGAACCGGGCGCACTCGATGTTCGCGAGGTCGCGGTCGTGGAGGTTGATCTCGGCGATGCTGCCCGCACCCTCCGCGACGACGACGTCGTGGTCGCCCGCCAGCCGACGATGAGCGTCGCGGGCGGCGGTCAGGGCCCGCTCCCAGTGCGACTCGTAGTAGTCGCCGGCGGCGAAATGGCCGACCGCCTCGCCGTCGATCACCAGCTGGCTCTCCCCGTCGCCACGGGGTTTGAGCAGCACGGGGTTCATATCGGTCGTCGACGGGGTTTCCGCCGCGCGGGCCTGGACGTACTGGGAGACGCCGATCTCCCCCCAGTCGCCGTCGGGCGTGAGCGCCACCCGAGCGTTGTTGCTCATGTTCTGGGCCTTGAACGGCGCGACGTCGACGCCGCGACGCGCGAGGAGCCGACAGAGTCCGGCAGCCAGCGTGCTCTTGCCGACGTGGCTCGCGGTGCCCGCGATCAGGATCGTGTCGGTCATCGCGTGGCCGGCCGGTGGGGAGTCGCCGTCATCGCTCAGTACTCCGTCCCTCGCCGAGCCCGGTGACCCGCGTCGAACGGGTGTCTCACCTTCCGGACGTTCGTGATCAGGTCGGCGACCGCCTCCAGATACGTCGGCTCGGCGTGGCTGCCGGTGAGGACGAGCTCGAGACGGTCCGGTTTCGAGCGTGCCAGTTCGACGACCCGATCGGGGTCGACGAGGCCGCGATCGGCGGCGTACAACAGCTCGTCGAGGATCAGCAGGTGGACTCCGTCGTCGGGGTCGGCGTCGAGCGGGATCGGCTCGGTCAGATCTGCCTCGGCCGCCCCGTCGACGAGGGTCTCGGCGCGCTCGAAGGCGGCCGTCGCCTTCGCCGCGTGCTCGTCGTCCGCGGAGCCGTCGAGCAGCCCGTGCCAGCCGTAGTGGCCGGCGTTCTCGTAGGTGAACCCCGGCATCGCGGCGATCGCGTTGTACTCGCCGCGCACCGCGTCGACGCTGTCCGCCCCGCCCTTCATGAACTGAAGCATGTGGACGCGGTAGCCGTGGCCGGCCGCGCGGAACCCCATTCCCATCGCCGCCGTCGTCTTCCCCTTGCCGTCCCCCCACCACGCCTGAACGAGCCCGAACTCGTCGGGCGCGGCGGGGTCGATGGGCTCCGGTTCGGGAGCGGTGCCGCCCCCGGGCGTCGACGGGTGCGGATCGTCGGTGCTCCCGTCCGTCTCCGTGCCAGTGCCGTCGGTGTCGTGTGTCTCGTTCGTCATGGTTCGAATACCTCCGCGGTCTCGTCGGCGACGACGCCGTGTTCGGCCTCGGCGGCCGGTCCGGGGAAGTCGCCGTCCGGGTACCGCGACCGCAGGCTCGCCCGTATCGCGTCCCGGACGCAGATCCGGG
>NZ_JBHSWW010000220.1:0-4118 GCF_042661865.1 Halorubrum tibetense
CACGCTGTTGTCGCTGCCGTTGACGTTCGTCGCGGTCGCCGCCGCCTCGACCATCTCGCCCGCGGCGACGATAGGCGTGCTCGCGCTCACGCTCGTCGGCGCGGTGTACGTGATCGGAAGCGCCGCGCTCGGTGGGCACCTCGTCGACGAGGCGATGGCGAAGCGGGAGGCGTCGATGTCGGCGTCCGCCGTCACGCCGATCGAGCGGTTGAAACACCGCTACGTTGCCGGCGAGCTCGACGATACGGAGTTCGAACGCCGGCTCGACCGACTGGTCACGGCCGACGCCGACCAGCCCGGAGCACGGGGGGCTACCGACGAACACCCGATTCGTGACTCGACTCGCCGATCCGAACGTCCGGTCTCGCGCGGTCGTGAGAAACCGGATCGTGACCGGGTGAACCAGCGCCCCGCCCGTGGGTCCGATCACGATAGCGACCCCGAGCTGGCAGACTGGGAGTGGGGGTCACGTCGGGATCGCGAGTCGACCGCGTCGCGAAAGCGCTGACGCGGCACGAACCCAAGCCCACCTGTTCAGGGACGACGCTGTGAGGGTCCAACATTCACGACTGATACTCACCCCACGAAAATCGTTTATTTATTCTGTAACTACTGCTCGTATATTTCTCTAAAACCGCACGACCCAAGTACTTTATCAGGTTCAATAATTTGTTCTATGTGTTTATGTATTCGTTCCCATTCCCTATTGATAACGCCCGCCGGGCAGCCCGGGGGCCCACACAACAAACAATGTTCGAATCCATACTGGATGAGGAAGAGCGCGGTCAGGTGGGTATCGGGACGCTCATCGTGTTCATCGCGATGGTGCTGGTGGCGGCGATCGCCGCCGGCGTCCTGATCAACACCGCCGGGTTCCTTCAGACGCAGGCGGAGGCAACGGGCGAGGAGAGTACATCACAGGTTAGTGACCGGCTGCAGGTCGTGAGTCAGTCCGGAACGTTCGATGCAGCTGCCGATGGTGACGGTGCTGACGGGCAGATAACCGACCTCGAGTTCGTCGTTGCACAGGCACCCGGTGCGGATAACATCGATCTCGATGAGGTATCGGCCGAACTGATCGGGACTGACGGTCAAGAAACGTTCCAACTCGGTGATGAAACTGCAGTCGATATCGAGATATTCACCGACAATGACGGGGATGTCGTCCTAACCGACAACAGCGACCGAGCGACGGTTAGCATCACGCTTGATGAAGAGACGTTCAGCGACGCTGGTGCCAACGATCTTGGATACGTCCTGGAACAGGGTGACCGGCTCAGTGTGACGTTCACAACGTCGAGCGGCGCGACGACGACGACGGAGATCCGCGTCCCGAGCACCGTGGTCGAAGAGACCGTGAGGCTGTAACAATGTTCGAATTCATAACTAACTCCGAGGAGCGCGGTCAGGTGGGTATCGGGACACTCATCGTGTTCATCGCGATGGTGCTGGTGGCGGCGATCGCCGCTGGCGTCCTGATCAACACCGCCGGCTTTCTCCAATCGCAAGCAGAGGCAACGGGTGAGGAGAGTACCGACCTCGTCTCCGAGCGGATCGACGTAACGAGCTCCGTCGGGATCGTTGGTGACGCGGACGCGGGCACGCTGGACGAGATCCGGCTCAGTGTCGCCGGATCGCCCGGTGCTGATCAGATCGATCTGAGTGAAACGACGATCCAAGCTGTCGGTCCAAACGGGCAAGCGAACTTGGTATTCACCGATCAAGCTGCTGATGGGAGTGACTTCGATTACAGTGGTGGCCAGGATGAGAACTTTGCACTGCAGATCGAGCAGGGAGAGTTCGTCGTGCTCAAGAACGGTGAAATCACTGAAGATGGAGAGGCTGTCCTCAACGATGAGGACCAGTTCACGATCGTTGTGAACCCGGCAGCCGAGCCGTTTGGTGATCTCGATGATAGTGACACCGAGAATGAAGCCGTCCATGATGGCACTGACTATACCGCAATCGCGAGTCCCGGCGAAGCAACCTTCTTCGGCCAGAGCGACACCTCGTCGCTCGACATCGTCTCGCCGTCCTCGGCGACGACATCGCTCGAACTGAGCGCGCCCGACCTCTTCACCGACAACGGCGAAGCGGTCCGGCTGTAAGACACACCGACTCGCGGTCTTCCTTTTACCTGAAATCCATCATGTAGTAGCGACGCGTTGATCGTCAGACTGAACCTCGTTATTGATTCAGATAATCTGGACCTACTACTTATATTACCCATTCTCTTCGCTACGAGTACGGCCCGCGATCGGAATCACGGGCGCACACAACACACACGATGTTTGAACAAGTATTCGACGAGGAAGAGCGTGGTCAGGTGGGCATCGGGACGCTCATCGTGTTCATCGCGATGGTGCTGGTGGCGGCGATCGCCGCTGGCGTCCTGATCAACACTGCCGGCTTCCTCCAGACGCAGGCAGAGGCAACGGGTGAAGAGAGTACAGCGCAGGTAAGTGACCGGCTACAGGTCGTGAGCCAGTCCGGGACGTTCGACGAAACTGCTGACGGTGGCGAGGGCGACGGTCAGATTACTGATCTCGAGTTCGTCGTTGCACAGGCACCCGGTGCTGACAACATCGATCTTGATGAAGTGTCGGCTGAGCTGATTGGGACGGCCGGTCAGGAAACCTTCAGACTTGGCGATGAAGACGCGGTCGGGATCGAGATCTTCACCGATAACGATGGAGATGTCGTATTAACTGATAACAGTGATCGGGCAACTGTTAGTATTACACTCGACGAAACGACTTTCGGAGATAGTGGTGCGAACGATCTCGGATACGTTCTTGAGGAGGGTGATCGACTCAGCGTGACGTTCACGACATCGAGCGGCGCGACGACCACCTCAGAGATCCGCGTCCCGAGCACCGTGGTCGAAGACACCGTGAGGCTATAACAATGTTCGAATTTATCAATAACTCCGAGGAGCGCGGTCAGGTTGGAATCGGGACACTCATCGTGTTCATCGCGATGGTGCTGGTGGCGGCGATCGCTGCCGGCGTCCTGATCAACACCGCCGGGTTCCTCCAATCGCAAGCAGAGGCAACGGGTGAGGAGAGTACTGACCTCGTCTCCGAGCGAATCGACGTAACGAGCTCCGTTGGAATCGTCGCGGGTGATGAGGAAACGCTGAACGAGATCCGGATCTCGGTCTCCGGTGCGCCTGGAGCGGATCAGATCGACTTGAGTGAGACGACGATACAGGCTGTTGGGCCTGGTGGGCAGGAGAACCTCGTGTTCACGAGTTCAACCGCTGACGATGATGTGGAAATACCAGATGACCCTGATCAGTTTGATGCACCGGCAGAGGTCGGTGAAACTGAAGAATCGATCACGGTAGCTGTGAGTGATATCACTAACGATGGAACTGCTCTAATTGTTGAGGACGGTACTGATACTGAGCAAGATCGGGTAGTGTTGGACTCCAGCGACGGAGACGAACTTGTCACTCTCGATATCAGCAGTGCCGATCCTTCGGATGGAGACCTTTCTGTAGAGCTAGTTGACAATAGCGACGATACTAATATTTTCGGCCCAGAGACTGTCGCGTTCGTTGACTCAGCTACTGTCGCCGACCTCGGTCCGAACGAATTCGCAGTCGGTGAGGACGGCGACTTCGAGTCGAACCCCGTCCTCGACGGTGAATCGTACACCATCCTGCTGAACCCGGCCGCCGGTGCGTTCGAGAACACCGACTTCACGAACGACCGCTTCGGTCAGGGTGACACCGCGACGCTCGACATCGTCTCGCCGTCCTCGGCGACGACACAGGTCGAACTGAACGCGCCCGACCTCTTCACCGACAGCGGCGAAGCGGTCCGGCTCTAACGAGCCTCGAACAGCCCCCTAACCACTTATCCGGCGGATCCCCCCGCCCGGAACACCTATTTTATCGCGCGACCAACGCCACGCTATGAGTGACCACGACGCACCGCCGGCCGACCCCGAGGAGCTCGATTTCACCGACGACGAGCACGTCGTCGAGATCGGGGAGGGCCGGTACGTCGTCGGCACGAACGGCCGGCCGAACGTCCGGCCCGGCCGCCCGCCGGGTGACCCGAAACCCGCACAGGGATCCGGGGCCCCCGACGCGACCGGCGGGTCCGGCT
>NZ_JBHSWW010000221.1:0-4711 GCF_042661865.1 Halorubrum tibetense
GACCGTCCGGCGCGCCTCGACGACGGTGAGTCGGTTGCCCGCGGGGCCGAGGTCGGGAGCCCGCTCGACCCGCGTGACCGCGGCGTCCGCCGGGACGACGGAGGAGACCGCGACGAGGTTGTAGTTGTGGAGGTTCGCGTCCGCAAGCGCGGAATCGTAGGAAGCCATCGCCGTGTCGGCGACACCGACGCCGCCAGCGACGTGGATCGTGTTCATTAGCGGAGTTCGACGACGTTCGTGGTAAGGGGTTACGGATCGGCTGAGAGGGCCAGCGGCGGCGAACAGGCGCGCTCCGCGGACCGCTCAGTACTGGTAATTGATGACGCGCTCGTCGGTGTTTTCCGCGTCTTGGAGCTTCGCGCGCGCCTGCTCGAAGTCGGCCTGAACGACTTCGGTCCGCCCGTCACGGATGGCGAACATCCCCGCTTCCGTCGCGAGCGAGGCGATATCCGCGCCGCTGTACCCCTCGAGCTCGCGGGCAACGACACCGACGTCGACGTCGTCGGCGACGTTCATGTCGCGGGTGTGGATCTCGAGGATGCGCTCGCGACCTTCAGGACCGGGCTCGGGCACCTCGATGAGGCGGTCGAAGCGACCGGGTCGGAGGATCGCTTCGTCGAGCATATCGAAACGGTTCGTGGCCGCCATGATGCGGATCTCGCCGCGCTCGTCGAACCCGTCCATCTCGCTGAGCAGCTGCATCATCGTCCGCTGGACCTCGGCGTCGCCGGAGGTCTTCGAGTCGGTCCGTTTGGTCGGCCGCCAGCTCGAACAGGTCACGGACGAGCCGAGCCCCCTCGCCGATGAACTTCCGAACGAGCTCGGAGCCGGCCATCTTGATGAACGTCGCGTCCGACTCGTTGGCGACCGCTTTCGCCAGCATCGTCTTCCCCGTCCCCGGCGGGCCGTGGAGCAGCACGCCGCTCGGGGGCTCGACACCGACCGTCTCGAACTGCTCCGGGTTCTCGAGCGGGTCCTCGACCGCCTCGCGGACCTCACGGATCTGATCGTCGATGCCGCCGATGTCGTCGTAGGTGACGTCCGGCGACGCCGTGACCTCCATCGCCTGTGCGCGTGAATCCGTCTCGTCGTCGAGCACCTGCTGGACCGCGAACGAGTCGTTGATCGCGACGCGGTCGCCGGGACGGAGGTCGGCGTTCAGACGGGTCGCCGTCTGTGTCAACACTTCCTGGTTGTTTCCGTGCTGTTTGATGACGACCCCATCTTCGGTGATCTCTTCGACCGAGGCGATGTACAGCGAGGACGTCTTCAGCACTTCGTTCTCGCGTTTCAGCTCGTCGACGTCGGATTTTAGCTCGCCGCGCCGCCCGCGGGCGTCGTCGAGCCGGTCGGCCAGCTCGTCGTTCATCCGGACGATGCGGCGGTAGTGTTGCCGTATCGCCTCCAGCCGCTCCGCCTCGCTCATCTCCGGATCGAGTTCCAGACGAGGGCGATCGGGGAGTGAAGGACTATGAGACATTCGTTACCCGTCGTACGGCGTGCCCGTAAATGTGCCTTTGGGTCACGGCGGTTCGACGGCCGCAGAGCAGCGGCGCTCGATGGGTCCCACCGAGAGTATCACAGTTGATAAATTACCCGGTGGGTTTTATGCCGACGAACGGGAAATCGACACGTATGAGTCGACGAAACGCAACCGCTCGCGGGCCGAAACCGGTCGCCGCGAGTAGCCAACCGACCGCGACCAAGGGGTCATGACCGACCCTCAGTTGACCGCGGACGAGCCCTCCCCAACGGTCCTCGCCGTCGACGACGAACCCGACCTGGCGGAGCTGTATCGGGTGTATCTCGATGACGCCTACGACGTCCGCGTCGCGACCGGCGGCGAAGAAGCGCTCTCGATGATGGACGACACCGTCGACGTCGTGTTGCTCGACCGACGGATGCCGAAGATGTCGGGTCACGAGGTGCTCGACGCGATCCGCGAGGAGGGATACGACGCGCGGGTCGCCATGCTGACCGCGGTCGAACCCGACGTCGACATCGTCGACATGCCGTTCGACGACTACAAAACGAAGCCGGTCACCCGCGAGGATCTCGTCGCGCTCGTCGAAGTGCTGCTCCATCGGGCGGCGTTCGACGAACGGAGCCAGCGGTTCTTCGCGCTCGCCTCGAAGAAGGCGGCGCTCGAAGCCTCCGGGATGACCGGAACGGAAGAGTACGAGGAGTTGATGGACCGGATCCGTTCGGTCCGTTCGGAGGTCGACGAGACGCTCGATCACCTCTCGGCGGAGGACGCGTTCGTCGAGATCACTAGCCACGCACCCTAGATCGAGGGGGTCGGGTGGAGTTATTCGATCCGTAGGTCACCGCCGGCAGCGCCGTCGCCGCCGTGCTCGTCCCACTCCAGCTCGAACTCGATGCTGAGCTCGCCGGGCCCGTCGGCGGGGCCCTCCCGTTCCGCTTTCACCTCGAACGTCGGTCGCGACGGCGGGTCCATCGTCACCGATTGGTCGCCGGCGGCGAGCGTGATACTCTCGCCGGCCTCCAGTGCGTCCGCGACGGTTCGGAGGTACGAGGCGATCTCCGCGCGAGTCCGACCGCTTTCCGACTCGAAGAGGACTTCTTCAGGCATGCCCGGGAGAACGCGCTGTGGGCATATAAACCCGCTCGGGCACGCCCCCTGATCGGGAGCCGGCCGAACAAGCGGCTCGGACGGGCGAGCAAGCGGCTCGGACGGCCGGTTCAAACGGACGGACCGAGCCGCCGTTATCGGAACCCGTCTTCGAACACGAACGTCCCGTCGCGCTGGACGACCTCGCCGTCGACCTCGATAGTGGAGTCCTCGCTCATGTCGACGATCATGTCGACGTGTTCGGCGGACTCGTTGGTCTCGTTCCCCTCGCCGACCGTTTCGGGGTACGCGGAGCCGACGGCCATGTGGACGGTGTCGCCCATCTTCTCGTCGAACAGCATGTTGTACGTGAACCGGTCGATCTGACGGTTCATCCCGATCCCGAGCTCCCCGAGATAGCGCGACCCCTCGTCGGTGTCGAGGATCCCGGTGAGGAGCTCCTCGTTGCGCTCGGCCGAATGTGAGACGACTCGCCCGTCTTCGAATCGAAGGCGGACGCCGTCGATCTCGCGGCCGTACCGGTACAGCGGGAGGTCGAAGTGGACCTCGCCCTGGACGCTGTCGCGGACCGGGGCAGTGAACACCTCGCCGCCAGGGAGGTTCGCCTCGCCGTGGTCGTTGAGCGCCTCGTTGCCGGCGATCCGCATCGTAACGTCGGTGTCGTCGCCGGACCGGATCCGGACCTCGTCGGCGTCGTTCAGGATATCGACCAGTTGGGCTTGGAACTCCCGTTGTGCGTCCCAGTCGAGCGAGACCGCGTCCCAGACGAAGTTCTCGTAGGCCTCGGTGCTCATCCCGGCGAGCTGGGCTTGCGCCGGTGTCGGGTACCCCGTGAGACACCACGTCTTCGAGAGCCGCTCGCGTTTCACGTCCTCCATCGCCCGGTTGTACGCGGCGTTCGTCTCCGGCGCGACGTCGGCGTCCTCGGTGACGTTCGCGCCCCCACGGGCGATGACGAACACGTCCGTCTCCTCGTACAGCGCGCGCCGGTGGGCCGGCTCCTCGAACCCGTCGGCGGCGCGTTTGAACGCCCGATCGGCCCGTTTCGAGTAGTTCAGATACACCGGGTTCGCCCCTCGGTCGCCACAGACCTCGTGGAGGGCGACAGCGAGGTCCTCGGCCTCCGTCGGCAGCTGGATGACGACGTCGTCGCCCGACTCGATCCCGGTCGAGTGGTCCGCGATGATCTCGGCGTGTTCACGTACGCGTGCGTCCATGTCCCGTTCGTCTCGCCCCGACGGATTACCGTTTTCCTTTCCGCGTCCCGAGACGGCGGGGAGCGGCCTACGGCAGACAGGAGCGGCCTACGGCAGATGGACACGGCCTACGGCAGACGGATACGGCCTACGGCAGATGGATACGCCGTGCGGGGTAGCGACCGTGTGCGGCAACGAAACCGTACACAACGGGTTTGACCCCGCCCCGCGTAGACGGACCATGGCCCGGATCGCGTTCCGGCTCGTCGCGGCGACGGTCGGCGTCTCCCTTCTCGTCGGCTACCTGCTCGCGGCGCTGCTCGTCGTCGAGGGGTTCCGCGTCCTCTGGTCGCTCGTGCCGGGGCTCCTCGAACTCGCCGCCCTCCTCGTCGTCGCGGCCGTCCTGTCGACGTATCTCAGCTACCGGTTCGGGACCACCCGGCTCGTCACGGCTATCGAGTCCGACAGCGTCCCCCGTGCTCAAGCCCCGGGGCTCCACCGGCGACTCGACGAGCTCGTCGCCCGGATGGACGTCGCGCGGCCGACGCTGTACGTCGCGGACCTCCACACGCCGAACGCGTTCGCGGTCGGCGGGGACGACGGCGGCGCGCTCGTGATGGACCGCTCGCTGTTCCGGCTCCTTTCCGCACCGGAGATCGAGGCGATCCTCGCACACGAGCTCGCCCACCTGGAGGCGAACGACGGGGTCGTTACCGCGGTCGCGGACGGGCTCGCTCGGACGCTCGTCGGGGTCGCGACGCTGTCGGCGGTCCCAGCGCTGTTAGTGCTCTCCGGACTGGCAGCGGGGTCGGCGTGGATCCGGGGGCGACCCGGCGATCGGTCGGGCGTGTTCTCGCGGCTCCGCCGCGGCCTCGTGGCGGGGCTGATCGGCGGCTTCGTGCTCGCGACGCTGCTCGTTCGA
>NZ_JBHSWW010000222.1:0-4063 GCF_042661865.1 Halorubrum tibetense
GGCTCCGTCCCGGCGACGAAGCGATCGTCGTCGACGGCGACGACACGCTGTTCGCGGTCGGTCGCGCGGAGCTGTCCGGCGCGGAGGCGCTCGCGTTCGATGCCGGCGTCGCGGTCAAGGTCCGTCACGGTGCCGGCCACGAGGTCCCCGCCGAGACCCTCCCCGACGATTTATAAGTGCGCCACGTTGTTCGAGGGGCCATATATAAACGAACTCGGTCCCACTATCCCCCTACTGCCGGCCCGAGATCCGTTTTCACGGAGGCACGGCTGTAATCCGGAGCGAAACGGGATACGGTCCGTATCGGTGCGGGGGAGGGGTTCGAAACGGGACGAGAGACGCCCAGTAACACCGATCGGTCAGGTATAAACACCGCGTCGCGAGCGGGACGATCACTTATAAACCGGCGGTCCGACGACGGTCCGTCTCGGGGCGGTAGTTAGATCACGACGCCGAGTCCCAGCGCGTCCACGAGCGACACGCCGGCAAGCAACGAACCGATCAGGTAGCCGCCGATGGCGCCGCCGTTTAGTAGCGGGAGCCCGGCGTGGGCGCGGCCCTTCATCACCCAGCGCATCAACACGAGCAGCCCGACGACCGTCCCGAGCATCGCGAGCACCGCAGGGAGGTTGATCTCGAGAGCGGCGAACGGAAGCGCCTCGGCCGGGGAGAACCGCGCTGCGCTGGCGACCAGCACCGCCGGGATCACGGCGTCGCCGAGCCCGATGAAGAACGCATCACGGCTACCGTCCCCGTCCTCGGTGGTACCGTCCGCATCGTCGTCGTTCGCGTCGCTTTCGTCCGTATCCTCACCGGTGCCGTTCCCGTCCGTGTCGAACTCCTCCACATCGCCCTCGTGGACATCGTTCGCGCCGGCGAAGTCGTCGTCGAGAAGCGAGTAGGACAGCGACAACGGGATCACCAGGACGACGGGGATGTTGAGGTCCATCACTCCCTCGGCGAGCGACAGCATGTGTTCGGTCCCGTACACCGAGATCGCGTCGTACACGGCGAGAAAGACCAAGAGCACGAGCGCCGGAAGCAACCCGAACGAGATCCCGAACAGTCCGGCCGCGCCCGCGCCCATCAACACTCCGGCGGCGTCGATGACGTACCACTCCGGATGGACCAACAACCCCACTGCGACCGCGACTGCGGGGATCGCGGCGACGAGCGGCGGAACGAACGCCGCGAACACGTACCACGAGAGCCACGCGGAGACACCGATGATCAACAGCCGGATCGCCCAGTCGAGCTCGTAGCGGAACGCCGCGAGCATGAAGCCGGTCATCACGACGATAGCGGCGATGTAGAGGAGGCTGTTCGTCGGGTCCTGTGGGTTCTCGACGGGCTGGTAGCCGCTCGCGTCGAACTCCGGGACCAGCGCCAGCGCCCCCACCTGGACGATGACGAACAGGCCGACGGCGAACGCGACGCCACGATACTCGCGGGGGAACATTCGACCGTCCGTTCAGGCGGCGGGGGTTTCGTCCTTACGTTTCACTCGCCGTTCTGTGAGCCCTATCGCCGAGGTTTCGCACGGCTCTCCGTTCGAGAGACGGTCCGGGATGGTGTGGGAGCGGGTGGGCCCGGACCGGGTGCCGACGGACGACGGACGGTGGAAGCGAGTGGTGGCCGACCATGCCCGAAACGGGTGGTCGGCGAGTGCGCGCCCGCGGCGTTTACCGACACACCGAAGGGAAATAAGAAGCCACCGACCGAATTATCTGAATTGATATTCATTCCTTCGCTGACCGGGCGAACGACGTGGTTCACTCCGAGACGGATGGCTCCCGAGCCGACGAAGAGGTGGGATGTGCGAAAGCGGACGGGAGGCGGGTGAACGGGCGGCGAGCGACAGCGGACCCCCGGGCTGTCGCAGAGACGCCGCCCGTGCGGGCGGGACGGGCGTGGATCGTTGTTCGCCGAACTCCGACGAGAAAAGCGTCGGACTTCGGCAACGATAGTTACGGTTTCGCGGCGTATAAAACCACGAGGTATCGGAATGGGCAGGCTCGGAGACCACCGAGCGGCACGGATCAGCGCCGGTCGCGCAACGCCGGGAACTCCTCGCGAACGGCCGCGACACGATCCGAGTCGACCTCGGCGGTCACCGTCGTCGGGTCCGGGCCCGCGGCGGCGAGCGTCGTCCCCCACGGGTCGTAGACGGCGGTTCGGCCGCAGAGCGCCTCGTCGTCGAACCGGCCGGTTCCGTTGACCGCGGCGACGTACGCGAGGTTCTCGATAGCGCGAGCGCGTCCGAGGGTCCGCCAGTGTTCAACTCGTGGATACGGCCACGCGCTGGGGACGAGTACGCACTCAACGCCGTCGTCGACCAGTCGTCGGAACAGCTCGGGGAACCGCAGGTCGTAACACGTCGTCACGGCGACCGTCACCCCATCGATATCGACGACCGGAACCCGGTCGCCCGGGACCATCCGCTCCGTCTCTTCGGAGCCGTATCCGAACAGGTGGTGTTTCCGGTACACCAACCGACGGTCGCCCGTGGCGTCGAACAGAACGGCCGTGTTGGCGAGCCCCGACGCCGCTGGCGTGTCTACCCCGTCTTTGGCGGAGGCGGCGAGGTCCTCCACGACCGTGCCCGCGAGCACGGCGACACCGGCCGAGGCAGCGGTCTCGGCGAACCGACTCAAGCGGTCACCCGCGACGCTCTCGGCGGCCCGGCCGTACGCGTCGAACGCGAAGTAGCCGACATCGAACAGCTCCGGCAGGACGACGAGGTCCGCGCCGTCCGTTGCGGCCGCCCGTACCCGGTCGAGGGCGCGGTCGACGTTGGCGGCGACGGCACCCCCATCGATGTCGAGCTGGATGCAGGCGATCCTCATACGTCGGGTGCGAGCGACCGCCGGAGCGCGGCTTCGAGGTTGTCGAGCTCCTCGTCGAAGTTCCGTTTAAAGAACGACTCCACACCCGGGAGCCTCCCGTCGACGACGAACTCGTTGGCCAGTGTACACCCGTCGGCCGTCTCCGTGATCACGTGTTCGCCGGTGACGCGGAACGCCTTCGACTTCCCGACGAACTTCACACGGTTCGGCGGATCGCGCTCGATCTCCTCGGTCTCGACGGTGATAGTCGACCGGATCATCGGGATCGGCAACGACACGTGCCAGGTCGCGCGGCCGGCCCCGTGGACCTCGAACGTGTCGACCACGCTGATGGCTTCGGCGCGTTGCTCGGCGTCCGAGATGAACGCCCACACGTCGGTTGCGGGTGCGTCGAACTCGAACGTCCGGGAAACTCGGACGGTCATACGTCACGTTGGGTGCCCAGGAGAATTAAAGGAACGGGAGTCGGCGGTCGGGACGACACCGGCGTCCGGACGGTGGTACCGGCCCGACGACGGTAGCGTCGGGACGGCACGGGCGTTGGTGGTGCGGCGGCGACGGAGGTAGGTGACCAAAGCGGGCCGACCGACACGACGGTCAGACCCGACGGACGGTCACCCGCGAGTGACGCGCCAGGTCGTCGAGCGCGCACGGCCCCACTTCTCGATCTCGACGTCGTCCGCCTTCTCGGCCAATCGGGGGAGCCGGGTACCGACCTGTTTGGCGGTGAGACCGATGGCGTCCGCGATCGTCCGGGAGCGGACGTACCGCTCGCCGCGAGTGACGCTGTCCGTGAGGTACGCGAGGATTCGCCGTTCCTCCTCGGTGTACTCGGTCATCACCCGATGTAGGCGTCTGACGTTCTTAACGGTTTCTCGTCAAGGGCTCCGGATCGCGGGCGCGGTCAGTCGAACAGCTGGACTGCGACGACGGAAAGCAGCGCGAAAACGAACGCCGCCGCGAACCCCCACGCGCGGCCGATCTGTGTCGGATAGCCGAACAGGATCACGGCCCCGACCAGCGCGACGGCCGCCAACGCGAGCGTCACGCCGATCCCCTTGTCCGATCCGATGGATGCCTCGCTCATACGCGTCGCTTCGCGGGTGGACACTTAGTTCATACGTACGTGTTTACCCCGAGGTCTCGACAGCCGGCACAGCGTGAGCCCGTGAGATAATCTTATTGTTGCTGACGACTCGACGAAGCTCTTCGTATGG
>NZ_JBHSWW010000223.1:0-3978 GCF_042661865.1 Halorubrum tibetense
ACGAGCGCGTCGAGGTCGGCGGCGGGCTCCGTCGCCGTCAGCCGGACACACACCTCCGCGTCGGGGTCGAACGCTGGGTCGGCGAGCACCTCCCGAACCGCCGCACGGGCCGTGTCTTTCTGGTCCGAGACGACCGCGTCCTCGAGGTCGAAACAGCACACGTCCGCGGCGGTGCCGGCCGCCTTCCGCAGCAGTTCGGGTCGGTCGCCTGGCGAAAACAGGAGGCTCCGTCGGGGCATGGTCGTGGCTGTCGTGGCCGAGGGATAAATGACACGCGACCGGGCGGTGGCCCGAGTCGGTCCGCCACGGCCCGCCCCGCGCGTCCGCGGGTCATCTCCACGTGGCGGAGCGTCACGCATATGTGACCGCCCGCAAACGGCACTCCCATGCCCGGACGCTACTACGGGGAGTTCGAGGTCGGCGAGACGATCGAACACGCCCGTCGCCGCACGGTGAGCGAGTCGGACAACCAGCGCTTCTGTGATATGACGATGAACCAGCAGCCGCTCCACCTCGACTCCGAGTTCGCCGGCGACACCGAGTTCGGCGAACGACTCGTCAACGGCCTGTATACGATGTCGCTGGCGGTCGGCATCTCCATCCCCGAGACGACCGACGGCACCATCGTCGCCAACCTCGCGTACGACGACGTCGAACACCCGAACCCCGTGTTCCACGGCGACACGATCCGCGCCCGGTCGACGGTCGTCGACAAACGCGAGACGAGCGACGGGGAGCGCGGCGTCGTCACGATGCGCGTCGAGGCGTTCAAGATCGTTCCGGACGGCGACGACGTCCTCGTCTGTTCCTTCGAGCGGACGGTGCTCTCGGAGAGACGGCCCGACGCGACCGAGTGATATCGCTCGCGCCGTGAACGCTCACTCCCCGTCGAGGAGCAGTTCGAGATATGACGTTCTGACCTGATCGGCCGCGTCCAGGCCGAGTCGATCGAGGAGGTCGGCCGCCGCGTCGCGGGTCGCGTCGATGGCCGACTCGTCCTCGACCTCGCGTTCGACTTCGACGTACTCGCCCACGCCGTCGACCGCGTCGAGGGTGACGGTGAACCCGTCGAGCGACCAGTACACCCGCCGCTTCTCGACGGTCGCCGCCGGATCGAAGCCGAGCCCGTCGAGGACTCCGGCGAGCGCCTCGGCGTCGTCGACGGCCGTCTCGTGTTCCGAACGCGTTTTCGACGCCGAGTCGAGCAGCGGTCCCTTGTACGTGAGCCGGGTCGTCTCCGGCGAGTCTGTCGCCGGATCCGCGTCCGTCTCGTGTCGGATCCGCAACGCCTCGTCCGTCTCGGCGAACTCGCGGTGTGGGGCGTCGTAGTAGACGTCCCGCTGTCCGCGCCGACCCGCGCGCTCGGCACCGAGCTCCCGCAATCGGGATTCGACCGCCGCGTGGTCGGCGGGCACCTTGATCTCGACCTCGTACATGGGGGTGCGTCGCCGGCGTGGGACAAAAGCTCGGCGGGAAGCGTTCGTGCGGCTCCACCGATGGCCTTGACACAGCGGACGCGCGAGCGCTTCGAGCGGAACCGTGCGCCTTAAGAGTGTAACGAGTGATGTTCCGCTATGAGCGATCAGGAGCAGGCGGAGGCGGCCGAGAGCGCCGAGGAGACGGACGCCGACGCCGAGTCGGACGCCGAGTCGAACGGTCTGGCCGACGGCGACTTCGTCCGTCTGGCGTACACGATCCGAACCGCCGACGACGGCGAAGTCATCGATACGACCGACGAAGAGACCGCCGAGGAGGCCGAAATCGACACCGACGAGTACGATTTCGAGCCGCGCATCATCGCGCTCGGCGCGAATCACGTGTTCCCGACCGTCGAGGAGGCGCTTATCGGATCCGAAGTCGGCGATGAGGGAACCGTCGACGTTCCGGCGACGGACGCGTTCGGCGAGTACGACCCGGACGAGGTCGAGACGGTCAAGGCCGACAAGATCCCCGAGGACAGCCGCTACCCCGGCGCTCAGGTCCAGATCGACAACCAGCAGGGCCACCTCGAGACGATCATCGGCGGTCGCGCGCGCGTCGACTTCAACCACCCGCTGGCCGGCGAGGACCTCGAGTACGAGTACGAGGTGCTCGAAGCGATCGAGGACCGCGAGGAGAAGGCCGCCGGTATGCTCGGGATGTACCTCCAGGAGGCTCCCGAAGTCCGTATCGAGACCGTCGTCGAGGAGGAAGAAACGGTCACCGAGGACGAGGACGGCGAGGAGACGGTCGAGACGGAGGAGGTCGAAAAGGACGTTCTCTACGTGACGGCTACGCAGGCGATGCAGATGAACCAGCAGTGGATGTTCCAGAAACAGCAGATCGCACAGGACCTCATGAGTCGGCTCGACCTCGACCGCGTCGTCGTCGAGGAGGTCATCGAGGGCGGCGGCATGGGCGGCCTCGGCGGGATGATGGGCGGCATGGGCGGTGCCGGTGCCGGCGACATCGAGGAGGCGCTCGAGGACGTCGACGTCGACGCCGACGAGATCGTCGACGAGATCGACGACGAGTAACGCCGTCACAGACGCGTTTCAGTCACGACCACCGACGAACGGATCGACATCTTTTGTGTACCCGCGTCACCACGTTCACGTATGGAGATAGCACGCGCCCGTGAGGACCTTCTCGTCGCCGCGAGCGCGGGTGTCACGACGGTCGTCCTCGCGGTCGCGTCGAGCGTCGTCGCGACGGTGACCGTCGGCACGATCCCCGCGCTCGCACCGATCGCTGTGTATCTCGCGTACCTCTTCTCGCGGAAGGGCGGACCGTACGGTGCGTGGGACGTCCCGCGGAACTGGGCACTCGCCGCGGTCGGGGTGGGCGGGATCGTGCTCGTGCTCGGCGCGGTCGGCGTGGCGTGATCCCTGACGGGCGGACACCGATTTGGACCCCACACAGGCAGACGAAGACCGGTCCGATCCGGTCCAGCCTCTGATCAGCGGCCTTGTCCCTGATCAGGCGATGTCGCGGCTCGTGTCAACCGAGACCGTGTCGGTCAGTTTGAGTTTGACCGGTTCCTCCAACGCCGCCCCGCCACGGAACTTCGGGACGGCGAGTCGGTTCGCGATCTCCGTCCCGGTTACGGTGGTTCTGAGGTCGAAGACGACGTCGGCGATCTGTTCGGTGGCGACCCGGTTCGCGGAGGCAGTACCGCGTTTGAGCGCGTGTATCACGCCGATCGCGTTCGCTTCGTCGACACGCGACCGGAGGTCGTCGAGAAACGAACGATACCGCACCGGGTCGGAAGCCTCGAGCGGTTCGACCGAGTCGACGATCAACGTCCCGTCGCGCGGGACGGACGCGGCTCGGTCCAGCGTCTGCTTAAGCGGTGCGTCGCCGTCGACCCCCTCGATCGTCGGGTCGCCCGTACGAACGGCGGATCGCTCGAGGGCGTCGTCGACGGCGTCGGGCGATCTGACCGTCGTGAGGTACAGTGTCTCCCGAACGTGTGTGAACGTGTTCAAGAACAACTCGGACTGGCTCGCCGGCTCGGCTTTCAACACGACGACGCTACCGGCCGGGAGACCGCCGTCGAGCTCCCTATCGAGGACCGAGATCCCGGTCGGCAACCGCTCCATGCGACCCACTGGCTCCCGTGGACGTTTGGCTCTGTCGATGGCGGCGGATCGCCCGTGTCCACGTCCCCGCTATCGGTCCCGCGACCGTCGATCCCGTGACCGTCGGCTCACGCGACCCGCCAGCGTCCGTGACCGTGCTCCTCGACGAGCCGATCGACGACGGCGTCGTACGCCGACGCGACGTCCGGGTCCGAGAGCGGGTCGGGTGGTGCAGGCGGAATACGGCCGAGTACCGGACACCCAAGGAGCTCGACGATCGCGTCGGGGACCGACTGTGCTCGCGTGACGACGACGCCTATCGGCCGGCAGTCGAGCCGCCGCGCAACGGCCGCCGTCTTTGCGGCGTCGCGGAGCGCCGGTTTACGAAGCGGGGTCACCAGCACGGACCGGTCGGCCG
>NZ_JBHSWW010000224.1:0-3978 GCF_042661865.1 Halorubrum tibetense
GGCCGACCACGACCCGATCCGTCTCGGTGCCGACAGCGCGCCCGACGTCGAGCGCCACCGCCGCGGTGACGCTCTCGCCGACGCGGCCACGGATGCCGCTGGTTCCGAACATGTTCGATCCCTTTCACCGACGGGGCTTGTAACCACCGGCGGCCGGTCGCCGAACGGCCCCCAGTTGAGACCGTGCCGCGGTCGGGAGCGGGGCCTTTTACCGAGTCGCCGTCGAACAGACGGTATGGAGGTCATCGACCGTCGGTCGGCGGGACCGGCACGGGTCGCGATCGTCGGCGGGATCCACGGCGACGAGCCCGCCGGCGAGCGGATCGTTCGACGGCTCGCGGCGGCGCTCCCCGAACTGTCCGGCGAGGAAGCGGACGCCGCGCCTGACGGCGAGCAGGCTGTCGGCGACGGGAACGCCAGGGGCGTGATCCGGCTCGTCGTCGCCAACGAGCCCGCTCTAGAGGCGGGAGTCCGGTACACCGACGTCGACCTGAACCGGTCGTTCCCCGGGGACGCCGACAGCGACGAGTACGAACGGGCACTCGCACCCCGAGTCGCCGAGGCGGTCAGGGGGATGGACGCGGTGCTCGCGCTCCACACCTCACACAGCGCGCCGCCGCCGTTCGCCATCTACAGCGAGTGCACCGAGTCGGTCCGGCGAACCGTGACGGGGATGCCCGTCGACTACGTGGTCGACTCGGGGGGGCTCCGCTCCACGACGCTCGACTCCGTCGTCGACCACACCGTCTCGGTCGAGGTCGGCCGCCAGGGGAGCGAGGAAGCGGCCGAGTTCGGCTACGAGGCGTCACTAGCGTTCCTCAGGGCCCACGGCGCGCTCGACGACGAGCCGCCGACGTTCACCGAGACCACGGTCGTCGAGGGGTTCGAGGAGGTCCCGAAGGGTGGCGGCGAACCTCACGTTCACTACCGGAACTTCGAGACGATCCCGCAGGGTGCGGTGTTCGCGCACGACGACGTGTACACCCATCGCGTCGAGGGGGCGGACGTCGTACCGATCCTCGCGAGCGAGCACGGCTACGAGGATATCTTCGGCATCTACGGCCGAATCACGGGAACGATCGATCCGCCGGAGGAGTGACTTGCCGGACCGTCGGTGGATCGACCCGTCTGACCGTCGGTGGATCGACCCACGGACCGCGGGAACCCCGACCTGTCATACACAGAGAAGACTTTTACTCATGCCCGGAGAACGCCGGGACATGCAAGCAGTCGTACTCGCGGCGGGCCAGGGGACACGGCTCCGGCCGCTGACCGACGACAAGCCGAAGGGGATGGTCGAGGTCGCCGGCAAGCCGATCTTGACCCACTGTTTCGACCGGCTCATCGAGCTCGGCGCGGAGGAGCTGTTGGTCGTCGTCGGCTACAAGAAAGAGGTCATCATCGACCACTACGACGACGCCTACGAGGGCGTGCCGATCACCTACGCGCATCAGCGCGACCCGAAGGGGCTGGCGGATGCGCTGTTGACGGTCGAAGAACACATCGACGACGACTTCATGCTGATCCTCGGCGACAACGTCTTCGAGGCGAACCTGGAGGACGTCGTCCGTCGGCAGCGCGAGCGCCGGACCGACGCCGCGTTCCTCGTCGAGGAGGTGCCGTGGGATGAAGCGAGCCGGTACGGGGTCTGTGACACCAACCAGTACGGCGAGATCACGGACGTCGTCGAGAAACCGGACGACCCGCCGAGCAACCTCGTGATGACCGGCTTCTACACGTTCTCGCCCGCCATATTCCACGCGTGTCACCTCGTGCAACCCTCCGACCGCGGCGAGTACGAGCTCTCGGACGCGGTCGACCTGCTCATCCAGTCGGGCCGCACCATCGACGCCATCGGTCTCGACGGGTGGCGGATCGACGTGGGTTACCCCGAGGACCGCGACGAGGCCGAACGCCGGCTGGAAGACGCAGAAGGGGAGGCGACAGCGGACGGGGAGGCGACAGCGGACGGGGAACCGGACGTCGAAGCCTCGCCGGACGCGTGAACGGCCAGGCGTCCGCCTCGCCAGCCCCGTAACCGCTCATACGACCTCTCGTACTCGCCCGTTTCTTTCCTCTCTTCACGCGACGACAGAGACGACGCCGCCGCCGACGATCGCGAGCCCGCCGAGCCCGAAACAGACGACCCAGAAGGGAACCCGGTCGACGACGCGCATCAGGGCGTCGATCGTGAGGTAGCCGACGACGGCGCTGACGACGAGCGCGACGAGCGCGGCGGTCGGACTGATCCCCGGAAGCCCGCCCGCGCCGAGAACGGTGAGCGCCGCGCCACCGAGGCTCGCGGGGATCGAGAGGAGAAACGAGAGTCGGAACGCCGCCGGCGGGTCGTAGCTCCGGAACAACAGCGCGCTCGTCGTCACGCCCGACCGGGAGATCCCGGGGAGGATCGCGACGCCCTGTACCGCGCCGACGAGGACGGAGTCGAGCAACGTCGGCTCCTCCCTGATCCCCATCGATACCGACTCCGAGGCGAGCTGGAGGACCCCCGTCAGGATCAACAACACGCCGATCGCGGCGATGAACACGCCGCCGGTCAGCTGCCCGGCGAGATCGACCGCGAATATATATAAGGGGATCCCGACGAGGCCGGTCAACAGACACGCGACGACGACGTAGGAAGCGATCGCGTTGTCGCCCTCGTAGGCCCCCCGCGGCGTCCAGCCGGGGAGCGCCTCGAACGCGACGCGGATATCGTCGCGGTAGTACGTCGCGGCCGACAGCGTGGTACCGACCTGCAAGAACAGCGCGAGCTGAAGCGCGATATCGGGATCCGTGCCGACGAACGTCAAGAACAGCGCGAGGTTACCCTGACTGGAGACGGGAAGCCACTCGACGATCCCCTGAACGATGCCCGCGAGGACCGCCACGACGAGTTCCGTTCGGCTCACTACGATGAACGCGACGGCGGCCGTACTTAAGGACAGCCGATCGACGGCGACGTGATGCCGGGGCCGATGGCGACGTGATGCCGGGGCCGATGGCGACGTGATGCCGGGACCGACCCCGCTAGCGATGTCGGTGTCACCGATATCGCGGTAAGGGATACCGATCGATAGGGAGACGGTACTTAAATGCGGTTCTCGCGACCGGGGTCGACGTCGATGGCGTCGACCGGACAGACGTCGACACACAGCATACAGTCGATACACTGCTCCTCGTCGGTCGGGTTCGCCTTGATCTCGGACTCGCCGTGGCCGGGGGTGTCGACCCACTCGAACACGTCGACCGGACAGTCCTCGAGACACGCGCCGTCGGCGAGGCAGATATCGAAATCGACGGCCACGTGGGTCCCGCGGATCCCGAGCTGCTCCGGCGGGTCGACTGGCCCCCACACGGCGACGTCGTGCTCCTCGCCGACCTGCTCGCGGTTCCGCTCGAAGTTCGGGTCGATACCCATCGTACACGTCGTTTCGCCCGTCCGTATTTAAACTCCGCGACGAGGCGGCCTCTCAGGCTGGCGAATGGCGCTTACGGGTGTGCGTAGTAGGCGACGAGCGCCTCCTCGCCGGTCGGGCCGTCCGGGTCGGCCGTCGCCGTCGGGTCGAACGTGTCGATCCGGGCGAACCCGACCCGTTCGAACTGGACGACCGTGTCGACGGCGGCGTCGGCGACGGCCGGCTCGACGTACCCACGGACATCGCCCTCGACGGTCCGGAGGAGCGTGTCCAGCGACTCCGCGGCGGGCACCCAGTGAACGACATCGACCCCGCCCTCGCGGACCACGTCGATGCTGGCGTCGACGTAGACGAGCGATCCTGCCGCCGATGCATCGGTCGGACCGTCGCTTGGATCGTCGGCCAGCTCGTCGGCCGGTTCGTACCTGACACAGCCGTACCCCTTCAACCACACGCGCTCACCCGCGTCCGGGAGGTCGGAGGCTTCGATCCGAACGCGGCCGGCCGGGACGGTCCGGTCGCCGCGGTCGGGGAAGTCGGGATGGACGGGGGGGTGGCCGGC
>NZ_JBHSWW010000225.1:0-3972 GCF_042661865.1 Halorubrum tibetense
AGCGGGACCGCGCCGAGCGCGACCCCGGCAAGCGTCGCGTCGGTGTCGGCCAGCCGGTCGGCGAACGCGTCGGCGATGAGCCCGAGACAGTCGGGGTCGGTTTCGAAGAGGTACTTATCCACGTAGTAGTCGCTCGTCCCCCCGTGTGAGAGCTCGAACTCCCCGAATCGAACCGCATCCGCAGCGCGAAGCGCGGCGATCAGCTCGACCGGTCGGTCGTCGTCGGTCATATCGGATCGGGGTCGTGGCGCGATAATAAACCGGCCGGTTCCCCCTCACTCCAGGTCCGACTCGCCGGGTGCTGGCTCGTCGGATGGCGACTCGCCGGATGGCGACGACTCCGCGGCCGGCGGACCCGCGGCGGGCAGCCGGAGTCGAACGGTCGTCCCCTCGCCGTCGATCCCGGGCTCGAACCCGACCGTCCCACCGTACGCCTCGACCACCCAGGCGACGATCCACAGCCCGATCCCGGAGTTGTGTCGGAGCTGCGTGATCGCCGCGTCGCCCGAGACCACCTCCCGGATCGCCTCCGGGATCCCCGGCCCGTCGTCCGCGACGCGTACCGTGACGGAACCGCGATCGGGGTCCGCGGTCGCGTCGATCGACACCCGCGGCGCGTCGGTGTCGGCGTGGACGACCGCGTTCTCGACGAGGTGATCGAGCACGCGGTCGAGCCGGTCGTCGGCCCGGACCGTGACCCCGTCCGGGATCGACACCTCGATCCGGGCGTCGGGGTGCTGCTCGGCCCGACGCTCGGCCACCGTCTCGGCCACCGGCCGAACCGACAGCGGCCGCGGCTGTTCGGAGAGCCCCTCTTCGACGACGCGTTTGATCTCCCGTGCGCCGTCGCCGAGGTCCGAGAGACGCTTCGCGGTCGCCTCGATCCGGTCGGCGTAGTCGGCTATCCGGTCGTCGTCGGTTCGATTCGCGATCTCGCTGGCGAACCCGAACACGACGTTCAGCTCGTTCCGGAGGTTGTGTCTGAGGATCCGGTTGACGACGCTGAGATATCGCTCGCGGTGTTTCCGCTCCGTGATATCCGTGTAGATACCGAACGCGTACGTCTGGTCCGGCGCGTCGTACGTGAACCCACGAAAGAGGAACTCCCGGGGGCCCGCCACCGTTCGGCGACGGATCTCGTCGGTGACGTGCCCCTCCTCGCGGACGCGGCGGTCGATCGACGCCTCGCTGGTCGCCGGCTCCGCCGGGTCGAGCGTGTCGTACCGGAGGTCGAGCTCGCCGATCGACTGCCCACGGACCGTGGCCGCCTCGTATCCGAACTGCGACTCGAACGCCGGGTTTATCGATTGGATGACGGTGTCGTCCGCCTCGTGGACTACCTCGATCACGGGATCGGGAAGCCGCTCGAACAGACGGTTGAACCGGTCGCGCTCTCGGCTGAGCTCGGTTCTCGTTCGGTGGAGATCGGTGGTGTCGACGAGTGACGCGACCACCCCGCCGGAGCCGTCGTGGAGCGACGAGAGCCGAAGCTCCCCCCGACGCGTCCGGTCGTCACGTCTCACCCCACCCGAGCCGCCATCCGGCCCCGCCGTGCCTCCCGTGTCCGCCGGCTCGACGGTCACGTCGACGACAGTGCTGTCCGCCTCCTCGTCGCGCGCCAGCGACGCGATCGCGTCCAGGATCGTGCCGTCGGTGCGTGACGGGGAGGTAGCGCGCCCGTCCGCCCCACCCGACGCGTCCAACACCGCCGAGATCGCTCGGCCGACGAGCGCGTCCTTCGGGATGCCGAGCCACGCCGCGAACGGGGTCGTCGCGTACGTGACCGCGCCGTCGGCGTCGAGCACACACACCATGTCGTCGACGTTCTCCAGCGCCGACTCGTACGTTCGGAGCTGCCGCTGTCTGTCGACGCGGTCGAACGCCGCCGTCGCGTTCGTCGCCAGCAGCTGGACGACGGAGAGGTCGGCGTCGTCGAACGCTCCCGGCTCCGGTGACCCGACGGAGAACACCCCGTGACGGCCGAGCGGGACCGCGATAACCGAGCGGATATCCCCGTAGTCACGGCCGTCGTCGCGCTCCCGGACGTCGTCGACGACGACGTGCTCGCCGGTGTCGAGCGCCTCGCTGGAGGTGTCCTCGCCGACCGGTCGCGGCGTCCACTCCCCGAGACGCTCGGCGGCCTCGTCGCTCCACGAGACGATTTCGAGCGTCTCCGTCGCCTCGTCGTACAGCTCGATCCCGTTGATCCGGTAGCCGAGTACCTCACGGGCGGCATCGACAAGTCGGGTCGCGATCCCCTCGGCGTCCTCGGCGCGCTGGAGCCGTTCCGCCGTCCCGAGCAGCTGTCTCAGCCGCTCCTCGCGTCGCTTCCGGTCGGTGATATCGGTGAAGAAGACGGAGAGCCCGTCTTCGGAGGGGTACGCTCGGACCTTCGTCCAGAGGTCGAGCGGGCCGTAGTGGTCCTCGAAGGAGACCGGCTCCTGTGTCTCCATCGCCCCCCGGTACGCCGACTCGTACCTCCGTCCGAGCGCGTCCGGGAACTCGCTCCAGACGTGCGTCCCCACGAGCGCGTCGGGGTCCCGGTCGAGCAGCGTCGCCGCCTTCCCGTTGACGTAGGTGAACTCCCAGTCGGCGTCGAGCGCGAAGAACGCGTCGTCGATCCGTTCGAGCGTGTTCTCCAGCCGTTCCGTCGCGGCCTCGCGCCGGTCTCGGGCCTGCTGGCGCTCGAACTCCTGGCCGAGCCACTCCGCGAGCAGCTCGACGAACAACCGCTCCGCGTCGGTGAAGCGCCGCTCACGGGTGTCCTCGTCCGCGAAACACAGCGTCCCGAGGGTCTCCCCCTCGACGACGACCCGACCGCCGATGTACGTCTCCAGACCGAACAGCTCGTAGG
Source organism: Halorubrum tibetense (assembly GCF_042661865.1). Classification (GTDB taxonomy): domain Archaea; phylum Halobacteriota; class Halobacteria; order Halobacteriales; family Haloferacaceae; genus Halorubrum; species Halorubrum tibetense. Next base: position 2,855 of record NZ_JBHSWW010000225.1, read on the forward strand.
CTGGGTCGTCGGCCCACCCGTCCCGCTCCGGGTCGGTGAACGCCGTCGTCCCGCCGTCTTCGATCGTCCGCCGACAGTACGTCGTCTCCAGCGGGACGGTGCCGTCGGGGCTGATCGCCCCCGCTTCGATGAACGACTGGAGGAGCTCGTCCGCCCCCACCTGCTGGAGCAGCTCGTATCGGTCCTCGTCGACCCGCGAGGTGAACCCGATCGTCAGGTCTAGTCGTTCGCGGCCCACTTCGAGGAGGCGGTCGACCTTGGCTTCGACGTCCATGGAACGGTCGGACGTGATCCGGAGGAAGCGCTCGAGGAACTCGTCGTTCGCGCTTCGGCCGGTGCCACGGCGGCCGCTTGCCGCCCGGACTCGGTTCGCGAGCGTCTCCCCGTCGGCCGTCAGTCGGCGACCGGAGACGTACTCGATCCCGTGTCGACCGGCGTCGATCGCGGCGTCAGCGTCGTCATCGGCGGTATACGCGAGGACCGTCGTCTCGGGGAAGCGCTCGCGGACGGCGCGGAGGCAGTCGGGTCGGTCGATTCCGTTGTATCGGTTACTGCCGTCGTCTCGATCACCCACGTCAAGCCGGACCACGACGGCGTCGGCGTCGCCGGCGACGGCAGTGGCTACGTCCGCGTCGGTTCCGTCCGACGGGACCGCGTCGACGACGCGCGTCTCGGGAGGGAGCTCCGCCCACGGGGCGTCCGCTGGCGCTCCGAGGTGGAGGAGTCGGTTCTCAGCCGCCATCGATCGATCCCCCCGCGCGGCGCGCCACGCCCACCGACGGCCAGCGGATGGGATCCGGTCCGCCCACGGCGTCGTGAGGCGGCCGTCCTGTCGTTCCGATCACGCCCCACCGTACCAGCAGTTACGACTTAACGGTTTCCCGTATATCCTCAGATCCGATATTCGCGCCCCGTATCCGGCCGCCGAAAGTGGACGTTCGATCCGGATCCCTCCGTGTCGGATCGGATTCATCACGTCTCGGCCGCGTGAAGAACGGTGTCGCTCCGCAATAGCCGGACGCCGGAGCCGATGTCAGCGGTCGATCCCGCCGCCGCCGGCGACGACCCGCTCGACCTCGGCGGGCGTCACGACCGCGAGGTCGCCGTCGACGGTGCGT
>NZ_JBHSWW010000226.1:0-3959 GCF_042661865.1 Halorubrum tibetense
GCGACCGTCACCCGTCCCTCGCCGCCGACTGTCGTCGCGGTCGCCGGTGCCGGCGCGGGTTTGGGCTCGCCGCCGTCGGTCGCTGGTGTGCTCCCACTGGTGGCGGGGGGATCCGGTTTCTTCTCCTCCTTCTTCCCTCCCGACTTGGCGGCCAGGAGGACCCCTTCGACGGTGACGTCGTTCGTCACGACGCGGACGACGTCGCCGCGCGCGAGCCCGGTCGGGACGAGCGCCGGGACCGACACCGCGCGTTTTCCCTTCGGGACGCGCTTCGATAGTCCCCCCGTCGGCGGCGCGGCGGAGACGGTCGCACGCGCCTCCTCGTCGATGCTCACGGTGACGTCCGCGAGCTCGAGCTCCGTCGTCAGCCGCTCGGCGAACCGCCGCTCCAACTCGGACAGCGGGAGCTCCGCCGGAAACGTCCACTCCCCTTCGCCGATCGCCTTCCGCGTCTCGGCGGGCAGCGGCGGGTACCCCTCCATGTCGCCGACCTCGCCGACGACCGAGACGCGGACCTGTCCGCGCCCGCCGACGAGCTCAACGACGTCCGTCGAGAGCGTTCGTTCGCGCAGCTGCTTGAGCGAGACCCGCTTCGGCACGCTCGCGCCGAGCTTGTCGCCTTGTGCGTGCGCGTACAGCGAGAGCATCAACACGACGATGATCGCGGTGAGGATCGCTGGTGCGCGCTCCGAGCTCCGGATCGTCTCGTCGTTGAGCGCGAGCAGCCCGCCGTTGATCCCCGCGATCGCCAACGCGAGGACGACGACACCGAGCCCCGGGATCGTCACCCCAGTGAAGTATTTGAAAATGAACCCGAGTATCCCGGCGATCAACGCGGGGACGATCCCCGTGAGTATCCCGAGATAGATGCCGAAGAGGATCTCGACCGGTAGCGCCATACCCCCACCAACACAGGACTAGTTAAATCAGTACTGCCATCGGTGACGGGCAGTCGCCGTATCGACAGCGTGTCCGGCGCTCCGTCAGCCGCCCCCTCACCAGCGATCCGATCACCGGCGATACGTCACCGCCGTTTCGACTCCCGTCCCCACGTCCTCGGGAGGTTTAAGTTAGCGCTCGGTCACCGGGGCGGTATGGAGTGGAGTCGCGAGTGGGCGTCGGCACGCGCGTCCGTTGTCCTGACGTTCGCCGTTGCCGTCCTCTCGATCGTCGTCGGCCTGTTGCACATCGGCGGGTTCGGGGTCGAAGGACCGCTCACCCCGTACGTCCCCGATCTCGTGTTACGGACGGTCGGCTTCACCGGCACGATCACAGGGTTCGCGATGCTCGGCAGCGGGTTCGCACTGAAACGCGGCTATCGTGTCGGGTGGTACTCGACGGCAGTACTGCTCCCGCTGACCGCGATCCAGGGACTGATGCAGGCCTCGGTGTTCTCGCTCCCCCTCGTAATCCTCTCAGTCGTCTCCGTGCCCGCGCTGGTGGTCAACCGGGGGCGGTTCGACCGCGACTTCACCCCGTCCCCGACCCAGCTCGCGGCCGGCGCGGCGCTCGGGACCGCCATCGCGTACGGTACGGTTGGGTCCTACGCCCTCCGCGACGAGTTCGACGGTATCGAGACGATCGTCGACGCGTTCTACTTTACCGTCGTGACGGCCTCCACGGTCGGTTACGGCGATATCACCCCACAGACCGGTGCGGCCTCCGACATCGCGCAGCTGTTCGTCCTCTCCTCGCTCGTGATGAACGTCGCGGCGTTCGCGGTCGCGCTCGGGGTCCTCCTCACGCCCGCCATCGAGGCGCAGCTCTCCAAGGCACTCGGAAAAATGACAGAAAAACAGTTCGACCTCCTCGACGGCCACGTCCTCGTGTTAGGCTATGGGGACCTGACGGAACCGATACTCGAAGAACTCACCGACCGCGGCGGCGTCGACTTCGCGGTCATCACGACCGACGAGGCCGCCACGCGACGGCTCAGCGAGCGGGACATCCCCGTGCTCACTGCGGACCCGAGCGACGTCGAACCGCTCCAGCGAGCGCATATCGAGGACGCCCGCGCGGTCATCGTCGCGACCGACGCCGACGCCCGCGACGCGCTCGCGATCCTCACCGCCCGCCAGCTCAATCCAGGGGTCCGGATCGTCGCCGCCGCGACCCAGCGAGAAAACGTCAACAAGCTCCGGCGTGCCGGCGCTGATCAGGTTATCTCCCCCTCGACGCTCGGGGGACACATCCTCATCGACTGCGCGTTCGGTGCCGACAGCGACGATGCGACCGCGGACTCGCTCGGGGAGTCGTTCGGGTTGAACGAGTAGCCGTCCCGGTCACGACGTAGCGGACATCAGCGGCTCCGCCGACCCTTCGTCTGCCGATAGTCCCGGCTCAACACGTTCTCACGGAGGTGATCTCGAAAGGCGTTCGCCGCCGCGTCCGTCATCGTTCCCGGGTCACGCATCGGGACGAGCTCGAAGCCACGGCCACGGATCGTCGTCGCGTGTTCCGCCTCGATGTCGAACGAATCCGGTGATCGGGTCGTGTACTCGACGGCGAGCGATCTGAGAACCCGTTCGCCGACCGGAACGATGATCTGTGGGTTGATCATCCGTACTTCGGCGTTGAAGAAGGGCTCGCAGGTGACGATCTCTTCGTCTGTCGGCTCCCGTTCAGGGTGTCGACAGCGCGTGAGGTTCGTAAAAAAGACGTTCTGTACGTCGGGTTCGGCTGCATCCGGCTCGGACCGGACGAACCCGAGGTCCGCGAAGATCGACTGAACCCGTTCGCCGCCGCCCGCCCCGGTGAAGGGGACGCCGTTAGCCTCCGCGGCTGCTGTCGGGCGCTCTCCGACGACGAGGAACTCCGCGCCCACGTCGCCGTACCCGTGTACGACCGTCTCACGGACCGAACACAGGCCGGGACAGTTCTCACAGTCCGGGTCCATCCCGAACGGGTTCGCGAACTCCGTCTGGTTTGCGTCCACGACTTTACTGGGGCGGTCGTTGACCTAAACCCTACGGCGAGGCGTGAGAAATTGAGACGACGGACCGACTAGGTCAGGGTGTACGCGTCGCCGTCGCGGTCGATCATCCCCTGCTTTCGCAGGGTCTTCAGAATGCTGTACAGCGATATCTTCTTCATCCCGAGCGAGTCACACATGTCCGCCACCGTGGCGCTGTCGTTCGTCGTCAGGTACAGGTACACCAGCTTCGCGCGGGGAGACTGCAGCTCCGGCGGAAGCGCGGGAGCCGCCGAGTGTGCCGTCTCTGTCTCTAACATCTTACTCGACTCAATGCCTTCGACGATAATAAATCCCCCATTCAACGATCGTCGAAACACATGAAAACACGCGTATACCGCCCCAAACGGTTCGTATCAACGGATCCGGGCGGGAGCCGACGCCGGTTCACACGTCCGCAGGCCCCGAACCCCCGACCGGTTTCGACCGTCGACGGATACGGAACCGTGAACGATCCGGATCGACCGGTTCAGTACGACCGGACCTTCGGCTCGTACGTCTTGTTCTCGCCTTCGAGGATGGCGGGTTTATACCAGAGCTCGGGTTCGCCGTCGTTCCACGAGACGAGCGTGTGTTTTAACCAGTTCTCGTCGTCGCGCTCCTGACGCTCCTTGCGCCAGTGGGCACCCCGGAACTCCCGGCGCGCGAGCGCGCCCATCGTGAGAGCCTCGGCGATGTCGAGGATGTTTCGGGTCTCCATCGTGTGGATGAGGTCCGTGTTGAACGTCCGCGACGGGTCCGAAACGGCGACGTCCTTGTACGCCTCGCGCGCCTCCCGGAGGTCGCCGAGCGTCTCTTCGAGCCCGGGCTCCTCGCGGAACACGTTGACGTTGGCGGTCATCGTCTTCTGGACCCGCGACCGGATCTCAGCGTGGTTGCGCCCCTTCCGTGAGAGCAGCTCCTCGACACGATCACGCGCGCGCTCGACTTCCGCTTCGAGCACGCTCCCGGCGTCGGCTGCGACCGCCCCGCCGTCGGCGGCGGCGGG
>NZ_JBHSWW010000227.1:0-3951 GCF_042661865.1 Halorubrum tibetense
GCGAGGTTCCTGAGACGTCCCATATCGCCAGACGGCGTCCAAATCCCGTGAAATCAGCGATACGATCCGCAGACGGCGTCGGCGTTCAACGGAGCAATGTACGATCACCCGGCGAAGCGCAGATCGGAAGTGTTCGGTTTTACCAGATCGCTGAAACAGGCGGGCGTGACGACCCTTCTCACCTCGGAAGCGAGCAGCGAAACCCCGTACGCGTCCCGATACGGGATCGTCGAATATCTCACGGACGCGGTGTTCGTCCTCCAGTACGTCCGCGGCTCCGACTTCCGCGAGACGCGTCTCGCCGTGGAGATCCAGAAGATCCGTGACGCGAACCATTCCCGCGAGACGAAACCCTACGAGATCACGAACTCCGGGATCTCGGTGTACCGACAGGCCAACATCTTCTGACGACGTGACTCCGCCTCGCTCGCCGTCGGTCTGACTGGAACGGTAGCTCGTTGTTCCGCTCGGTGACCATACGGTCTGAAAGGCCAACGGTATCCGCGAGTACCTTACTGGGTTGGTAGGAGTATTATACCTATTCCACCCATATAAATCGGTGTATGCAACGATTTGCCGACGATCGACGCGAGATATACGTACACCCGAACGCGACGGTCGATGATCTCCCACTGACGGGCGAGTTTGACGTCCCGCCCGTCGCCGACACGGAACCGTTCGTTCCGGACAACATGAAAGACCCCAAGATCTATCCCGGTGACGTGATCGCGGGCGTCGTCGGCGGTGAGGTCGCATTCGTCGAGCTCATCGTCGACAAGGACGACGACATCGTCATCGTGACTCCACTGAACAAGGGGATCCCGACGTACATCCGCGACAACATATTCAGTGCGCGGATCTTCCGTGCGGACCGGGTCCACATTTTCGAGGCAGTCGGAGAGACGATAGCGGAACCCGACGTGGAGTTCGACATCACGAAGCTCCAGACCCCCGAAGAAGAGCGGCCGAGATAGTCATGGACACTCGTGGAGCGGGACCTCGTGTAACCCGCTCCGTTGGTGTCTGCCTGCCGTCTCGCCGCACAGGCCACGAACCGTCCCGTATTTTGTGATCCGACAGCCATGAAACCACAACGAGTACGCGTCAGAAACTACAAAAGTATCGACGACACGGGGTGGGTCGAGGTCGACGACCTCACGTGTCTCATCGGCAAAAACGAGTCGGGGAAAACCGTTCTCATGGAGGCGGTCTCCAGACTCAATCCCGCCGGCGGCGACGGCGGGTTCACCCCGTACGACGACTACCCGCGCCGCCGGTGGCCGGACTACAAGCCGAGACACGACGACGATCCGGACCCGGTCGTGAGCGTCGAATTCGCGCTCGATCGCGACGAGCGGGACCGGCTTGACGACCGTGGCGGCCGCGCTCCCGACGGCACGGTCGTCGCGACGAAGGACTACGCGAACGACCGACGGTGGGAGTTCGAGCTCGACGAGTCGGCGTACGTGGACTGGCTCCTCTCCACGCACGACGTCCCGGCCGACGCCCGGCGCGAGCTGCGCGATGCCGGATCGATAGCCGAGTTTCACGCGACCGTCGACGAGCTCCGCGAGAGCGACGAGACCGCCGACGGCGACGCGTCCGAGGACGACGACACCGGCGATGACGACGAAACCGCCGACAGCGACGAGACCGCCGACGGCGACGGAACCGGCGGGTTCGGCGACGTGGGTATGCTCGCCGATGTCGTCCCCGACTCCCGTGAGGTCGCGATCGCGGCGGTCGGGGAGGACGTCCTCGCGCCGGCGCTCCCGGAGTTCCATTACGTGGGCGAGTACAACTCGCTGGACGCGTCGATCGATCTCGAAGCGTTCGCCGACCGGATCGAGGCGGGCGAGCAGACTGCGTCCGACCGCGTGTTCGAAGCCTTGCTCTCGATCGCGGATCTCGACGTCGAGTCGCTGCGTGAGGAGGACTGGCGCGAGACGCTCACCGAGCTGGAGGCCGCATCGAGCGAGGTGACGAGCGCGGTCACCGATTACTGGAGCCAGGCCGACGACGTGGCGGTTCGGCTCCGCGGCGTCGACGGCGACTCGCGCACGGTGGAGGTCCGCGTCGAGAACCTCAATCACGGAGTGACCGTCGAGTTCGACCAGCGATCACAGGGGTTCCGCTGGTTCTTCTCGACGTTCTGTACCCTGTTCGCGCTCCGCGACCGCGACGAGGAAGCGGTCCTGCTGTTGGACGAGCCCGGGCTTCACCTGCACGCGAAAGCCAAACGCGAGTTCCTCACTTTCCTCGAAGAGGAGATCGCCGCCGAGGGCACCGTCGTGTACAGCACACACTCGCCGTTCATGATCGACCTCGATCGGGCCCACCGGGTGAAGATGATACACAAGGACCCGGAAACCGGATCGACCGTCCTGTCGGACGCCGACAAGGCGGACGCGTACACGCGGTTCCCGCTCCAGAACGTCTTCGAGCTTGGCGTGATGGAGACGATGGTCGCCAGATCGCAGCTGCTGTTGGTCGAGGACGGTACCACCTACGAGTACCTGTTCAACGTCTCCGAGCTGTTGGAGGACACCGACGCGCCGGTGCTGGACCGCGGCTGGACCGTCCTCCCGATCGGAACCTTGGAGAACACCGCGACGGTTCGATCCGTCTTCGACACGGGCGATAAGGAAGTGGCGATCGTCCACGACGGCGACGAGCTCGACGGCCCCGAACCCCCGGGCGACGTTACCGTCGTCGGGATCGGGTCGCACGCGCTCGTCGACGGCGACACCACGATCGAGGACGTGCTCTCGGAGTCGTTCTACCTCGAGCTCGTCAACCGCGCGTACGCGGCCGAGCTCGCCGGCGCCTCCGGCATCGACGACCGCGTGACGAGCGAGAGCCTCGCGGACGTCGTGCCGAGTGGGCCGATCGTCGAGCGGCTCGATCGATACTTCGCGGAACACGGGATCGCGGACGGCTCCTTCGATCGCTCGCGTCCCGCGACGTACCTCCAGCGGAACCGCGACGAGTTCGCGGCGGAGGTGGATATGGACACCCGGAAGGCGTTCGGGTCGCTCGCCCGCGAGCTCAATCGGACGCTCGGCGCGTTCGACGGCGACCGGAAGACCGGCTTCTTCCAGTCGTTGTTCGGCGGCTGAGCGCCGATTCAGTCCGCTGAACGAAACGGGTCCGCCGACGGACCCCGGCCGGAACCGAGAGGTGCCGTCTTCCGTCCCGGATCCGTTCGAGCCGTCCACCGCGTTCGGATACGTTTCCGTGATTCATGCTGCGCCCGTCCGCGTATAAGTCCCCGAGGGCCCGCTATGACGTGTGTACGAGCATTTCGGCGAAGGCTCGGACGCGGTTATATAGGCGGTCGGGGGCGCTCGAACGCGTTTATAAGGGCCCGCGTAGCAGGAGGGTACCGCCCGAAGAGTTCTCTCAGTCGTTCGGGAAGTGCACCGTCCGGGAATTGAATCAGAATCAGACGTGCTCGCTCACTTCGTTCGCTGCGCGCGACTGATAGGGTTCAATCCCGTCGGTGATTTCTCTCACTTCGTTCGAGAAATGCACCGTCCGGGAATTGAACCCGGGCTATTAGCTTGGGAAGCTAATGTCCTACCACTGGACCAACGGTGCTCGAATTGTCGTACCCGACCGTCACACTTCAACGTAGCGCTTCGCCGTTCGGTCCCCGCATGGAAGCGACCGACTCCCCCATGCTCCCGTCTCGCTGCCTCCCACAGCGTTAACCGCCGCCCCGCGCAGTAGGCGGTATGAGCGAGGACGGTTCACCCGGGGCGGGGAGCGGCGACGACGTGGATGACAGTAGGAAACACGCCGGTGATCCCGGGAGCGACACGGGCGTCGGCCACGGTGACCCGGCTGTCAGCCACGGCGACAACCCCGCAGCCGACCGCATCCGCGACCGCCGTGACCGACTCGCCGCCGCCATCGGCCGGACGTGGACCGACGACGGTCCGTGGCGCT
>NZ_JBHSWW010000228.1:0-3942 GCF_042661865.1 Halorubrum tibetense
GGCACGCTCCGTCGGAAGCGCGTAGCCGTCGCCACAGGCCGGCCAGCCAGTACAGGCCGCGGCGGCGTCCGTCAGCGAGGTCGTCGCTCCGACGACGAGCAGGAGATACGCTCCCATCGCCGTCGCGGCGAGGACCGCGGGGAACCGATCGGGTATCGTCACTTGGATCCGCTTGGGGATCGGCCCATATATGTCCCGCGCTTCGACGACTCCCGGTCGACCGCAGCGTGAGAACGCTCTCGGACGGATCGAGTCGTGCGTGCGTCACCCCCGACCGCCGGATCGACGCTCCCCCCCGACCGCCGGATCGACGCTCATCCCCGACGCGAGAGCACACGGTCGACGATGTCGCCAGTCGAGAGCAGCTCCGCGTCGTACCGCGGGTCGCGACCGCTCGCCCGTTCGACGCGACAGTCGAGACCGCGATCCGCGAGTGCAGCCTCGATGGTGGCCTCGTCGTGGTGTTGGTCGAATCCCAGCACGATGACGTCCGGATCGATCCGCTCGATGGGGACGAACACGTCCTCCGGATCACCGAGATGAGCCTCGTCGACCGCGTCGAGCGCCGCGATCATATCCCGGCGCTGGCGGGCGTCGAGGATCGGCTTCGGCTTGTGGGTGACGTTCGACGGGCGGGCGACGATGGCGTGGAGCTCGTCGCCGTACGTCGCAGCGTCCGTCAGATAGTGAACGTGCCCGGGATGGAGCAGGTCGAACGTTCCCTGCGCGACGACGCGAGTCATCGCCGCAGCCACGAAAGGAAGCCGCCGGAGTCTTCGTCCCCGTCGTTGCGAACCCGGTCATCCGGTTCGACGACGCCCCGATCGTAGCCGTCCTCAACGAGCTCGCGGTCGATGTCCTCCTGCGTGAAATGGAAGAAGTGCTCGTCTGGCACCTCCACGTCGAGTACGTCGAGGGTCGTCTGGTTCCCCTCGTTGTCGAACGCCTTCCAGTCGCCCCAGCCGTAAGGAGCCCCGACGATGATGTGGATCTCACCCTGTCCGAACGTCGCGAGGTCGGCAGAACTCGGGCGGAGCGCGCCGTTCGGGTGTGAGTGGACGGAGCCGACCGAGCGCATGTCGTTCGGCTTCATGTGTGAACGGACCGAGGCGCTCACCGGGTTCGACTCCGTGCCCGGAATGACGAGCACGTCGGTTATCACCTGTCCCTCCCGGTCGATGTCGAGTTTGCGGGCGTCGTCCGCCCGCAGGAACCCCATGTACTCGTTGGGGTGGGTCTCCTCGCTGGCTTCGAGGATGAACTCCATCGTCTCCCGGGCGATCCCGAGGAGCTCATCGGACCGGAACAGTCGCATACGTAAATCCACTCGCCGTCGCCTCATAGGGGTTCCGGACCCGTAGCAGGAAGCCGGTACGTGTCCGGACCGCGAGTCCCGCAAGGAACCCGATCCGGCCGTGGATCCCGGCCGAGACGGAGATAACAAGCTTAACACCTGCCGATCCCGAACGACGGATATGAGCGAGAACACCGCCGGAGGTTCCGGCATGCGGGACGATTCGAGTCCCGAACCCGACGCCACGACGGCCGAGGGGACCGCCGAGAAGGCGACCGTTTACGACCTCGCACCAGACTGCACGCTCGAGGACGTCGAGGTCGATGCCCTGTATCACGCCGAGGTCAACGGTGTCGTGGAGTACGGCGTCTTCGTCGACGTCTCCGACGCCGTCTCGGGGCTGATCCACGCGTCGAGTCTCGACGGCGAGTACGACGTCGACGACCGTCTCATCGTCCGTCTCACCGAGATCAAGGATAACGGGGACATCGCCTTCAGCGACGAGTCGCCGGCGGCGTACACCACCGAGACCGTCGACCACGAGCCCACGATCTCGCGGGTCCGCGGCCTCGTCCCAGGCGACGAAGTCACCGTCGAGGGGGAGGTCGTCCAGGCGAAACAGACCGGTGGCCCGACGATCTTCGGTGTCGCCGATGCCTCCGGAGTCGTCTCGTGTGCCGCCTTCGAGGAGGCCGGCGTCCGGGCGTACCCCGAGATCGCGGTCGGCGACATGGTCCACGTCGCCGGCACCGTCGAGACCCGCGAAGGTGGCCTCCAGCTGGAGGTCGACTCGCTGAAACGACTGGACGGCGAGCGGGAGACGGACGCCCGTGACCGTTTCGAGGCCGCGCTCGACGAGCGCGCCGAACCGGACGACATCGACCCGCTCGTCGAGTGGGAGGCGTTCGAGTCGGTCCACGACGACCTCCGGGAGCTCGCCCGACTGCTCCGCCGGACGGCCCTCGCCGGGCGACCGATCCGAGTACGACACCACGCCGACGGCGACGGGATGTGCGCGGCGATCCCCGTCCAGCTGGCGCTCGAACGGCTCGTCCGCGACGTCAACGAGGACCCCGACGCGGCACAGCACCTGTTCAAGCGCCTGCCGAGCAAGGCCCCGTACTACGAGATGGAGGACGTCACCCGCGATCTGAACTTCGCGCTGGAGGGGCGCGCTCGCCACGGCCGGAAGCTCCCGTTCCTGTTGATGCTCGACAACGGGTCGACGGAGGAGGACGTGCCTGCCTACGAGAACCTCGCCCACTACGACATCCCCATCGCGGTCGTGGATCACCACCACCCTGACCCCGAGGCGGTCGCGCCGCTGCTCGACGCGCACGTCAACCCGTACCTGCACGACGAAGACTACCGGATCACCACGGGGATGATGTGTGTCGAGCTCGCGCGGCTGATCGACCCCTCGCTCACCGACGAGCTCGAACACGTCCCCGCGGTCGCGGGGCTCTCGGACCGCTCGAAGGCCGAGGCGATGGACGACTACCTCGCGCTGGCCGCGGACGCCGGCTACGACGTGGACGACCTTCGCGACATCGGCGAGGCGCTCGACTACGCCGCCCACTGGCTCCGCTACTCCGAGGGGAAGACGCTCGTCAACGACGCGCTCAACGTCGGCTGTGACGACCCCGAGCGACACGCCGAACTCGTGGAGTTCCTCGCGGAGCGCGCCGAGCGCGACGTAAATCGCCAGCTGAACGCCGTCGACGAGCACGTCGAACACGAGCGGCTCGCCTCCGGAGCACATCTCTACCGGATCGACGTCGACGAGTACGCCCACCGCTTCACCTACCCTGCACCGGGGAAGACGACGGGCGAGCTCCACGACTCGCGAGTCCAGGAGACGGGCGACCCCGTTATCACGATCGGCTACGGGCCGGACTTCGCGGTGCTCCGCTCCGACGGCGTCAGACTCGACATCCCGCGGATGGTCACGGAGCTGAACGAGGAGCTCCCCGAGGCGGGGGTCTCCGGTGGTGGCCACCTCGTCGTCGGCTCGATCAAGTTCGTGAAAGGCCGCCGTGAGGCCGTTATCGAGGCGCTCATCGAGAAGATGGCTGACGCCGAGATCGACGAGGCGCTCTCCTCGACGGTCGCGATCGAGGACTGATCTCGACGGGATACCACGGCCCGCGCCCGCTTCAAACGAAGGCGACCTCCCGCCGTGCGACGAGTCCCGCACCGACCAGCGTCGCCACCAGTCCGCCGACGAACCCGACCGGCAGCTGGACGCCGCCACCCCGCCAGTCGGCGGCGTACGCTTTCGCATAAAAATCCGCGACGCCGGGATTCTCGATCGCGAGGAGCACCTCGCGGTTCTCCGTCGCCGCCTGCTCGTTCCAGTTGAGACTCCCCACGATCGCGGTGTCGTCGATCACGAGCCCCTTCGCGTGGACCTTCCCGTACCGCCCCCGGGGGTCAGCGACGGCGACCGCGATCGGCTCGTCGGCGAAGCGCTCCGCGAGCGCGCGGTTCTCCTCGCGGTCGTACCACTCCCCCGAGAGGAGGAGATGAACGTCGACGCCGCGGTCGGCGGCCCGGCGAAGCGCGCGGACGATCCGCTCGTCGGGCCCGCCCGTGCGTGGGACGACAGCCAACACCCGGTCGTCGGCCGCGTCGACCCGATCGACGAT
>NZ_JBHSWW010000229.1:0-3932 GCF_042661865.1 Halorubrum tibetense
TGAACGTCTTGGAGTGGGCGAAACGCTACCCCGACGACGTCGACCGGGTCGTGCCGATCGCGGCCGCGGCCCGCTTGGACGCGCAGTGTCTCGCGCTGGAGGCGATCGCGCGGCGGGCGATCCGCTCGGACCCGAACTGGCACGGCGGCGACTACTACGACGCAAACCGAGCGAGCCCGGACACGGGACTGGCGCTGGCGCGGCAGATCGGCCACGTGATGTACCTCTCGAAGGCGTCGATGGAGCGGAAGTTCGGCCGGCGCTCCGCCGGACGCGACTCGCTGAGCCGGGACGACGGCGACCTCGGTCTGTCCGCCGACCCTGCCGCCGCGTTCTTCCCGTACCGCGAGGTGGAGTCGTACCTCGACTACCAGGCCGAGGGGTTCGCCGACCGGTTCGACGCGAACAGCTACCTCTACCTCACCCGGGCGATGGACGAGTACGACCTCGCCGCAGGATACGGCTCTGACGCCGACGCCCTCGCCGCGTTCGAGGGCGAGGCGCTCGTGATGAGCTTCACCGGCGACTGGCATTTCACCGTCGAGCAGGCCGCCTCGGTTGCGGGAGCCTTCCGCGAGCGCGACACCCCCGTCGCCCATCACGTGATCGACTCCGACCACGGCCACGACGCGTTCCTCGTCGAACCCGAACACGTCGGCCCGCCGCTCCGCGATTTCCTCGCCGACGGGGTCGAGGGACGCGCCGTCGACGACGAGGGGCCGGACGGCTCCCCGCGCGAGGACGCCGACCACGAGCCGAACCACGCCCCCGTCCACTCCAGCCTATTTAAGGGGTAGCGGCAGGGAGTCGAGTGAATCATCCGAACCTCGGCCGGCCTAGTAACGGCGACGGCGATTTCGACGGGGGGTGGCGGGAACCTCAACGGGGCGACCGCGGGGACCTCGACCGGGCGGTGGCGCGCCGGTTCGCGGCTTTATAAGGCGTGAACCGCCCGCGAGGTCGTCGGGCGAAGCCCGACTGCCAGAGGCGCGTAGCGCCTCACTGTCGCCGTCGCTACGCGCCCGCTGCTAGCGGAACCGCCGGTTCCTCGCTGGGGCCCGGCACAGCGTTTATAAACGCCGTTCCGGCGAAGCTGGGGCTTCGGGAGTAGTCACCGCACTGGCACCAGTTTATAAGTAAACGGAAGAACGCGTCACACTCCGCGGTACGTCGGGTGTGGCTCTCTGCTCGACTGCCGCCGCGGTCATTGAGTCCGTATATACGGATCAGGCGCGCTCGCCGACGACCCACTTGTGCGAGTAGCTGCCACCGCAGGTGCAGTGGGCGTACGCGTGGACGACATCGCCCTCGGCGTAGAGGCCGCCGACCTCCTCGTTTTGCGCCTCGGCAAACGCGAACACGAACCGGACGCGATGCGTCTCGTCGGGGGAGTCGTCCGCGAACGGACAGTCGCCGCCGTCGAGCGAGCGCGCGATCGTCCCCTCGGACCCCATCGCCTCCTTGGCGAACTCCATCGCGCCCATCCCGGTCCCGGCCTGGAACGCCGAGCGGCCCGTCTCCCCGTCGAGGATCAGCCGCACGCCGGCGTCCGTCTCGGTGCCGACCTTCCGGAGCCGGGAGTCGTCGTCGAGGTAGTCGTCGCTCAGGTAGAACACGACGTCGTCGAGGCGGTCGCCGGCGAGGAACTCGTCCAGCTTGCTCATGCCGGCGGGACGCACGTGAGCCGTAAAAGGAACGCGTGTCGTCGGCGCGTGTTGTCGGCACGGCCGAGGACGGAGGGAGGCCGTAGAGCGACGAGAACGACACGAACGAGGTCGCATGCGGTGTGAGCCGAGCGATTGACGGCGTGATAGAATCGGAGTAACAATTATTACCTATCCCGGAGATCAGCCGTGTGATGAGCGCACGTACACCATCCGGAGACCGGCTCGTAGAGTGGGCCGAGTTGGTTGACGAGGACGTGCCCGACGATCTCGGTCGTGACGGTCGTGACGGTCACGACGCACGCGGCGGGTGACGGCCACGACGCACGCGGCGGGTGACGGCCACGACGCACGCGGCGGGTGACGGCCGATAACTGACGACCGGTATCGGTCGTTCACGCGATGCCGGTCGGGATGAGGGCCACCCGGCCGGCGCGATCGACCCCCGAACAGTCGGTTCTCGCACGTATAACCGCCCATTCAGTCCGCGTCAGGTCACCATCCGTACCACTTTCACCCCGCTTCACGAAGCCTTTAGGCCGACGACGGCGAATCCCCGCCGATGGCGACCGAGGTCACTGGGATCAACCACCCGTTGCTCGTCGACGACTTCCTCCAGTCCCGCCGCTACCAGCTACAGCTCGCGGACGCCGCGATCGACGACCACACCCTGGTGTGCCTCCCGACCGGCCTCGGCAAGACGACGGTGAGCCTGCTCGTCACCGCGAGACGGCTCCACGAGGCCGGCGGAACCGCGCTGTTTCTGGCCCCGACGAAACCGCTCGTCCAGCAGCACGCGGAGTTCTACCGCGAGGCGATGACGATCCCGGACGACGAGATCGTCGTGTTCACCGGCGACGTGAAACCCGACGACCGCGCGGCCGTCTTCGGGGACGCGCGGATCGTGATCGCGACCCCACAAGTCGTCGAGAACGACCTCGTTGGCAACCGTATCTCCCTGCGCGAGGTCACGCACCTCACCTTCGACGAGTGTCACCGCGCGACCGGCGACTACGCCTACGTGTACATCGCGGAGCGCTACCACGCCGACGCCGCCGACCCGCTCGTGACCGGAATGTCTGCGTCGCCCGGCGGCGACACCGAGGAGATCGAGACGGTGTGTGAGAACCTCGGGATCCGCAACGTCGAGGTGATGACCGAGGACGACGCCGACGTCGACGAGTACACCCACGATACGGACGTTCGCTGGGAGCAGGTCACCCTGCCCGACGAGGTGCTCGCGATCCGCGACGCGCTCAACGAGGTGATCACCGACCGACTGGAGAAGCTCAAACAGCTCGGCGTGACGAACACGACGAACCCCGACCTCTCCCAGCGCGACCTCAACGAGATGCGCGGCAAGCTGAAGCGGATGATGGACAACGACCAGTCGGACGGCTACAAGGGGATGAGCACCCACGCGGAGGTGATGAAGCTCCGCCGCGCGACCGAGCTCGTCGAGACCCAGTCGGTCGAGTCCGTCCGGCGATACTTCGAGCGACAGCGCGAGGCGGCCCGATCGTCGGGGGCGTCGAAGGCGAGCCAGCGGATGATCGCGGACCCCAAGGTTCGCGAGGCGATGCGGAAGGCGGAGTCGTTCGACGGGCTCCACCCCAAGTTCTCGCAGGCCCGGATCCTGCTCGCGGAGACGCTCGGGATCAACGAGGGGGAACGGGCGATCCTCTTCACGGAGTCGCGGGACACCGCGGAGGCGTTGGTCGAGTTCCTCGAGACGAGCTTCGACGTCCGGAAGTTCGTCGGGCAGGGCGACAAGGAGGGCTCCGACGGGATGAGCCAGAAACAGCAGCAGGAGCGCTTACAGGCGTTCAAGAACGGCGAGTTCGAGGTGCTCGTTTCGACGAGCGTCGCCGAGGAGGGGTTAGACGTCCCAGAGGTGGACCTCGTCTGTTTCTACGAGCCGGTTCCGACCGCGATCCGCTCGATCCAGCGGAAGGGTCGGACCGGCCGACAGGCCGAGGGACAGGTCGTCGTGCTCATGGCCGAGGACACCCGCGACGAGGCGTTCTTCTGGATCTCGCGGCGTCGCGAGAAGAAGATGGAACAGGAGCTGTCCGCGCTCAAGAGCGCGACCGACGACATCGAAGCGTCGGTGACGGGCGGGGGGCAGTCCGATCTCGGCGCGTTCGCGGGCGGAGACGGAACGGACGGGGGCACACCCACCTCGGACGGCAACGACGAGGGGACGACCGGAGACGCGGCCGACGACGACGCGACCGACGCGGGACTGACGGACTTCGCGGCGGAGGC
>NZ_JBHSWW010000230.1:0-7032 GCF_042661865.1 Halorubrum tibetense
CCGGCGTTCGGCGACCGCCGCCACTACCAGATGGACCCCGCGAACCGCCGCGAAGCGCTCCGCGAAGCCCGCCTCGACGCCGAGGAGGGCGCGGACGTGCTCATGGTGAAGCCCGGCCTCCCGTACCTCGATATCGTCGCCGACCTCCGCCGCGAGTTCGACCGACCGATCGCCGCCTACAACGTCTCCGGCGAATACGCGATGCTCCACGCCGCCGCCGAGAAGGGGTGGCTGGACCTGGAGGCGACCGCCCACGAGTCCCTGCTGTCGCTCAAGCGCGCGGGCGCGGACCTCATCGTCACCTACTTCGCCGAGGAACTCGCCGAGCGCTTATAAGGGATCGAGTCACGATCCGGCCGCTCACACTACCTGCTCGCCGTCGTCGTCGTACACCTCGATGGCGTCGACGGGGCAGGCTCGCGCGGCGAACTTCGCGTCCAGCTCCTCGCCCTCGGGCACCGCTACCTCGAAGACGTCCGGCTCGGTCTCCTCGCTGCCCGCCAGGTCGGCTTTCCCGTCGTTCAGGTCCTTCTCGAACGCGTCCCACTCGGCGACGCACTGGTACATCCCGATACAGGTGTCCCGGTCGAACCTCACTCGCATACGGCGGCTACGTCGACCGGGTACAAAGCGATGGCGACGGTGGAGAGGCGCGGCCGGTTCCCACTATTTAAGCCTCGCGCCCGCCACGCTCCGACGATGACCGAAGTCTGGTTAGTCGACCGGCAGTTCGACTCGAAGGGACTCGTTCGGCTGACGTACGCCACCGAGGACGGCGAGCGCGTCCACACGAAGGAGCTGGCCGAACAACGGCTCGTCACCGGCGACGGAGTCACTGCGGGCCGCGATGTCGAGGAGCACGCGCTCGGCGAGACGGATCCGGCGGATGTCGAGCGGTTCGCGACGGAGGCGTCGCGGATGGCGGCCGACCACGACCTCGACGATACGGTGTGAGGGGTCTTCAGATTATATAGTATTTAAAACCCAATCGCCAGCGCGGGTTGTCGGTGATCGCGCTCCGGACCGAGCGGATTGCGATTGCACCGCACCGCGCTGCACCGCGCCGCACCTCGGACCTCCCCAGCCTCGCGGTTCGCGCTCTCCGAGCGCTCACCGCGTCCCTCGCGGGCCGCTCGCGCCTTATAAAGACGCGAGCGAGCGCGCCACCGCGGGGCGACGGTATTGTCGTAGTGACGGTGGTGTCGTGGCGATTACGTGTCAAGTCTCGTGACCGCGTCCGTGGGCGCTCCTCGGCTGCGGCTCTGCTGAAATTCTCAGATGGTGATAGATTTCGTGGGTCATGCGAGATACAGAGGATGTATCCTGTACGAAGATCTGGTCATATAGTCCACCCGCCGTGATCATCGAGTGTCAGAGTTCGGGACCGCCGCTGGGTCGACGGCGTCGAGCCGCGTCAGCGAGCAGTAACCTGTCTGGTTTCCAAACATTTATGTATTACCGCTAACAGGATTTGGCATGTCCGAGAGGTTACGCAACCAAGACAACGATCAGCGCCTGCTCCGTCGACGGCGCGTGCTCGGTGCTGTAGGCGTCGGATTGACCGCCGCAACCGCCGGCTGTGGGAGCAACGATGACGACGACTCGGAAGACGACACTGGAAATGAACCACAGTCCGACGACCCGGACAACGACGAAGAAGACGACGCCACCGACGAAGGGGAGGACGACGACGAAAAAGACTCTGACGACGCCACGAGTGTGGTGCTGCCACCGGATAGTTCCGAACTGTTCGAGTCTGGCGAACTGCAGGAACATAATTTTGCTGAGAGTTCATTCACCGAAGATGATGTAGGAACACCGGTTAGCGAGGTTGACTTGCCCAACGCAGACACCAGCAGCGTCGAAAACATGGAGTGGATGTTTGGTATTGCGGCATCATTTGATCAAGATATCAGCGGGTGGGACACCAGCAGCGTTGAAAACATGGAGGTGATGTTTGGTGGTGCGGCATCATTTGATCAAGATATCAGCGGGTGGGACACCAGCAGCGTCGAAAAAATGAATTTCATGTTCGCTGGTGCGCTGTCGTTCAATCAAGATATCAGCGGGTGGGACACCAGCAGCGTTGAAAGCATGGAGGGGATGTTCAATGGGGCGGAGTCGTTTGATCAAGATATTAGCGCGTGGGACACCAGCAGCGTTGAAAGCATGGAGGAGATGTTCAATGGGGCGGAGTCGTTTGATCAAGATATTAGCGCGTGGGACACCAGCAGCGTTGAAAATATGGGTGCGATGTTTCGAGAGGCGGAGTCATTTGATCAGGATATTAGCGCGTGGGACACCCGCGATGTTCCATGAGGCGGCGTCGTTCGATCAGGACATCGGGAACTGGGACACCAGCAGTGTCCAAGCTATGGGGGCGATGTTCCTTCTATCAGAGTCGTTTGATCAGGATATTAGCGCCTGGGACACCAGCAGCGTCCAAGGCATGGATTCGATGTTCTCGGGCGCGTCCTCGTTTGATCAAGACATTGGGGACTGGGACACCAGCAGCGTCGAAAACATGAGTTCGATGTTCTCGGGCGCGTCCTCGTTTGATCAAGACATCGGGGACTGGGACACCAGCAGCGAGGCGGAGTCGTTTGATCAAGATATTAGCGCGTGGGACACCAGCAGCGTCCGATTGATGCGTAGCATGTTCCAAGGTGCGTCATCGTTTGATCAGGATATCAGCGGGTGGGATGTTGAACAAATCCCCGAACAACCACCCAGATTTGATGACGGTGCGGGGTTTGAGGGTGAGGAAGCGAAGCAACCGGACTGGGGTACCCCCGAAGGCGTGGGTGTGGTCTTGCCACCGGACAGCAGCGAACTGTTCTGGGGGGGCGAACTTCAGGAACACAACCTTGCCGAGAGTTCATTCACCGAAGACGATATTGGGAGACGGATTAGCGAGTTTGACTTGACCAATGCAGACACGAGCAGCGTCGAAAACATGCGTGCGATGTTCACTCTTGCGGTGTCGTTTAATCAGGATATCGGTGGGTGGGACACCAGCAGCGTTGAAAACATGGAGTCGATGTTTGGTGGTGCGGCATCATTTGATCAAGATATCAGCGGGTGGGACACCAGCAGCGTCGAAAACATGGATATCATGTTTCGGGAGGCGGAGTCGTTTGACCAGGATATTAGCGCGTGGGACACCAGCAGCGTTGAAAATATGGGTGCGATGTTTCGAGAGGCGGAGTCATTTGATCAGGATATTAGCGCGTGGGACACCACCAGACCATTTCGATGATGGGGCCGAGTTTGAGGGCGACGAGGAAAACCAACCAAACTGGGGCGACCAGTGCTGAGTGAGCGCTCTGCATTCAGCACGCGGTTCTTGTCAGAGCCGAAGGATTTCACCTATGGAAACGCTGCTACCCGGGCAAACCACGCCTAGCGACAAAATGATTACGCCGTCTAGGGATCTGCTGTTTTCACAGCCGGTAGGCGGCCAGAACGTGTCTGCGGTGCGGTCGCTGTCTGGCGATAGCTGACGCTCATGGAGGGCCTCGGCTGGCCACTGAGGGCCGCCCGTTCGGCGGCCCTCAGGTCCTTCGTCTATGCGGTCACACCGGGTGGATCGTACGCTTCTCCCCGATCAAGCATGTGGTAGATCGATACCAGCATCTTCCGAGCTGCTGCCACAATCGCTTTCTGTGAGTTCTTTCGGCTTGCTAACCGGTCGTAGAACCGACTCAGATACTCATCATTACTGGTATGAACTGCGGTGTTTGCTGCTTGAACGAGTAACCATCGCACACGCCCTGATCCACGTTTTGAGATGCTCCCTTCGATCCGCGAGTCACCTGACTCGCGGATCACCGGGTTCAATCCCACGTAACTGACGACCTCCTTGTCACCGTCAAACCGATCGATCCCACCTAACTCCGCGTAGATCGTCAGCGCAGTGTAGTAACTCACACCGGGAATCGTCATTAGCAGCTGGGTCTCCTTCAGAGACCCAGCGCGCTCTTCGATCGTCTCATCGAGCTTCTGAATCTCTTCGGTGAGCGACTCGATCAGGTCGAGGTACGACTCAAGCAACGTATCGAACGGCGTCGGGATCGAGAGTCCCCGCAGGGACTCTCGTCCCTCTACGGTTAGCGGTTTCACGTCCTCAGTGATGCCGTGATCGGAGAGGAGCCCATGAATCTTGTTGGCGTACTTGGTACGGTTTTCGACCAACGTCTGTCGCCCGCGCACGAGTGCGCGGGCTTCCCTGACCTCCTCGGTCGGAACGTAGCTTTCAGGCACCGAATTTAACCGGAGCATCCGCGCGAGTTCTTTGGCGTCAACGCGGTCGGTTTTCTTGTCGGTGTCTGCGATCTGGTTGATCTTTTTGGGATGAGCGACGGTTACATCCAAGTGTTCCGACAGCGTATCGTGGATGTGGTAGTAGTTGGAGGTCGCCTCAAGCACGGCTTGTGCGCCGGCGTATCGCTGGGCGAGGTCGTCGAGGTTCGCGTTCTCGACGCGAACCTCTTCGACGATCTTCCCAGCCTCATCCATCACTGCCACCTGTGCGTACCGTTTGTGGACGTCGATTCCGAGGTACATGGTTTGTTCACCCGGGACGCCAGTGCGTGAAGCAGAGATTCACCTATTCGGGCTTTCCCGGATGCCGCGGGGCGCGGCATCCGGGCTGTAACGCCCATGACTCGACTTCTTTCGCACACGGACCAGTCAACAGAACGTGCTCTGTGGCACGTGAAATCCGTCGGTCTCTTGCGCCCCATATCTTGTTTCACGTTCTCATGGAGTAGCAGCGTTTCCATCGAGTCAACAGAGCCTCGGCAGTTTATATACTCCCGCTCGTCGGTTCCGACGGGTTAAATCGGATCGGGAGTTAACTACCGGTAATGCAACCGAGTTCGCTCTCCGGGCTCCCCGCCGGCGTCGGCGAGGCGCTCGAATCGGAGGGCGTCGCCGAGCTCTACCCGCCACAGGAGGCCGCCGTCGAGGCGGGCGTTCTCGACGGCGAGAGCCTCGTCGCGGCCGTTCCAACGGCGTCGGGCAAGACGCTCATCGCCGAGCTGGCGATGCTGTCCGCTATCGAGCGCGGCGGCAAGGCCTTATATATCGTCCCGCTGCGAGCGCTCGCCAGCGAGAAGAAGACCGAGTTCGAGCGATGGGAGGAGTTCGACGTGACCGTCGGCGTCTCGACGGGGAACTACGAGTCGGACGGCGAGTGGCTCGGCTCCCGCGACATCATCGTCGCCACGAGCGAGAAGGTGGACTCGCTGATCCGCAACGGCGCGCCGTGGATCGACGACCTCACCTGCGTCGTCAGCGACGAGGTCCACCTCGTCAACGACGCGGGCCGCGGCCCGACGCTGGAGGTGACGCTCGCGAAGCTGCGGAAGGTGAACGCGGGGCTCCAGACGGTGGCGCTGTCGGCGACGGTCGGCAACGCGGACGTCATCGCCGACTGGCTCGACGCCGAGCTCGTCGAGTCGGACTGGCGACCGATCGACCTCCGCACCGGCGTTCACTTCGGGAACGCGATCAACTTCGACGACGGGAGCCAGCGCGAGGTGCCGGTCGACCGCGGCGAGGACCAGACGGCGCGGCTCGTCGCGGACGCGCTCGACACCGAGGAGGACGGCCAGGGCGGCTCCTCGCTCGTGTTCGTCAACTCCCGTCGGAACGCCGAGTCGGCCGCCCGGAACCTGACCGACGTCACCGGCTCACGGCTCACGACGGACGAGCGCGACCGACTCCGCGAGCTCGCCGCGGAGGTTCGTGGCGTCTCCGACACCGACACCGCCGAGGACCTCGCCGACGCCGTCGAGCAGGGAGCGGCGTTCCACCATGCGGGGCTGGCGAGTGAGCACCGAAGCCTGATCGAGGACGCGTTCCGCGACCGGCTGATCAAAGTCATCTCCGCGACCCCGACGCTCGCGGCCGGCGTCAACACCCCGGCCCGCCGGGTGGTCGTCCGGGACTGGCGGCGCTACGACGGCGAGTTTGGCGGGATGAAACCGCTTGATGTCCTCGAGATCCACCAGATGTGCGGGCGGGCGGGTCGCCCCGGGCTCGACCCGTACGGCGAGGCTGTGTTGCTCGCCAACGACGCCGACGGGATGGAGGAGCTGTTCGACCGGTACGTCTGGGCGGACCCCGAGCCGGTCCGGTCGAAGCTCGCGGCCGAACCCGCGCTCCGGACCCACGTGCTCGCGACGGTCGCCTCCGGATTCGCCGCGACCCGACAAGGGTTGCTCGACTTCCTCGATAACACCCTCTACGCGACCCAGACGGACGACGAGGGGCGGCTCGCGGCGGTCACCGACACCGTGCTCGAGTACCTCGCCGTCAACGAGTTCATCGACCGCGAGTTCGCCGACGGGACGGAGCGGCTATCGGCGACGGGGATCGGCCACACCGTCTCCCGGCTCTACCTCGACCCGATGAGCGCCGCGGAGATGATCGACGGCCTTCGCGACGCGCGCGCCTCACGGGAAGCGGGGGCTGCCGCGGACGCGATGCCTGCCGACTCCGGCGCGTACGAACGGGTGACTCCGGAGGCGGACGGCGACGAGCCCGGGTTCGGAACGTACCGCCCGGCCGGGGACGGGGACGACGGTGACGAACGAGGGCCTGACGAGAACGAGGCGGACGGCGACCCGAGCGAGGCGGACGGCGACCCAAGCGAGGCGGACGGTGACCCGGACGACGCGAACCCCGAGCTCACCCCGCTCGGCCTCTATCACCTCGTGAGCCGGACCCCCGATATGTACGAGCTCTACCTCAAGTCGGGCGACCGTGAGACGTACACCGAGACCTGTTACGAGCGCGAGCACGAGTTCCTCGGCGACGTCCCCTCCGAGTACGAGGACGTCCGCTTCGAGGACTGGCTCGCAGCGCTCAAGACCGCGCGCCTGCTCGAAGACTGGGCCGACGAGGTGGACGAGGACCGGATCGCCGAGCGCTACGGCGTCGGCCCCGGCGACATCCGCGGGAAGGTCGACAGCGCGGAGTGGCTGCTCCGCGCGGCCGAGACCCTCGCGAGCGACGTGGACGGAG
>NZ_JBHSWW010000231.1:0-3914 GCF_042661865.1 Halorubrum tibetense
CGACGAGCGCCGCGCCGGTCGCGCCGATCACGGCGACGAGCCCGAGGCTGTAGACGGCCACGCCCTGTGCGCTGTAATCCGGCGGGTTGGTGACGTTCCACGCGTGCGGGTATGCCCAGACGAACAGACCGATCGCCGCGAGACACACCGCGCCGCCGCCCGCGCCGAGGTACAGCATCCGAAGGTCGACCGGGAGGAGGACGACGACCCCCAAAAGCAGCGCGGGCAGCCCCAGCGCGGCCGCCACGGACGCGACTTGCCGGACCGCGTACATCGACTCGGAGTTCGGCGGCAGCGTCGCGCTGTAGAGGAACACGGCGACGCCGACCAGCCCGAGCCCGAGCCCCACGAAGAAGAGCCCGAACCCGGCGTACACGTCCACGGCCCGATCGGGGTCCCCAATGTACTGCCGGTAGTACCCCATCAGCGGGTTGGTTTCGTTCGACTCGCTCGACTCGCTCATGTATCGACCGTCTCCGCCGACGGTCTTGATTGTTATCCCCGATAGCGATACAGCAGGCGAACGACAAGGCAAGGCGGCGGCGGATCGCTGTTCATGTTCTCGTTTGCGAACCGCGAGTAAGCGACCGTGTAGCGAACTGGGGTTGGACGCCAACCGAGCCAGCGGACGGCTCGGTTGACCAGGGGTGTCACAGGGTGTAGGGGGTCGATCAGTCGTCAGCGGCGAGCGTCATGGTAGTGTCTTCGGCTATCACGGCGCTCAGGGAACCGTCCTCGACTTGTCCAACGGCGATAGCTGTTATGGCGCTCCCGCCTTCGAGGATCGTATCCGGCAGCGCCAAGGCGACATCGTCGGTGCCGGCCGGACACACCTCGAGGTCGTACGTGCCGGCATCGACCGGTGCGTACTCCGACGACTCTCTGAAGCCGATCCCCTCGAAGAGGGTCGGGCCGCCGTCCGCGACGCGGACGTCCACTGCGGGCGCGTCCGGGGAGGCATGGGCGAACCGCACGTGACACATGCCGTCCGGGACCTTCCCCGGATCGTCGACCATCGCGGTGACTGCGATGTCATCCTTGGCGAGGACTCCCATCGCCAACACCGTATAGGAGGTGTCGTCATCGAGGTCTAGGGTGGTCTCAGTCACCGACGCCGTCTCGCCGTGTGCGCTTATCGTCACTTCGTGACTACCCGACGGCAGGACCGCGTAGTCTGTGAGGTCGGTGAATGCGATCTCTTCGAATCCCATTTCACCGTCGACGCGGACGTCCACGTCCGGAGCGTCAGGGACACAGTGGCCGATTCGTACCGGAGATTCGTTTGTCATAGTTGCGCCCTACAAACTACCTGGATACGGCTTTGTAATAATGTAAATAACCGTGTGTTTCTGGATTTCGTCCGGCTTAATCCTCACGTCCGCAGGCGGCGCGTCTCCCGGACAGTGAATAATCCGTTCGTAATCGGTCGAGATCGAAATGGGGTACCCGATTCATTGGTCGGTCAGTCCACCGAAAGAGCGCGAGAACCGGTTCGCGTCCGAACCGCTGCCCGATTTCACGTCGAGGTGGACATGAGCCGTGTGGCGGTCGGGCGTCGTGTGTTAGGCGATGGGCATTCGATCGTCGACCCCTGTGTTTTTCACGAACCCCGTCGTCGATCCGCACGATAGACCGTGTCGACCGAGTGTCCGCGCTGTGGATCGGAGCTGACGACGTTCGCGCTCGCCGGAGCCGAGGCGATCGCGTGTGACGACTGCGGGTTCGTCGGCGTCGAGGCGGACCACTCCGGCGAACCCCGCGTCGTCGAGAGCTGGGAGCAGGCGCTGGAACGGTTCGGACGGAGCATGGAGAACGATGGAAACGCTTGAGATACCCGACGAGCACCGGGACCGTATCGAGACGCTACGATCCGAGCTGGCCGACGAACACGCCGGGGCGTACGCGACCGTCGACACCGACGACGTGCTGGCGTACCTGCTCGACCTCGCCGAGGCCGTCGACGACCCCGGTCGGACCGCCGATCCGGTCGACGGGAGCACCACCGCCGAAGCGGTGGAGGAGAGCGCTGTCGGCCCGAGTACCGCTGAGACAGGCGACACCACCGATGACCCGGGATCGGATGGGGGAGACGGGTCCGGAACGTTCGGGACACCCTTCGACCGCGAGGCGGTTCGTGAACGGCTCGCCGATCGGAACCGGAAACACGGCGATCCGGACGAGACCGATGGGACGGACCTGTACACGATGGCGGCCACCTTCGACGTGGCCGGGCGTAGCGAGATGACGAAGGACGCGCTGATCGACGCGATCCTCGACCGCGCGACCGCCTTCGCGACCGACCCGTTCGAGGCGATCGGCGTCGACGTCGCTGTCGACGAAGACTCGGGCGGCGAAGGCAACGAGGACGGAGACGGCGAGGAAGCCGAAGACGCGGACGACGAAGACGCGGACGACGAAGACGCGGACAACGAAGACGTGGATAATGCGGACACCGCCGCCGACGACGACGGCACGACCCAGCTGAACGCGATGATGAGCCTGCTTAACACCCACGACGACAAGTGGCGAGAGGGGGACGGCGACGTTCGCTACGAGGTCGACCTCCCCGACGGGAGCGTCGAGACGGCCCGTACCAAAGACGACGTGCGGGCGTTGCTGTTCAAGAACTACTGAGAACCCGACGAACCGGATGACGACCGACGGACCGGACGAACCAACCAAACCGAACGATTCGGACGAACGTCTACGACACTACTGACACCGAACCATGGGAGTTCTCGACCGACTACGCGACTGGCTCGGCGGGCTCACCGGTGGGACCGACGACGGGTCGACGATGGACGGGGCTGCGCCGGAACCGTCGGCGGACGCGACCGAACCCGCGGACGACGGGGACGACGCGGACGATGCGGACCGCGGTCCTGATGCCGAGGCCGACGAGGGGCTCGATCCCGCCGCAGTCACCGAAACTCGATCGGCTGCGACGGACGAGGCCGTGGAGGCGCTTCGGGACGTGCGTACCTCGGCTGCCGATCCGGCCGGCGACGAGGACGGGAAGGATCCGTCGGCCGGCGGCGAGAACGGGTCGTCAGCTGGCGACGCCGACGACTGGGTGGCCGGCGACGGGGGCGGCCCATCGGCCGACGACGAAGCCACCGATCACACGAACAGTTAGCACCCGTCGGGTACACACCGGTGTATGGGGACGGACACCACGCACATGGACCGGGCGATCGAGCTCGCCGAGGAGGCGGTCGGGGCGGGGAACACGCCGTTCGGCGCGCTGTTGGTCGTCGACGGCGACGTCGTTCGGGAGGCACGGAACACGACGCGGACTGACGACGATATCACCGCTCATCCCGAGCTGCGCCTCGCGAGGTGGGCCGGACGTGAGCTCGACGCGGCCGACCGCGCGGCCTGTACGATGTACGCCAGCACGGAGCCGTGTCCGATGTGTACGACGGCGATCCACTACGCGGGAATCGGTCGGGTCGTCTTCGGCGTCTCGGGCGCGACCCTCGACGAGCGGACGGGCGACGTCGTGACGATCCCGGCGGGCGAAGTGATCCGCCGAGCTGGCGGGGACACCGTGGTCGAAGGGCCGGCCGCGACCGACGCGGCGATGGCCGTCCACAACGAGTTCTACGGCACGGACGGTCGCCCGGACGGCGGCAGCGCGACGGACACGTGACGCCGGTTGGCCTGGCCCACCGCCCTCTTGAGCGGCCCCCTCCAGTCGGTTCCAGTTGTTCCGGGGGCTCCGGTGACTCCGTCGGCGAGGACCTACCCTCGGACCTCGTCGGCCCGCGCGACCAGAGTCTCAACCCGGCCGGCGTCGACCGGGGCGGTCGTCTCGCCGCCCCGTTTGAGCGCGGTGCCGACGATCGCGCCGTCGGCGATCGTCAGTAGCTCCGCGACGGTGTCGGGCCGGACGCCGCTGCCGACGAGCACGG
>NZ_JBHSWW010000232.1:0-3889 GCF_042661865.1 Halorubrum tibetense
GCCGCGGGGCCGGACGCGACCCCGGAAGACGCGGTGGCGGAGATGGAGGCCTGCGAGCCGATGAGCGCGCACACCGATATCGGCGCGGGCGTCTCCGTGGCGGAGCCGACCGTTCACGAGGGCGGCGGCGAGGCGACCGTCGCGATGCTCGACTGCGGCGCGAAAGGGTCGAGCGTCTCCTCGCTCACCGAGCGCGGAGCCGACGTCCACGTGTTCCCGTACGACTCGACGCCCGAACAGGTCGCCGAGGCCGACCCGGACGTGCTGTTCGTCTCGAACGGTCCCGGGGACCCGGAGAACTTCGTCGCGGCCCAGGAAGTCGTCGACGCGTTCGCGGGCGAGACGCCCATGGCCGGCATCTGTCTCGGCCAGCAGATCGTCGCGAGCGCGCTCGGCGGCACGACGGAGAAGATGTCGTTCGGCCACCGCGGGGTCAACCAGCCCGTGAAGGACCTCCGGAGCGGCAGGGTCGTGATGACGACACAGAACCACGGCTACACCGTCGACGACACGGGACCGCTGGAGGTGACTCAGGTGAACGTCAACGACGACACGGTCGAGGGGCTCGACAGCGACGAGCTCGACGTCATCACCCGCCAGTACCACCCCGAGGCGAACCCCGGCCCGCACGACTCGCTGGGCTTTTTCGACGACGTGCTGGCGATGGTCGACAACCGCCGTCGAATCGCCGCCGACTAAGCGAGTCGCGACCGCCCACACACTGACCGAGCTGGAGTACCAGCCCTCCACCGACGCCCGAGCCGCGTCCTCGCTCCGCGTGCCTACCACTTGAACCGCATCCTCGCTCCGCATGCCTACCACTTGAACCGCGTCCTCGCTCCACGTGCCTGCCACTCGAGCCGCGTCCTTGTTTCGTCCGCTCGACGGCCCGTTTCCGGCGGCGTTTTCACCGGTGCCCGCGAGTGGCCACCATGAGCCTGAAGATCCTCCTCACTAACGACGACGGTATCGACGCTGCGGGGATCCGCGCGCTGTCCGACGCGCTCTCGCGGGACCATGACGTCACCGTCGTAGCACCGGCGACGAACCAGTCGGGCGTCGGCGGTACCCGTTCGTGGTGGGAGACGACGGTCCAGTACTCCGAGACGGAGCTCGGCTATGCGGTGGAGGGGACGCCGGCCGACTGCGTCGCCGTCGCGGACGTCGCGCTCGAACTTGACCCCGACCTCGTCGTCTCCGGCTGTAACCACGGGCCGAACATCGGTGCACACATCCTCGGGCAGTCGGGGACGGTCGGTGCCGCGATGGAGGCAGCGTTCCTCGGAACGCCCGCCATCGCGGTGTCGATGTACGACCGCGGCAACCTCCCGATCCCGCCGACGGTGGGGCGCGATGACTTCGCGCTGGCGGGGGAAGCAGTACTCGCGCTGATAGATCGGATCGAAGACGGCGTGCTCCCGTTCGGCGCGGACGTGTTGAACGTGAACGTTCCCGCCGCTGACGACGAGAACGCGGGCGACCCGACGTACCGGCTGACCGAACCCGCGCGGGGGTTCGACGTGATCGAGTTCCACCCGGGCACCGACGCAGGGAGTCACGGCGACGGGGACGAGTCGGCCGCGGCCCGCTTCGACGAGCGGCGCGGCGAGATGGGGATGGAGCTGCGCGACCGGTTCTGGCGGGAGTTCCTCCGCGGGGACGTCGCCGACGACCCCGGATCGGACCGGCTCGCAACGGTCGACGGCGAGATCAGCGTCTCGCCACTCTCCTCCTCACGAGCGATCGCGGGGGACCGTGCCGGGGAGGCGATCGATATCGGCGCACGGCTTCCGCTCGACGCCAGTACGGAAGCGACTGGGGGCGACGGGAGCTCCCGTCCATCGGGTTCCTCGTGATCGGGAATCGACTGTCAGGCGCGCCGTGTTCGGGAACTACCGTCGGGGGCGACGCGAGCTACTCGTGAACTCCGAGGCGAGCCGACCGAGATACCACACCAACAGCAGGCCGAGGAGGAGCCCGCCGGCGGCGGCCGCCGCGATCTGTGTGACTGTCGGATCGCCGAGCAGCGAGATCAGCGGTGGCGACACCGTCACGAGCAGTACGAACCCCGCCTTGATCTTCCGATTGCCGGCGTCGCGCTCCGCCGGCGTCATCGGCTCTACCATCCGACACCCGTCCAAAGGGTGTTCGTCCCGCGCCATCCGGTCTCCATGGTCGGGTCACGCACCGGGCGGGTATCAACCTCATGGACCGAACCGAACCACTGGCTGCGTGACGCACGGTGATAAATCTCGCGACCGTTCACGCCCGTAACGGCCGATCGTCGGGATGAACGGTCTGGACTGTTTAAGTTCGTCCCGCCCCGACCGATCGATGCCCCTACCCGCGGACCCTGCCACGGCGCGGACGGATCCGGCTCGGTCCGACGGCGGTGCGGCCGGGATGAAACGGACGGCGTCCCGGCGGCCGCCGTGTCGGCGGGTTGTACCCTGTGCCCACCGCGAGAGCGTTCAGCGGGGTTCGACCTCTTCGCCGGCGACACCTGTTCCGCGGTACTTTTGACCTGACCCCGACAAGCCGATGACATGGACGACGAACTCCGCGAGCGGGTCGAGGCGGCCGGGGAGGCGGCCGCGCTGTTCAACGCGCTCAAACACGGGAGCGACCCCGATGTCGGCGCGATTATGGGGCCGTTAATGGGCGAAAATCCCGAATTCCGCCCCCACGGGGACGAGATCCCCGGCGTGATCGCGCCGATCGTGAACCGTGTCGCCGGGATGGACGAATCGGAACGTCGGGACCGACTGGGTGAGGTAGCCCCGGAGCGACTCGCGACGCTCGAGGCGGACGACGAGGGCGACGACCACGTCCTCCCCGATCTACCGAACGCCGAAGAGGGCGAGGTCGTCATGCGTGCGGCCCCCAACCCGAACGGCCCGTGGCACATGGGGCACGCCCGGATGCCCGCCGTTATCGGGACGTACAAGGAACGGTACGACGGCGAGTTCATCTGCCGGTTCGACGACACCGACCCCGAGACGAAACGCCCGGATCTCGGCGCGTACGACGCGATCCTGGATGACATCGCGTACCTCGGGTTCGAGGTCGACCGCGTGCTGCGAGCCTCCGATCGACTGGACACCTACTACGACCACGCGCGCGACCTGATCGACGCCGGCGGCGCGTACACCTGTGACCTCCCGGCCGAGGAGTTCTCCGAACTGAAAAACGCCGGCGAGCCCTCGCCGAACCGCGATAAGGACCCCGAGACCGTCCACGACGAGTTCGACGGCATGATCGCGGGCGAGTACGACGCCGGCGAGATGGTGCTTCGTGTGCGGACCGACATCGAGCACAAGAACCCCGCGCTGCGCGACTGGGTCGCGTTCCGGATGATCGACACGCCGCACCCGCGCGAGGAAGCCGCCGACTACCGCTGTTGGCCCATGCTGGATTTCCAGTCCGGTATCGACGACCACCTCACGGGGGTCACGCACATCATCCGCGGGATCGACCTGCAGGACTCCGCGAAGCGCCAGCGGTTCGTCTACGACTACTTCGACTGGGAGTACCCGGAGGTGCTCCACTGGGGCCACGTCCAGCTCGACGAGTACGACATCTCGCTTTCGACGTCGACGATCAAGTCGCTGATCGAAGCGGGTGACCTGACCGGCTGGGACGACCCGCGCGCGCCGACGATCGCCGCCGTTCGACGCCGGGGGATCCGCGGCGAGGCGATCGTCGAGTCGATGACCGAGCTCGGGATGTCGACCTCCGACGTCGACCTCGCGATGTCGTCCGTCTACGCCAACAACCGCGATCTCGTCGACGACGAGGCAGACCGGTACTTCCTGGTCCGCGATCGCGAGGACGACCCCGCCGTCGCGCTCCCGATCGAGGACGCGCCGGACGCCCCCGCGCCGGACGC
>NZ_JBHSWW010000233.1:0-3856 GCF_042661865.1 Halorubrum tibetense
CCCCGCCGACAGCGTCGGTCTCGACGTCTCCCGCCGGGGGCTCGCGCTCGCTGCCGACGGGACGCCACGCGCTCGGCTCGTCCAGGGCGACCTCGCGACGCTCCCGTTCGCGACCGCCACTTTCGACGCGATCACGGCGTACCACGCCGTCTTCCACGTCTCCCGTGAGCGTCATCCGGCAGTATACGACGGTTTCGCTCGCGTTCTCCGGCCCGGCGGCCGACTGCTCATGACCCTCCCGAGCGGTCGGTTCGAGACGGTACGTCGGGGCTGGATGGGCGGTCGGATGTTCTTCTCCGCGCCGGGCCGCGATCGGACGCTCGCACAGCTGCGTGACGCCGGATTCGAGGGGATACGGACGGTCACCGCGACGGATCCGCTGGGAAGCAGCACCGAGTTCGTTTTCGCGACGCGATCGGCGGACCGCTGAGGTCGCGGAACCGCGCTACCCCCGGGCCTTACCGACGGGCTGACGGGATCGGCTACGGTGCCCACGGCGGATCGCAGTGCCCGCGGCCGGCCGGATCATTCGAGCTGGTGATAGTCCAGCTCGTACCCCTCGTCGAGCGCGGCCCGAACCGCATCGCTCGGCGTTCCAACGGGAGCCGTGCTGGGGACCATCCCACCGATGTCCGTCGGCTCGAACAGGACGTTGCGCCGCCACTCCTCGGCCGTTTCCGGCCGGTCCGTACGGTAGTGGGCTCCTCTCGACTCCGTCCGTTCTAACGCGCCGCGGAGGACGGCTTCGGCCACCGTCAGGCTGAACCCGAGGTCGATCGCGAACTCGAACGACGGGTCGGTCACGGCGCCGACGCGGAGGTCAGCCGCCTTCTCTCGGATCGCGTCGAGACGGTCGAGCCCCGCCCGAAGGGACGGCTCCTCCCTGAGGATCCCCGCGTGCTCCCACATGAGGTCACGCAGCTCGGCGAGCAGCGCCTCGGCGTCGTGTCTCCCGTCCTGGCCCGCAGTGGCGGCGAGGTCCGCGACGTGTGGCTCGAAGACCCCTTCGATAACCCCCTCCGGCACCGTTCCCGGCCCGTCGGCCCGGTCGGCGATCCGCTCGCCGGTGACGACGCCGTACGCGACCGTCTCGGCGAGGGAGTTGCCACCGAGACGGTTGGCCCCGTGGACCCCTGCCATCGTCTCGCCGATGGCGAACAGCCCGTCGACGGCCGTCTCGCCGTGTGCATCAACGCGGACGCCGCCCATCCCGTAGTGCGCGGTCGGCGCGACCTCGACCGGTTCCTCAGCCATGTCGACGCCCAGCTCCGCGAACCGCTCGTACATCCGGGGGAGTCGCTCGGCGATGAACTCGGCGTCACGATGCGAGACGTCGAGGTACACCCCGCCGGTCTCGGTGCCGCGCCCCTCGGCGACCTCCGACGCGATGGCACGGGCGACAACGTCCCGCGCGTCGAGTTCCATCTGGTCGGGCGAGTACCGCTCCATGAACCGTTCGCCCTCGGCGTTGTACAGCCTCCCGCCCTCGCCGCGAACGGCCTCGGTCACGAGCCGACCGCTCCACGGTCCCCACTCAGGGTCGTCCTCGTCGACAGCCATCCCGGTCGGATGGAACTGAACGAACTCCACGTCCATGAGTGTCGCCCCGGCGTCGTACGCCAACGCGGGGCCGTCGCCGTTGTTCTCGTCGTCACGGGACGTGTGCCGGTTGTAGATCGCGGCGTACCCACCGGCGGCGAGCACGACGTTTCCGGCGTTGATCAGCACGAACTCGCCGGTGTCCATATCGAACCCGACAGCCCCGTGCACGCGGTCGCCGTCCGAGAGGAGCTTCGTGATCATGACGTTCTCCCGATACGGCACGTCGCGTTCCCGCGCCTCGCCGACGAGCGTGTCGAGGAGCGATTCACCGGTGTGGTCGCCCGCGAAGGCGGTCCGGCGAAACGACTGTGCGCCGAAGTAGCGCTGATCTATCCCGCCGTCGTCGGTCCGCGAGAACGCCATTCCCCACTCGTCCAGCTCGCGGAGTCGATCCGGCATCTGCTTCGTGACCGTCTCCACCTTTTCGGGGTCGTTGAGGAAATGGCCCTCGTTGAGCGTGTCGGCGGCGTGGATCGCCCAATCGTCCTCCGGGTCGTTGGTTCCGAGTGCGCCGTTGATACCCCCGCGAGCCCACGTCGTGTGCGCGTCGCCGTGTCCCCGTTTTCCTAATACGAGCACGTCGTCGACGCCCCGGTCTGCCAGCTCGATCGCCGTCCGGGCGCCGGCCGCTCCCGCGCCGATAACGAGCACGGAGACGTCCACGCGCTCGTAGTCGGGGATCGCCTCGTCGCCGCCCCTTTCGCTCGCAGTTCCCATACGTGAACCAACGTGCCGGACACGCATTAACCCCTCGCGCGCGTGCGCGCACGACGGGAAGGAACCCGCAGTGATGAGATGACACAGGGTTCCGAGACGGACCCCCCGACAACCCCAGCAACGAGACGAATCACCGGGTGAGAACGGCTTCACCACCGATCACGCGTTGGCGCACCCGTATCGAGCCCAGCAGTTGATGTACGCAGATCACGTACGATCCGTCATGGAACCGCTCTCCGAGACCGACCGTCGGAAACTCGACGAGACGGACGACCGACGATTCTACGACTCGCCGCGATACGTCACACACGCCGACGACGCGTTTCTCGATCGGCTGACCGATCTGTATGCTGATGTATTCGAGCCCGGCGACCGCGTCTTCGACGCGATGGGGAGCTGGGTGTCACACTTCCCCGAGACGCAGCTCGGGCGCGTCGTCGGTCACGGCCTCAACGAGGCGGAGCTACGCGCGAACGACCGATACGACGAGTGGTTCGTACAGGACCTCAACGGCGAGCAGACGCTCCCACTCGCGGACGACGCGTTCGATGCCGTCTGCTGTGCGCTGTCGGTACAGTATCTCCAACGCCCCGAAGCCGTCTTCGCCGAGTTCGACCGCGTTCGCGCTCCCGGCGGGGTCGTCGTGGTGAGCTTCTCGAATCGGATGTTCCCGACGAAGGCGATCCGCGCCTGGCGCGAGGCGCCGATGGACGGACGCGCGGCCCTCGTCGCCGACTACCTCCGTGCTGGCGACATGGGTGTGACCGAGCGGATCACGGAGGTGCAGAGCGCCGGGGACCCCTTCTACGCGCTCGTCGGGGGCCAGGCGTCGTCCGACGCCGAGCGATAGGCGTCGCCGGCGATCCCGGCCGTGGTCCCCCGGGCCCTCACAGCCCGTCGCCGCGTTTTCGATACCACACCCGCTCGCCGACCGGGGATCCGCCGTCCGTCTCCAGCCGGTCCAAGAACAGGTCGCGAACGGCGAACGTGACGACGAGCTCGACCGTCTCGCCGTCGGGCCGCCGGACCGTCACGACGCAGTGCCCGTCCCGGGTCCCAATGGATTCGATCCGTCCGTCCGACCACCGGTCGACGTGATGGCTCGGTCGTCGTGCGTGGATCCGGTCGTGTGGCACCGGCTATCCCCCGTTTCCGCCAGTCGGATCTGCCACGAGCCTACACCTTTCGTTCGTGTCGGGGTCCGCGATGTCGGTGACGGCAGCGCTCGCCTTCGACGAATCGTCCATGTTCTACCGTACGTGCCCGAGAGACAAAACCGTCCGCACGGCTCAGTCACCGTCGGGGCGAACGGACGGCGTCGTCACGGGACGGTCGACACGCGCGATCCGGTCGATCGTCGACGGTGTCGCGGCCGCGTGGTCGGGGTGGAGACAGGCGAAGAGGGCCTCCAGCGAGTCGACGAGCCGATGGCTCGGGCGGTTGAACAGCGCGTTCCCGTCGACCGCGTACACCCGGCCGTTCCCGACGGCGGGGATCGACTCCCACCCGGCGTGGGCCGCCAGGTCGTCGACCGCCG
>NZ_JBHSWW010000234.1:0-3838 GCF_042661865.1 Halorubrum tibetense
CGTCCGCGCGAGGTGGTCGCGGTCCGCCAGCGTCATCCGGTCCGCTCCCTGTCCCGATCCGGTCACTGCGACCGGCGCGTCGAGGTCGTGTTCGTCGGCGTAGTCGGCGGAGACGATCACGAGCGCGCTCGCGCCGTCGGTGATGGGACAGGCGTCGTAGAGGTGGAGCGGCGAGGCGACCGGCGGCGAGTCGAGCGCCTCCTCAACGGACACCTCGCGGCGGTACTGCGCGTACTCGTTCGGGACGGCGTTCGCGTGGTTCTTCGCCGCCACGTGTGCGAGGTCCTCGCGGCTCCCGCCGTACGCCTCGAAGTACGCGCGCGCCATCAGCGCGTACGCTCCGGGGAACGTCATCCCGGCGCGAACCTCGAAGAGGTCGTCGGCCGCGATGGCGAGCCCCTCGGTGGCCCCGTCGGTGTCGAGGTGTGTCATCCGCTCCATCCCGCCGGCGAGGACGACGTCCGCCTCGCCGGATCGGACGGTTCTGACCGCCTCCCGGACCGCGACGCCCGCGGAGGCACACGCCTCCTCGTACCGTGTCGCCGGACAGGCGAGTCCGGCGGCCTCCGCCATCAGCGGGGCCTGATGGCCCTGGTGCTCGGTGAGCGCTCCCATGAAGTTCCCGTAGTTGAGCTCGTCGACCGCGTCGGGATCGACGCCGGCATCCATGAACGCGCTCGCGGCCGCCTCCGCGAACAGGTCCCGTCCCGTGCGCTCGGGGTGGCTGCCGAACCGCGTGAGCCCGACTCCGGCGACGCGTACCTCGGTCATACACGAACGATGATCAGGGACAGCGTTTAGGTCTGCCGGAACCGTGGGCCGTCGTGCCGTTCGGCCGACGGCCCCCGGGATCGCCATCCGGTTCAGCCGATGTACCGGAGGTCGTCGTCGGGGAGCGCGGGACCCTCCTGCATCTCCTGGATCTTGCCGACGACCTCCTCCATCTCCTCCGCTCGGTCTTCCAAGGAGGCGTAATCGATCTCGAAGCCGAGTCGGGCTTCGAGTACCTCTAACACCGCCTGCGCACTCTTCGGGTCCACGAGGTAGCCGCTCGTCTCCCCCATCAGACACGCCGACTCGAACCCGCGACGCCCGCCCAATCCGAGAATGAGCCCCGACACGCCGACGATCCCGCCGGCCGGCTCGTCGGGTCGGAATTCGACGCCCGCCTCCCGGAGGTCGTCCGCGAGTTCGGCCGCCGAGACCGCGCCGAGCACCGTGTACTCCTCGACGAGCTCGCCCGTCGGAACGCCCCCGAGCGCGAACGCCCGCTCCGCACCGAACGAATCCGCGATGTCGAGGAACGTCGAGGTGAGCCGGTAGTGTCCCTCGTTCGATCCCGCCTGATGATCGCCCGTGAGCACGAGCAGGTCCGGTCCCTCGTCGATTTCGACCGTGTGGAACTCCGCGCAGGTCAGCGACGCGACCCCGTCTTCGCCGTCGACGCTCACCTGTGGCGGGAACTCCGTCGCGTACACCCGCCGAACGAGCTCGCTGTCGAACTCCTCGAGCAGGTGTTCGGCTGCGAGCTTCCCCACGTGGCCGACGCCCGGAAGCCCCTCTATCAGCACCGGGTCGTCGAGCTCCGGTGTCGCCACCTCGTCGATCTCGATGTCCTCCATACCGAGTTCGGACGGGCGGCGGTCACAAGAGGGTGGCTATTCGGGCGTCCTCGACGGCCTCGGTCGGCTCCCGCACTCCCCTAGTGCCCGACAGCGTCAATCCGGGCCGTCGGGGCGCGCTCGCCGCCGATACTCGCCGTACCGGTCGGTGGGGTCGAACGGGGGTGGAGCGCTGTTCTCGGCGGGTGCGTCACACTTCGGACAGCGATCGCCGAGCGTGTACACCGGACGCTCGTGGGCGTGTTCCCAGTTCGAACAGACGCGGATGTCGGAGTGCATTGGCGGGGACGGTGCGTGGTTCGGGGTGTAGAAGGAACCGGATATCGGGGGGTTACTCGTCGTCTTCGCGGCGCTCGCGATGGAACTCGCCGGCACCACCGGCCGCCTCGATCGACTCGCGGGCGCGCCCCGCGGCCGCCTCGAGCTGGTCTTCGGCCGTCTTGTAGTCGGGCGCGCGGACCTTGATCCGGTACTCCGGGGAGCCGACGTACCCCACCTCGAGCTCGACGCCGTCGGGGATCTCGCCGTTCCCCTCCGCCGCATCGAGGGCAGCTTTCACGTCGTCGACGCCGTCCGGTGCCGGTGATTCGAGGTCGACGTAGCCGGTGACGTCGACGTAGGGGACTGAGACGTTGTCGCGGGCCGCGGCGACGACCGCCTCGACCGCGTCCTCGTCGATCGCAACGTCTTCGAGGGCCTCCTCGCCGCGGATCGCGGCCGCCTCGAAGGCGTCGTACAACGACTCGTACTCGACGAGGAGCGCGTTGGCCACCTCGGTGTACTGCTCGTCGGCGACGTCCTCGCCGAGGGCGATGAGCATCCAGTTGTCGGCCTTTCGCTCGTTCTTCCAGTCCTGTATCGTCTCTTTGCGCTGGTGCTCGTTGACGTCCTTGATCGACAGGTCGATCTGGTTGGAGGACTCGTCGACCTCCAGCACCTTGGCGACGACCGTCTGTCCCTCGCGGACGTGGTCACGGACGTTCTTGATCCAGCCGGAGGCGACCTCGCTGATGTGGCAGAGGCCGCGTTTCTCCTCGTACTGGTCGAGATCGACGAACACGCCGAAGTCGGCGATCTCGTCGACCTCGCCGACCACGAGCTCCCCGGGTTCGGGCCAGCCGCTGTACTTCATATCGAGATGGCGAGGCGGTTACCGTGCCTCAACGGTTTCGACGATCTCGCCGTGCAGCTCGGCCTCCCCGCCGGTCGGGGTCGCGAGCGTCGCGCCACAGACGGCACACGACACCGTGGAAGCGGCCTTGCCGAAGACGACCTGTTCGTTTCCGCATTCGTCACACGCCAGGAGGTAGAAGCTTCCCGCCATGTTACTCCTGGAACGTGAGTCGGCCCGCGCGCCAGCCCTCGCGCATGTGGGCCTTGCCGCAGTCGCTGCAGCGGTAGTTCAGGTGGGTCTTCTTCGTCGGCTTGTCGCCACCGGGAACCTTCGAGTACCCGCCGGCGTTGCCGATCGTCGCGAGCGCACGACGCTGCTGGCGTGCGTCGCGTTTCATTCCGGTTGCCCGACCCGATCGAACCTTCTCGACCTCGTGCTCCTGGTGGGAGTCACAGTGAGGGCAGTACGTGTTGAAACGACGTGGCATTTCCATGGATATCTACCTTGGGTCCCGGTTCGACACCGACGCTTAAAACGAGTTTGGTCTGTGGCGGACGCCACTTCGACAGGCCCCCTCCCGGCAGCGCGTATTTATAGGGTGTAGTCGTGCTCCCCCGTCTCCGACTCCAGGAACGCGGTCAACAGGTCGATCGTCGCCGCGATGTCGTCGCCGTCGGCGGTCTCGGTGACGGTGTGGAGGTACCGCGTCGGGATCGAGATCGCGCCGACGGGTTTCGCGCCGTGGGTGTTCTGGAAGCCGGCGGTGTCGGTGCCGCCCGCGGGCAACACCTCGTGTTGGTGCTCGATACCCTCGGCCTCGGCCACGTCGGTGAGTCGACCGTGGACCTTCGGGCTGGTGATCACCGAGGAGTCCTTGAGCTTGATCGCCGTCCCCGCGCCGAGGTCCGTCACGGCGTCCGCCTCCTCGCCGATCTGCGGGACGTCGTTGGCGACCGTGACGTCGAGCGCGACCGCGAGGTCCGGGTCGATGTCGACGCCGAGCGCTCGCGCGCCGCGCAGGCCGAGCTCCTCTTGGACCGTCGATACGGCGTACACAGTGGCGTCGACGTCGGCGGTGGCGGCACGGCGGAGCCCCTCGGCG
>NZ_JBHSWW010000235.1:0-3837 GCF_042661865.1 Halorubrum tibetense
CGTGACGAGTCCGCCCGCTGCGGCCCCGACGCGGCTGCCACGATCGGCCGCATCGCTATCGGTCCAACTCGCAACCCCGCCGCCGATGGCCGGCGCGATCAGCCCCAAGACGGGCAACACGCTCACCAGCACCGTGACGCCCGCGCCAACGCCTGCACGGCCAAGGAACCCGGAGACCCAGCGATCGAGCGTTCGGCCCCGTCGCCGTTCACTCCGAGTCATCGGCGACCAGAGGCTGCCGCCCCGTCGGTCGTCATGCGTCCCTCTGCCGCGGGATGGAACCAGTTCCGTCGTCGCGCGATACGGGCACGCGTCATCACACGAATGTACGGGACACGACAGTAAAACACCCTCGCTGCCGACGAATCCGATCAGACCGATCATCGCGTGTACGAACCGGCGAGCGACCGGGATACGGCCGTACGGATGAGTGCGAGGATCGACTGAATACGTCCGTTCGGGTGGTGACGAACCGCGACCGAGCCGGCTACCGCTCGCGCAGCCGCGACAGCTCCGCCTCGGGGATCACGAGCTCCTGTGTCCCGGGTTCGTACGCCGCGAGGCTACCGGCGATGAGCGCCATACCGCCGGCGAGCAGCCCGGTGTTGACGAGGAGGATCGCCTCCGGGTTCGCGAACGACGTGAGAAACGCCGCGAGCGGCGTCGCCACCGAAGCGACGGCGATCAGCCCGAACCCGACCGCGAGATACGCCATCGCCGCCTGCCCCGACGACCGATACGCGGACAGCGCGAACGCGGTAAGCGTCACGCCCGCCCCCGCGAGCACGGTGGTCGTCGCGAGATACAACGCTTCGATGAGGTCCATACCCGCCGTGTTCGACGGGGGAGAATAAACCCCCGGGAGCGTGTATCACTACCGATAACCGTGACTCGTGACACGCGTTCACCACGGACGAGGGCCGGCAGTCGCGGAAACCGGGTTACCCACCGATGTACGGGGATTTCGACCCACCGTGAGTCGGGCGTCCCGGTGGGAACCACCGACATCCTTTTAGGCCTAAGCCTCACAATCAATAACGATAATGGTGGGGGACGATCTGATCACGGTACTCGGGAACAAGTACAACACGGACATCCTGACGGCGACGGGGGAGGCGATGTCCGCACAGGACCTGAGCGAGCAGCTCGACGTGCCCATCGCGACGTGTTACCGCCGGATCAACGAGCTGGAGGAGGCGGACTTGCTCGAGCTCCACGACCGCCCGCTCTCGGACGAGCACCGCCGCGTGAAAGTGTATCGCCGGAAGGTCGACGGCGTCGAGGTCGACTTCCGTGACGGGCTCACGATCGAAGTAGAGGAGCGCTCCGCGGTGAAAAACCGGCTCGACGACGTGTGGCGGGACCTCTCGGCGCGCGGGGACTGAGACGACGGCGTCGACGAGATCAGAACGAGGGCTCGTCCGAACGACTCATCATCGAGAACCCGCCCGCCCGCTGGTGGACCGTGATCCCGCCCTCGCCGATGTCCATGGGGAAGATGTCCGTATCGATGTCCTGTTTCCGCATCTTCGCCACCCAGACGTACCGGTTGACGCCGGAGTCCGTCGGGGTCTGGATGAAGTAGATGTTCCCGTCGGTGAGGAAGTTCTCCAGCCCGACCTCCGTGTCGGGGAACACGGCACCCTGCTCATTGATAAGCAGCGAGGTGAGCCCGTTCGCTTTGAGGATGTCCGAGAACTTGAGCAGGTACGTCCGTTTCTCCTGCTCGTCGGCGAAGAACAGCTGAAACATCGACAGCGAGTCGAGCACGAGTCGGTCGAAGGACTCGCCCTCGACGGTGTCCAAGAGCTTGTCGACCGCGGTCGAGAAGTCGGTCTCGCGGAGCATCTGGCGTTTGTCGAGGATCACGATCTCGCCGTCGTCGACGAGCTCGCCGAACCGCTCGAACCCGACCGACTCGGCCGCGGCGCGGATGTCCGCTTCGTCCTCCTCGAAGGAGACGTACACGCCCCGCTCGCCCTGCTCGGTCGCGCCGTGATAGAGGTACTGGATGCCGAAGATGCTCTTTCCGGTTCCGGGATTCCCGGAGACGAGGACCGTCGACCGCTCCGTGATACCGCCGGTGAGGATCGAGTCGAGCCCATCGACCCCGGTAGAGACGAGTTCTGACATTCGTCCATTCATTGGCGATGGGAGTATATAAAAGACGATCCGTTCGCATCACCGGGAAGACGCCGACAGGTTTATTTCTCGACACGCCGCCCACTACGTATATGCGCGGAGGACCGTCTCTCGTGACCCGCGGCGGTGATGGTCGGTGAGCGGCACCTCGGTCCTCGTCGTCGAAGACGAGCCCGACATCGCGGCGCTGTACGCCGGGTTCCTCGAGGAGCGATACGACGTCACCGTGGCGGAGACGGCCGCCGAAGCCATCGAGATCGTCGACGGGAGCATCGACGCCGTCCTCCTAGATCGACGGCTCCCGGACGGCAGCGGCGACGACGTACTCGAACACATCCGCGAGAACGGGTTCGACTGTCGCGTCGCGATGGTGACGGCCGTCGAGCCCGACTTCGACATCATCGACATGGGGTTCGATCTGTACCTCACCAAGCCGGTGAGCCGGACGAACCTGCTCGACGCCCTCGAAACGCTGTTGACTCGAAACGAGTACGACGACCTGCTTCAGGAGGCCGCGTCGCTGGCGAGCAAGCGGGCGGTGCTCAAATCACAGAAACCGACCGCCCGGCTCGAAGGGAACGAGTCGTACACGGAGCTCGTCGACCGCCTCGAAGCGATCGACGCCGACATCGACGATATCGGCGAGTCGCTGTCGACGGACGACTACCGGGCGATGTTCCGCGACATCGGCGAAGTCTGAGCCGATACCGACGAACCCACCGGTGGGTCGGATCACGTAGCCACTACTCAGGACAGCTGATCGCCAACCAGCGCGTCCGCCGCAACGACGAACGCGTCGCGCTCGTCGACCGGGATCGTGGCCCCTGCGGCCACGTCGTGACCCCCGCCGTCCCCGCCGACGGAGCGGCTCGCCTCTCGCATCACCGCGGAGAGGTCGAGCCCCTGACGGACCAGCCGTCCGGTTCCACGCGCGGACACCTTCAGCTCCGTCGCGCTCTCCTCGGCGAAGGCGATCACGGGTTTCGACCGGTCGACCGCGGGCGACCCGGCCGCCATCCCGGCGACGATCCCGACGATCGTCTCCCGGATCCGCGAGCCGGCGTCGAACCACTGGAGGTGTTGTTCGTGAGTCACTCCCTCGGTTTTGACCCACTGAAGCCCCTCGGAGAGGTTCCGCCGGTGGTTCCGGAGTAGCGAGCGAGCCTCCGCGAGCGCGCCGTCCCGGTCGCCGAGACACACGGCTAACCCGACATCGGCGCGCTCGTAACGAGCAGTGGCGTTGAGCAGGGTCGAGAACTCGCTGACATCTCGGAGCTCGGTGCCCGGCTCTTCGTCGACGAGCGTGTAGGCGGTCCCGACGAGCGCCTCGATCCGCTCCGACGGGACGCCGGAGGCGACCGCCCGACGCATCAGTCCGGAGGCGATCGTCTGTCGCTCGTCGGTGTCGAGGTCGACCCACCGACGCCACTCCCCGTCGGTTTTCACGTCGACGTCGAGCTCCTGGAGGAACGCGATCGCGCCGGCCTCGTCGTTCGAGATACCGGGGATCCGGACGTCCGACGCGTACTCCAGCAGCTTCGGGAGGGGACGGGTCTGTCGGCCGTACAGGTCCAAGTCGGTGCGGGTCTCGAGCACTCCGGCATCGACGCCGTCCGCGACGATCCCCGCGTTCGCGCCGACGAGCCCGTCGCCACCGTCCTGCATGTCGCCGACGGCACCGACGACGGCGAGCAA
>NZ_JBHSWW010000236.1:0-3779 GCF_042661865.1 Halorubrum tibetense
GTCGCTCGCTTCGTCAAGCAGGTCGAGGTCGGCCGCCGCGAGCGCCCCCGGATCGATCGTCGGTGGATCGGTCGACTCCGACTCCGGCGTCTCCGTCGCCATCTCAGATCGGGATGTTGCCGTGTTTCTTGTCGGGCTGGTC
The DNA here is from genome assembly GCF_042661865.1 of Halorubrum tibetense. Lineage (GTDB taxonomy): Archaea > Halobacteriota > Halobacteria > Halobacteriales > Haloferacaceae > Halorubrum > Halorubrum tibetense. The sequence goes on from NZ_JBHSWW010000236.1 coordinate 143, forward strand.
CGAGCGTTTCCCCTTCAGCATCGTCAGGTCGTCGACGAGGCGGGCCCGGGTCTCGGCGGGCTCGATGACGTCGTCGATGAACCCGCGGTCGGCGGCGGTGTACGGGTTCGCGAACTCGTCGCGGTACTCGTCGATGAGCTCCTGTCTCCGGGCGTCCGGGTCGTCGGCCTCGGCGAGCTCCTCGCGGTAGAGCACGTTCACCGCCCCTTTCGGCCCCATCACCGCGATCTCGGCGGTCGGCCAGGCGTAGTTCACGTCGCCGCCGATGTGTTTCGAGGACATCACGCAGTACGCCCCGCCGTACGCCTTTCGGGTGATGACGGTGAGGAGGGGAACGGTCGCCTCCGAGAAGGCGTACAGCAGCTTCGCGCCGTGGCGGATGATCCCGTTGTGCTCCTGGTCCGTCCCGGGCATGAACCCGGGCACGTCCTCGAAGGTGAGGATGGGGACGTTGAACGCGTCACAGAACCGGACGAACCGCGCGCCCTTCTGGCTCGACTCGATGTCGAGCGTGCCCGCGTTCACGCGGGGGTTGTTTGCGACCACGCCGATCGAGTGGCCGTCGAGCCGCGCGAACCCGATCACGATGTTCTTCGCGAAGTTCTCTTGGACCTCGAAGAAGGACCCCTCGTCGACGACGCCCTCGATGACGGCGTGCATGTCGTACGGCTTGCGAGGCGCGTTCGGGACGATCTCGGCGAGGTCGTCGTCCGCGCGCTCGGGGTCGTCCCACGGCTCGACCCGCGGCGGGTCCTCCACGTTGTTCGCGGGGAGATACGAGAGGAGCCGAGCGATGTCGTCTAACGCTTGCTCCTCGCTCTCCTCGGCGAAGTGGGCGACGCCGGAGGTCGAGGTGTGGGTGACCGCGCCGCCGAGCTCCTCGAAGCTCACCTCCTCGCCGGTGACCGTCTCGATGACGTCCGGCCCGGTGATGAACATGTGGGAGGTGTCTTTCACCATGAACGTGAAGTCCGTGATCGCCGGCGAGTACACCGCGCCGCCGGCACAGGGGCCCATGATCGCCGATATCTGTGGAATAACGCCCGACGCCTCCGTGTTCCGGCGGAAGATCTCGGCGAACCCGCCGAGCGAGGCGACCCCTTCCTGGATCCGCGCGCCGGCGGAGTCGTTGAGGCCGACGACGGGCGCGCCGACGTCCATCGCCTTGTCCATCACCTTACACACTTTCTCGGCGAACACCTCGCCGAGCGAGCCGCCGAAGACGGTGAAGTCGTGCGCGAAGACGAACGTCTTCCGGCCGTTCACCTCGCCGTAGCCGGTCACCACGCCGTCGCCTGGGATCTGCTGTTCTTCCATCCCGAAGGTGTGGTTCCGGTGGGTCCGAAACCGGTCGAACTCGTGGAACGTCCCGTCGTCGAGGAAGTAGTCGATCCGCTCGCGCGCGGTCATCTTCCCTTTGTCGTGTTGGGACTGGATCCGCTCCTCGCCGCCGCCTTTCGCGGCGCGTTCGCGCCGGTCGCGGAGATCGTCGATGCGGTCCTCCATCGTCACGCCGGACCACCCTGCGTCATTATCCGGTGGATCGGAAAGCGCGGTCAAAAGGGTTCCCCTATGCGACGATATCACATTCGACGGACGTCGAATCCTCAGGGAGTCGCGTGTCCCCATCTCACATGGACAGGGGGGCTTCGACGGTTTTAAGCGTCTCATGAGCCACTCTCCGATGAGACAGGCTTCGCCTGTTTCACTGACCCGTAGGAGCGACCTGCGTACTACGGAGGTGAAAATGGCAGACACAATACAAGAGGCCGTAACCCTCGCACTCGATGAGGCCCCTGAGCGGAACTTCCGCGAGACGGTGGACATCGCGATCAACCTGCGAGACCTCGACCTCAACGATCCGTCGAATCGCGTCGACGAGTCCGTCGTGCTGCCGGCTGGAACGGGGCAGGAGACACAGATCGTCGTCTTCGCGGAGGGCGAAACCGCCGTCCGCGCCGCCGACGTCGCTGATCAAGTGCTTGACAGCGACGATCTGGAGGATCTCGGAGACGACGACGACCGCGCAAAGGACCTGGCCGGCGAAACCGACTTCTTCGTCGCCGAGGCCAACCTGATGCAGGACATCGGTCGGTACCTCGGTACCGTCCTCGGTCCGCGCGGGAAGATGCCTACCCCACTACAGCCGGACGACGACGTCGTCGACACAGTCAACCGGATGAAGAACACGGTGCAGCTCCGATCCCGTGACCGACGCACGTTCCACACGCGCGTCGGCGCGGAGGACATGGGCGCCGAGGCGATCTCGGACAACATCGACGTCATCATCCGCCGACTCGAAGCGAACCTCGAGAAGGGACCGCTCAACATCGACGGGATCTACGTGAAAACCACGATGGGTCCCGCCAAGGAGGTGCCCGTATGAGCACCGTCCGGAAGACCGAGACGATCCCCGAGTGGAAACGCGAGGAGGTGGACGAGCTCGTCGAGTTCGTCGAGTCGTTCAACTCCGTCGGGATCGTCGGCGTCGCCGGCATCCCCAGCCGCCAGCTCCAGGCCATGCGCCGGGAGCTCCACGGCTCCGCGGACGTGCGGATGAGCCGCAACACGCTCACGATCCGCGCGCTCGAGGAAGTGAACGAGGGCGTCGAACAGCTCACCGGCTACGTCGAAGGACAGGTGGCGCTCATCGGCACCAACGACAACCCCTTCGGCCTCTACAAGCAGCTGGAAGCCTCGAAGACCCCCGCCCCGATCAACGCGGGCGAGGTGGCCCCCAACGACGTCGTCATCCCCGAGGGTGACACGGGCGTCGATCCGGGGCCGTTCGTCGGCGAGCTCCAGACGGTCGGCGCGTCCGCCCGGATCATGGACGGCTCGATCAAGGTCACCGAGGACTCGAAGGTGCTCGAGGAGGGTGAGGTCGTCGACGACGACCTCGCGAACGTCCTGACCGAGCTCGGCATCGAGCCGAAGGAGGTCGGCCTCGACCTGAAGGGCGTCTACTCCGACGGCGTGCTGTTCGAGCCCGACGAGCTCGCCATCGACGTCGACGAGTACCGCGCGGACGTCCAGTCCGCCGCGGCCGCCGCCCGCAACCTCTCCGTCAACGCCGCCTACCCGACGGCCGCCACCGCCGGTACCCTTCTCGCGAAGGCGTCCGGCGAGGCGAAGTCGGTCGGGCTGTTCGCGGAGATCGAGAGCCCGGACGTCGTGCCCGACCTCATCGGGAAGGCCGACGCCCAGCTGCGTGCGCTCGCGGCACAGATCGACGACGAGGAGGCGCTCCCCGAGGAGCTGCAGGGCGTCGAAGCCGCCCCGGCTCCGGAGACGGACGACGCCGACGAGGAGGAACAGGCCGACGAAGACACCGCGGAGACGGACGACGCCGAGACGGCCGACGACGACGCCGACGACGACGACGGCGACGACGGCGGCGAAGGCCTCGGCGCGATGTTCGGCTAACACTACGAGGACACACCAATGGAATACGTTTACGCTGCACTCATCCTGAACGAGACTGGCGAAGAGATCAACGAGGACAACATCACCGGCGTGCTGGAAGCCGCCGGCGTCGACGTCGAGGAATCCCGCGTCAAGGCGCTCGTCGCCGCGCTGGAGGACGTCGACATCGAGGAGGCCATCGAGACGGCCGCCGCCGCGCCCGCCGCGGGTG
>NZ_JBHSWW010000237.1:0-3777 GCF_042661865.1 Halorubrum tibetense
GCCCGAGCACGCCGGCCTCGCCGACGACGACGTCGGCCCCGACGCTCGCCGGCTCCTCGAGAACCGAGAGCGCGACGACGTCCGCGCCGAGCGTGAACAGCGCGTCGTGCTCGCTCGCGAGGTCGCCGACCGCCGAGAGCCGTTCCTCGATACAGCCACGGACCGTCGGGTTCTCCGCGTACACCATGACGACGTCGTCGCCAAGGCGGTCAGCGAGCGCGTCGACGTCGACGATGCCGTCGTCCATCGGATACGATTCGACGGTCAGATCCGCGCCCGCACAGTAGTTCTCCAGGACGGCCGCCTTGCCCTCGCGGAGGTGTTCGGGGACGACGACGACGTCGCCGCTCGTCGAGCGAACACGGTCCGCGAGCGTCGCGGCCTCCGCGAGGCCGGTCGCCGCGTCGTACATCGAGCAGTTGGCGACCGGGAGCCCGGTCAGCTCGACGAGCATCGACTGGTACTCGAACAGCACCTGTAGGAAGCCCTGTGAGACCTCCGGCTGGTACTGCGTGTAGCTCGTGATGAACTCCGCGCGGTCCGAGAGGTGATCGACGACGCTCGGAACGTAGTGGCCGTAGTGCCCCCGACCGAGGAACTCGACGAGGTCGTCGTTGCGGTCGAACAGCTGGGCGCACTCCCGGCGTATCCCCCGCTCGCTCCGGGGATCGATCCCGAACTCGCCGTCGAACGCGACCGTTTCGGGAATATCGAACAGGGCTTCCTCGTCGTCGACGTCGATCGCATCGAGCATCGCCGCGGTGTCGGCGTCGGTGTGAGGCGCATAGGGGCTACCGCTCACCGTCGCTCACCTCGTCGTCCGTCGGTGCCCGACTGACGGCCGGTGTGGCCGCGGGCAGATGTGTGTCGTGTCATGTATCTGTGGGCCCTCACGCGATCTGCTCGTCGTACTCGCTCGGGTCGAGCAGTTCCGCGAAGTCGACGCCGTCGCTCGGCTCGACTTCGATCATCCAGCCGTCACCGTACGGGTCGTCGTTGACCAGCTCGGGGCTGTCGAACAGCGCCTCGTTGACTGCGACGACCTCGCCGGAGACGGGCGAGTAGAGGTCGGAAACCGCCTTGATCGACTCGACGACACCGAACGCCTCGCCTGCCGTGACCTCGTCGCCGGCCGCCGGAAGTTCGACGAACACCACGTCGCCCAGCTCGTCTTGAGCGAACGCGGAGATACCGACCCGAACGGTGTCGCCGTCCGCAGTCGTCCATTCGTGCGATTCCAGGTACCGTAACTCGTCGGGAACTTCGAAGCTCATTGTAGGGTGTCTCGTGGTCCCTGTTCCCACCCGATCGCGACGAATTCAACGGGCGTCACGGCGAGCACGGCCGATACCACGCCGGGCACGGCCGGGACCGCGACGAGCGTGACTGGGTCGCCGGCGGGTACGGTGTCGCGGTCGTCATCAGGTGGGAACGGTCCACGGTTCGCGTACGTAACCCTTCCGAGGACGAGGAAATAAAAGGTGTGTTCCCGGCGGTCCGTCCCGCTTCACTGTTCACGGTCGGCGGCGTCCGTCCGAGGTCCGGAAGACGGTTCTCAGTCCCGCCAGCTGTGTTCCGGCTGCCAGTCGAGCAGCGCGTCCGCCTTCGAGAGGTCGACGATCCCTTCCGTGCCGTCGAACCCCTCGAACCCGTCCCGTCGTTCGGCGTCGGGATAGAACGCCTCGACCACCTCGGTAGTGGGTGCGTCGGCAGTCGTGTCGCCTGCGACGGCCCAGAACGCCTCGTGGCCCTCGAACTCCGCCTCGACGGCCTTCCGCGCGATCCGCGTCGCGTCCGCGACGGCGAGATATGAGAACAGCACCTCCCGGCCGGTGGCGGGGTGGACGTCGGCGAGCGCGTCGAGCGACCGATCGGCCTCCCGGAACTGTTCACGCATCTCCTCGTCGGTCGTCACCCAGGGGTATCGGAGCGAGGCGATCGTCAGGTCACAGGAAGGCCGTCGGCCGAACCCGTCGGCGGTCACCTCCATGGCGTGTTTCGCGATCCCGTAGGCGTCGTCCGGCGTCCGCGGGTGGTCCTCGTCGACCGGGAGGTACCGAACGTCGGCCGGCCGCTCCTGATGTTCGCTGCCTATCGCGTTGATGCTGGAGGGGAGCACGACGGACTCCAGTCCGAGCGCGTCCGCGGCCTCGAGGACGTGTGCCGCCGACAACACGTTACTCTCGTACACGCGATGGTCCGCGTTGCGGTAGGGATTCGGGATCGTCCCCATGTGGATGACCGCGTCCGCGTCGTACTTCGCGAGCGCGCCGTACGTCTCGCCGGCGTCGAGGAGGTCAGTCGTGACGTACCGGTCCGAGACCTCCTCGCGTCGTTTCCCCCGAGACACGTTCACCGTCTCGTAACCGTGTTCGGAGCAGTGTTCGAGTATCGCTTCGCCGATCTTACCGTTGCCGCCAGTTACCGCGATCGTGTCGAGCGTCATGATGGTATCGTGAGTGGTGTGATGTGTTCGAGTCGTGAGTGCGTATCCGAGCCGAGATCTGTTCGAGCCGAGAGCGGGCGTTCGCGCTACTCCAGGAGGCCCTTGATGTAGCCGATGGCGAACAGCCGCCCCATGTCCGTGTACCCAGCCATGGCGTCCTCGCGGTCCTGTTCACCGACCATCCGCGGGACGTGGTCGGGGCGGATCGGCCCGTCGAACCCCGCCTGCATATACGCCTCGATGGCGGCTTTCATGTCCGTCGGTCCCTCGTCGTGCCACGTCTCCACGAACTTCCGCTCGTCGCCCTCGACGTCGCGGAAGTGGACGAAGTGGATCCGGTCGCCGAACTCGCGGATCGCCTCGACGGTGTCGCCGGCCATCGCCGAGAAGTTCCCTTGACAGAACGTGACGCCGTGGCGCTCGCTGTCGTGAAGTGACAGGATCCGGCGGTAGTCCTCAACCGACTGGACGATCCGCGGCACGCCACGAACGGGCGAGGTCGGCGGGTCGTCGGGGTGGAGGGCGAGGTTCACGCCGTACTCCTCGGCGACGGGAACGACCTCGTCGAGGAAGTACTCGAGGTTCTCCCACAGCTCCGCCTCGGTGATGTCCGCGGCCGCGTGGTCCGGGGCCCGCTCCATCCACTCGTGGTCGTAGCCGATCCGCTGGGAATCCCCGCGACCGGGAACCGAGTCGGAGGTCCGGATGACGCCGAGCGGGTTCTCGGTCCACACCCAACAGTAGGTGTCGATACCGAGCCGCCCCATGTTCTCGATCAGCGTTTTCACCGTCTCGATCTCCGCGTCTCGACCGTCTTCCCCGAGAACCGTCTTCTCCATCGGCGGGCGGTCCTCGACGACATCGAGCGAGAACCCGTGGTCCGCGAACCGAGTGACCGTGCGCTGGAGGGTGTCGTACTCCCACCAGTCGTCGACGCCCCAGAAGCGGACGACTGCGGTGTCGAGTCCGAGCTGTTTCGCGATGGTCCACCGCCGGTCGGGGCGCGGCGGAAGCATCACGGTCGGGTCCATGTCGGTGCCACCGGCGGTGTCGCTCCCGCCGGCGATGTCGGTTCCGTCGTCGGTGTCGTGGTTCGTAGTCATGCGGATCGGTGTGTGTCGGGGAGGGTAATCGGCATCGGTTCGTGCTCCGTTCGTCGCCGGCCGGTGACCGTCACGGCTCCCGCGCTTCCGCACGCAGTCGGGTCGACCGGTGCCGCTCGTAGCCCGCACCGAGCGGGTGATAGTCGGGTTCGACGCCAGGCGGATCCGGGGCCACGAGCCCGCCACCGGCGTCGGGGGCGAGCCGCTTCTCGTACCAGACGCCCGCCG
>NZ_JBHSWW010000238.1:0-4215 GCF_042661865.1 Halorubrum tibetense
GTCCGCGTCGCCACCCCCGACGCGACGTTCGCCGAACCGGGGGTCAGGTTCGGCCTGTTCGGTGCGTGGGGCGGAACCGTCCGGCTCCCGCGGGTGATGGGCGAGGGGAACGCCCTCGAGTTCGCCCTCTCGGGTCGCGTCCTCGACGCGGATGACGCGCTCCGAACCGGACTCGTCTCTCGCGTGAGTGCGGACCCCGAAGCCGTCGCCGCCGATATCGGGGCGGGAACGCCGGACGCGCTTCGCGTCGTAAAAACGCGGATCCGCGACCGCCGTGACGACGAGACCCAAGAGGCGGCCGAAGCGGCGGCGTTCGCGGACCTCGTCGAGGCACACGCGGATGCGATCCGACGATCGCGGTCGACGACCACGGAGGCGGCCGATGAGGTCGCCGACCGACGCGACGGCGGTGGCGACTCCGACACTCCTGAGTGAGCATACGCCGACGGCCCGCGGTTCGCTCGCGCCGATGTGACAGATTTAAATATCCGACGCGTTCACCTCGAATCGCGACGCACGCACCGGTAGTGTAGTGGTATCACGCAACCTTGCCATGGTTGCAACCCGAGTTCAAATCTCGGCCGGTGCACTCCTTTCAGTCGTTTCCCGAGTCTCGGCCGTGCGCTATCGTTTCCGAAAGCGGACCGTTTAACCGTGGGAGGCGGGTTCCAACGAACGAATGGTGGAGATCCTTCTGGTCGTCGGGCTCGTCGTCGCGGCGTTCGTCGGATACAATATCGGCGGCGCGACGACCGGACCGGCGTTCGGTCCCGCCGTCGGCGCGGGCGTGATTTCGAAGGCAGGAGCGGCCGCGCTGATGTCCGTGTTCTTCTTCATCGGTGCCGGGACGCTCGGTCGGCGAGTCGTGGACACGCTCGGGGAAGACCTCATCACCCAGCCCGGGGTGTTCACGCTGGAATCGAGCATCGTCGTGCTGTTCTTCATCGGCGGCGCGCTGTTCGTCGGCAACTACTTCGGTGTCCCGGCGTCGACATCCATGACGGCGGTGGGCGCGATCGCCGGACTGGGAGTCGCGACGAGCAGCCTCGATCTGGCAGTGATGGGTTCGATCGCCATCTGGTGGCTCGTCGCGCCGATCATCGGCTTCTGGGTCTCCGGGGTCGTCGGCCGGTACTTCTACCCGCGGATCAATCGGTGGGTCGCGATCGACGGCACGGAGGGGCCGCTCTTGGAGTTCGATCGGTCCGGGCTCCTTCCCCGGCCCTCGCTCGGCCCGAACACGACCCGCCGCGAGGTCGTCGGCGCGGTGGTCGTCGTCGCGATCGGGTGTTTGATGGCGTTCTCCTCGGGCACCTCGAACATCGCGAACGCCATCGCCCCTCTCGTCGGGGCGGGTGTGGTCGAGATGAACCCCATGATCGTTCTCGGGAGCGCCGCCGTCGCGGTTGGCGCGTTCACCATCGCTCGCCGGACGCTCGACACTCTCGGGAACGATATCACGGACCTCCCGTTGACAGCCGCCATCGTCGTCGCCGTCGTCTCCTCCGGGATCGTCATCGGGCTCTCCGCGATCGGGATCCCCGCCTCGTTCGTCATCATCGCGACGATGTCTATCGTCGGGCTGGGGTGGGGGCGTGCCACCCGAACGGCGACGGTCTCCGAGGGGATCCGGGGCGAGGCGGAGACTAACGTCGCGGTCAGCGCGCTGGCTGCCGACGAGCCGGGCGACGAGGTCGTCGGGATCGGCGAGGAGGATCCCGACGATATCCCGGCAGCTACCGATCTGTTCGACCCTACGACCACCGCGCGAGTGGTCGTGTTACAGAACGTCGTCCCGCTGCTTTCGACTATCGGCGCGTTCGTGACCTTTTATCTCCTGTTTGGCTTTGTCTGGTGACGACGGGCCGACCGACGCCGAGTCCCCCTACCGCCCGAAGCGACGCTGTCGGTCCTGAAAGTCGAGGACTGCACGGAGGTAGTCGCGCCTCCGAAAATCCCGCCAGTTCACGTCCGTGAAGTAGAGTTCGGCGTACACCGACTGCCAGATCGCGAAGTCGGAGAGTCGCTCCGCACCGGTTTTGACGACGAGATCGGGCTCCGTCGGGAACACGAGCCGGTCGGCGATCTCGGCCTCGTCGAGCCCGGTGTTGCCGAAGATCCCGGGTCCCGACGCGTGGTCGGTGACCGCGTGGAACGCGTGACCGCGCTCGGCCGCCGCCTCGATCATCTCCCGGATCGTGAACCCGCCGTCCGACCAGTCGGTATGGGTGTGGAGGTCGCCACGGAGGTCGGCCAGCTCGACGAGGTCGGGAAGGGTCCCGTCGGCCGCGGCCGCCACCTCTCCCGTGTCCTCGCGGAGCTCCGGGGGAACCGGGTCCATCCCCAGCGTCTCGTACACCCCGTCCTCGGTCTCGCCCGCGACGCGCTCGCCGACCCGTTGCCCGGCGTCCGGGTCGTCGACGTCGCTCACGTCGAACAGCCCGTACTCGTTGAGCTTCAGCCCGCGGTCGATCGCGCGGTTCCGCACCTCTACGTTGTGCGCCTTCGAGCCGGTGAAGTACTGGAGCGCCGCGCCGAACTCCGCGTCGTCGACGACCCGGAGGTCGACTCTCGTGCCGTTCGCGCGGACGCTCGCCTTCCCCGTGCCGGCCTCGATCGTCGCGTACGCGGCCGGCCAGTCGACGAACGCGTCGAGGATCGGCTCCCGCTCGTCGCTGGCGACGAGCAGATCGATGTCGCCGATCGTGTCCTTCCAGCGACGGATCGAGCCGCACACCTCGACGCGGGAGACGGGGTCGAGCGCCGCGAGGTACGCGAGCGCGTCGTCGGCGACGGGACGGGCGTCGCCGAGCCGGGTGCGCTTCCGTGACTCCCGTGCGAACGGGATGTTCTCCAGGATCGACTCCTCCGTCTTCGCGCCGAACCCCTTCACCTCGCGGATCTCGCCGGCCTCCGCGGCCGTCTCCATCTCGTCGAGCGTCGTGATCCCCAACGTCTCGTACAGCGTCCCGACCGTCTTCGGGCCGACGCCCTCGATCGCGGTCAGCGCCTCGATATCGGCCGGCAGCTCCGCGCGCAGCGCCTCTAGCTCCTCGATCGCTCCCGTTTCGAAGTACTCGACGATCTTCGCGGCGATAGCGTCGCCGACGCGGTCGATCTCCGCGACTGCCTCCTCGCTCTCGCCCGCGAGGTTCTCGATCGGCGCGGTGTGCTCGCGGACGTTCTCGGCCGCGCGGCGGTACGCGCTCGGCTTGTACTCGACGCCCGTCGCCTCGAGTCGGTCGGCGAACTCCTCTAAAAGGGCGGCGACCTCGTCGTTCCGGCTCATAAGCGTCGTTCGCCCGGACGATCCTTATACTGTCTGCCCGTCGGCGACACCCCCAAGTCACTGCGGGCCGATCTACGGGTGTGTCTCACGATCCCTCTCACGGCGATGCCTCCCGCGACGACATCGATCGAGACGAACCCTCCGATCGAGGCGAACCCCCACACGACGACGCCGACACCTCCGTCGACCGCAACGTCCTCGGCGGCGAGCTCCGGCCCTGCAGCACCGACCCGGTGACGGGGTACCTCCGCGACGGCCACTGCCGGGATGTCGACGGCGACGTCGGCGAACACACGCTGTGTGCGGTCCTGACGGCCGAGTTCCTGACGTACAGCCGCGACCGCGGCAACGACCTGATCACGCCGCGGCCGGAGTTCGAGTTCCCCGGGCTGAACCCCGGCGACCGCTGGTGTCTCTGTGTGGGTCGCTGGCTGGAGGCGCTGGAGGCTGGCGTCGCCCCGCCGGTCGTGTTGGAGGCGACCGACGAGTCCGTGCTTCGAGCAGTCGATCCCGACGACCTCCGGGCACACGAGTTCGACCCGGAGACGTTCGAACCGGGAACGCTCGACGGGTGATCGACAGCGAGAGGGAGGTGGGTGCTCTGTCGCTCACTCGCTCAGCCACAGCGCGGCCGCGAGCACGGCCGCGGCCCCCATCGACGCGGCCAGCAGCCCGAACGCCGGTCCGAATCCGACGAGGTCGGCGCTGATACCTACGACACCCGGCGCGAGCGCCCCCGCACCCATCAGGAGGGTTCTGACCACCCCGAGTCCCCCGCCGGCGATCCGGTCCGGCAACACCTCCATCAGGTACGCGCTCCGCACCGGCTGGAAGCCGTGCGATCCCAGCCCGAACGCCGCCACCACGACACCGAACAGCAGGGTTTCGGCATCGACGCCGCCGACGGAGCCGGTGGCCCCGACCGC
>NZ_JBHSWW010000239.1:0-3723 GCF_042661865.1 Halorubrum tibetense
CTCGTGGAGCCGGTCCCAGTAGTCGCCGGTCGCGATGTCCTCGCGGGAGCGGTCGTCGATCCCGAGCGCCGTCCCGAGCCCGGCGAGCCGGCGCGCGTCCCGTCCCTCGATCTCGCGGAGGTACACGCCGAGGATCGACTCCAGTTCCTCGCGCTCGCGGCTCGACAGCGACGCGGCCCACGCCTCCCACGCGGGATCGTCGCGGCCGTACAGCCGGTCGAGCAACTCGGAGCGCAGCTCGCTCCGGACGACGGTCCGTCGTCGTCGCGTTCTGGCCGCTCGAAGCGAGTACCCGAGAGTAACGATCACGGCCGCCATCAGCGCCGAGACGAGGACGACGATCGCCCCCGTCAGCACGCCTGTCGGAACCGTGACCTGTGCGATGAGCGTTGCGGCCGTCACGGTCGTCTCGCGAGCAGTTTCTCCAGTCGAGCGAGCAGTTCGTTCGGACTGAACGGCTTCGTCAGATACTCGTTCGCCCCGGATTCCAACCCCTCCAAGACGTCCGACTCGCGCCCACGGGAAGTGAGAAGCACCACGGGGACGTCCGGATCGACCCCGAGCTCCCCTCGACGGATCTCCCGGAGGAGCTGGGTTCCCTTCAGTCGCGGCATCATCACGTCGAGGATCACGACATCCGGGTCGATATCGGGGGCGTCGAGCGCCTCCCGTCCCTCGACGCCGTCGTGACAGACCGTCAGGTCGAACCCCGCCATCGACAGCTTGTACTGGAGGATCGACCGGATGGTCTCGTCGTCGTCGGCGATGACGGCCGTTCGTGACACACGAGATATCAGATCCCTGCCGTACTTTATACTACCGAGGTGGGTCACGGATGGTCCGGGTGTGCGGGTGTCCTGGGGACCACTCGAGCTGTCGATGGCGGTCGTGCAGTCCGAGCGGCATCCCGACACCGACCGGGATACTGCGCCCTGGGATCGGTCGGAACCCGGAATGGATATCCGTCGGCCGCCCGGACCGTCGACCATGTTCACCGGCATCGTCGAGGGAACCGGAACCGTCCGGAAGCGGACGGAGACCGACGACGGACTTCGACTGCGGATCGGCATCGACGCGGTCGAAGGAAAGGACGAAAAGACGGGAAACGGCGGGTTCGACGACCTCCACCACGGCCAGTCGATAAGCGTCAGTGGCGTCTGTCTAACGGTCGAATCCTACGGAGAGCCCGACGGCGAGGGCGCGTGGTTCGAGGTGTTCCTCGCGAGCGAGACCGTCGAGAAGACGTACCTCGGGGAGCTCCGCGAGGGCGATGCTGTCAACGTGGAGCGCGCGATGCCCGCAGACGGGCGGTTCGACGGCCACGTCGTGCAGGGGCACGTCGACACCGTCGCCGACGTGACGGCCATCGAGCGGGTCGGGGAGGACTGGCGGTTCACCTTCTCGATCCCGGAGGGACACGGTCGGTACCTCGTCGACAAGGGGTCGGTGACGCTCGACGGCATTTCCCTGACGGTCGCAGAAAAGGGGGAGTCGGCGTTCGACGTGGCGATCATCCCGACAACCTACGATCTGACGACGCTCTCGGAGAAATCCGTCGGCGACCCGGTCCACCTGGAGGTCGACGTGATCGCGAAGTACGTCGAGAACATGACCGAGGGGTACTGAGAACAACCGGGGAGGGGTACTGAGAACAACCGGCGCGTTACGCGTCTTTCGCGCCTCGGACCGTCTCGCGAACCGCGTCGACTCCCTCGTCGTGGAGGAGGTCCCCGACGACGATCACGTCGCTGTGGGCGGCCATCTCGTTTGCCGACTCGTAGTCGTGGATGCCGCCACCGTAGAACAGCGACGCGTCGTTCAGCGCGTCGTGAGCGGCCGCGACCGTCTCCGTGTCGCCGAACGTGCCGGAGTACTCGACGTAGACGATCTCCTGGCCGAACATCCGTTCCGCGACTTTCGCGTACGCCTCGACATCGTCCGGCGTCAAGTCACAGTCCGCGTTCGTCAGCTCCGCGACCGCCGCGTCCGGGTTCAACACGATGTACGCCTCGGTGTGAGTCCGCTCCCAGTCGAGATCGTCGATGCGGACCCACTCCTTGTGTGCGCCCGTGATCCAGAACGGACCCCCGGCGTTGAACACCGTGGGGATCAGGTAGCCGTCGAGTGCCGGTGACTCGATAACGACACCGGGATTCGACGGCTCTTGGTAGAGCGGGACGTCGTACTCGGCGGCGGCGTCGATGACCCGCGTCATTTTTTCGGCGGTGATGTCGAGGGTACCGCCGATCTCGATCGCGTCCGTCCCGGTCCGGCAGACGTCCTCGAAGGTTTCCCCGTCCAGCAGTTCCTTGTCGGGGTCGACCTTCAGCACGTGGTCCCAGTCGTCCCACGGATTGCTCATCGGAAGTGAGTCCACCGGGCGGGAGTAAAAAGGTGCGGAAGCGTCGTGAGGGCGACGGCGGCGGCGGAAGAGGGCCCCGGGCTCGCCTGCGAGGTCACATGAGGTCGTCGAGCTCGTCCGTCTGGAACGCCTCCGCCGGATCGGGCCTCGTCCCCTCCTCGTCCCGGACCGCTTGGCGCGCGCGTTCGAGGAACGCTTCGACCCGCCGCGAGCGCTCGACGCTCGCGAGCAACACCACGGCCGCGAGGCGGTCGGAGTCGAGCGGGAAGTCGCCGCCGCGGACCTGCATCGATCCCGTCTCCTCCTGGAGCCACTTTCGCGCCTTCTCCGCGCCCTTCCGGGAGATCCGCTCCGGGTCGCCGGCGATCGCGACGAGGCCCGCGTCCGCTTCCGTGGCGTTCGGCAGCGATAGCCCGGTCATCACCGCGCTGCGGACCGTACTTATCACGGTGTTCACGTTCTCGCCCGCCTCCTCGGCCGCCGGGGCCGATCCGTAGCCGACGGCCGCCATCCCGCCCGCCCGGAGCGTGTTGATCACCTCGCTGGTGTCGACGACCGACTCGCCGACGCCCTGTGTGGCCTCGCCGGCGGCGAGCAGGAGGCCGACGCGGCGCGCCATCGACTCGTTGATGGCGGCGTAACCGCCCTCGACACTCTCGCCGGCCGAGCGCCACGCGTCGTTGTCGAGGAGGATCGTCGCGTCCGCCTCCCGGACGAGCGTCTTCAGCGACCGGCCCGCGTTCACCTGATACATCGCACCCTCGTCACGGCCGGGAAGGACGCCGAGCGCGTAGATCGGCACGTCGTACACCGCGGCGAGCTCGCGGACGAGTACCGGCGCGCCGCCGGACCCAGTCCCGCCCCCCAGCCCGGCGACGACGAACACCGCCTCCACGTCGGCCGTCACCTTCGGAGCGAGCGCATCCAACACTTCGACGGCGTCCTCGTCCATCACCTCGGCACCGAGCTCGTTGTCGCCGCCGACGCCGTGGCCGTTCACTCTGGACTGTCCGACGAGCACCGTGTCGAGAGGGAGTGGGTCGAGGTCAGCGACCGCGCTGTTGACGGCGAGGGCGTCGCGGACCGCGCCGAACCCCATCTCAGCGTCGAACTCCGAGAGCGCCGTCGTGAGCTTGCCTCCCGCTTGTCCGACACCGACGAGGACGGCTTTCATGCACGAACCATACCTATCCGGGGATAATACCCTTTCCCCGTCGATTTAAGTACGGTACCGCGGCCACCCGGCGTATGTCGAGCGAGAACGGCGGGACGGTCGAGGGGAGCGCGACGACGGAGCAAGCCCGCCTCACGGAGCGGTTGGCCGCCGTCGAACGGGCGATCGCCGGGGGCGAACGGCCCGC
>NZ_JBHSWW010000240.1:0-3719 GCF_042661865.1 Halorubrum tibetense
GCTGTCCGCCGCTGGCGAGGGGGGTGCGGCGGTCGCGCTCGCCGCGTTCTCCGCGCCGTTCACCCTCGTCTTCCTCGCGCTCGCCGCGCGGCTCTGACCCGTCGTCACCCGCGTCGCCGTTCGCGGTCACGACCACCCCCACCGGTCGACTCAAATAGCGGCACACCCTACCAACGTGTATGGACAGACAGCGGCTCGAACGGGCGTTGGCCGACGAGTTCGGTGGGACCGACGCGCAGCGACGCGCGGTGGCGCGGGCCGCCAGTGATCTGGCCGACTCCGGAAAACCCTCCAGGGATCGCGGCCACGGTCTCACCGTCCCCGCGGTGGTCCGTCACCTCTCGGACGCACCCGACGGCTCCTCGCTCGTCGACCGGTGGAACTGGTGGATGGGGGCGCTCGAAGCCGCCTACGGCGGGTATGACTACTTCACGGTGCGGTTCGTCGCCGACGACGAGGAAGCCGGACTCCGCCGGTGACCGATGGCTGCTCCCGCCGGTGACCGGCGGCTAGATGCCCCAACGGTCGACGGTCGATCCCCGAACCCCGATCAGTAGTTCCCCGGACGTATTCGTCCGTTCAGGCTCGCATGGCTTTACTTTCAGTTTCACTCCGGGGATGGCTCGCTTATACAACGGTTCCGACGGATCGCTCTCGTATGAGCGTGGCAACAAGCGACCGGCCCCGATACGCGACACCAACGCGGGTGGAGGTCACGGAGTGCCGAACCGACCGTATCCTCGACCGTGCACGGTCGAACCGTGTCGCCGACAGCGAGGTCTACTTGGAGCGTCGCGGTGGGCGGACGTTCCTCGTGACGACGCCGACCGATCGCTAACGACCCGTTTCGGGGGACTCTCTGCTGCGGGCCAGCGGAGCCGATCAGTCACCTGCCACTGACCAGTCGTCAGCGATCAGCCGTCAGTTGTCAGCGATCAATCGTCAGCCGTCACCGGACCGTTCGGCGTCAGTTCCTCACCCAGACGGCCCCCCAACCCGACGCCGAGCGCTTCGTTCGTCCGGGTGACCGACTCGTCCACGGGTATGTCCGTGGTCATGGCCCGGATCGCGTCGATGTTCTCCGGGACGACGTCCGCCTCTTGGTGTACGTTCTGGAACAGGTAGAGATCCGTCCCTGAGACGCTGATCGACTCCGCCCACAGGCAGTTCTCCCAGAGGTCTCCCCGCGGTCGCCCACAGTCCAGCGCGTACTCCTTCAGCTTTCCCGCGCCGTCGATCCCCGCGACCTCGGGGATGAGGAAGAGCCGGGATTCCCGTGCGAGCAGCTCGCGGACCTCGTCGGCAGTGGGCGCTGCCCCGAGACTGACGTTGACGCTGTGGGTGTGCATCGCCGTGACCGGCGCTTTCAGCGCAGCCGTGTCAATGTCGACCTCGGGAAGAACGGTGCGAACGTCCGGGCCGTGGTGGGAGGGAACGGTCGCCGGGTCCGGGACGATATCGTTGATCGGGCCCCGGTCGGTCTGTGCGGGGTCGCCGCCGCGACGAACAAGCGTGACGCGGGCTTTCTCGACTCCGTACGCTTCATCGAGCGGTGCGAGCAGCCGGGCGAGCCCGGTGGTGTTACACGAAACGACGCGCACGGTATCGGCGTCGCGGGCGGTCTCGAAGCTCGTCCGGGCGGTGAAGGAGGCGTCCGCGACGTTCGCGGCCTCGCCGCCCTGAAACACGGCTCGAACGTCGTGGGACGCGTAGCGCTCGCGGTTCCGTGCACCCACCCCGGCGGGACAGCAGTCGACTATCACGTCGACGCTATCGAGGAGGTCCGGGAGGGTGCCAGCGAGGGGGAGCCCGGCGTGCTCGAACTCGCCGAGACGGTCCGAATCTGCGGCGTAGAGGGCGTATCCGCGCTGGACAGCCGAATCGGCCTCGTGGTTCGGGCTCCGCTTCGCCACGCCGCGGAGCACCATGTCCGGCTGCGCCGCGACCGCGTCCGCGACCCGTTTCCCGATCGTCCCGTACCCGTTCACACCCACTCGTGTCATATCGGTATGACCTCCGTCGGCACGCATAATTCTTTCGAGGATTTTTCATAGAAACTAACTACGTCGCGAGTAACGGATCAGTTAATTCGGGGGATGTGAGCGTGTAACTGAATTGTGTAATAGAGTAGTAATTGCGGTTCGATCCGGGGCGGTCCGGGGCACCGCGTGCCGATGACAAGGACTAACGCCCGCCGGGACCCACTGATCTTTATGAGAGATCAGCTGGGTTCAGCGGCCCGAACGGCTATCGAGCAGTGCCTGCGTGTCGAGTCCGACGAGTCCGTCGTCGTCGTCACTGACGACGAGCGCGAACCGATCGGCGAGGCGTTGTACGATGCCGCGACTGAGGTCACCGACGACGCGACGGTCCTCCGGTACCCCCCGAGCGACCAGCACGGGACGGAGCCGCCGGCGCCCGTCGCGGCCGCGATGGCGGAAGCGGACGTCTTCCTCGCGCCGACGACGAAGAGCCTGAGTCACACCCGCGCCCGCGGCGCGGCTTGTGACGCCGGTGCGCGCGGTGCGACGCTCCCGGGGATCACGGAAGACGTGTTCGTAACGGGGCTCGACGCCGACTACGCTGCCATCGACGCCGCCTGCGACGACGTGCTCGACGCGGTCGGCGACGCGGACGAGATACGAGTCACGGCCCCCGCGGGGACCGACATCACGTTCGGCGTCGGCGACCGGGAGTGGCTCGCAGACACGGGGTCGGTCCACGCCCCCGGCGAGTTTTCGAACCTCCCGGCGGGCGAAGTGTTCCTCGCGCCCGAAACCGCGACCGGCACGTTCGTCGTCGACGGGACGATGATGCCGCACGGGCTGCTCGAGGAGGGTCAGACGCTGACGTTCGAGGTCGAAGACGGCCTCGTCACGCGGATCGACGACGACGCGATCCGCGCGGACATCGAGGCCGCCGCCGAGTCGGTCGGCGACGCCGCCTACAACCTCGCCGAGCTGGGGATCGGCACCAACGTCGGCGTCGAGACGCTCGTCGGGTCCGTACTCCTCGACGAGAAGGCGGCGGGAACCGTCCATATCGCGATCGGCGACAACGCCGGGATCGGCGGCGACACCGACGCACCTCTCCACCTCGACGGGATCGTCCGGAACCCGACCGTCCACGCCGACGGCGAGCCGATCGACCTCCCGAGCGCCTGAGGCGGTCCTGTCGCGTAGAGGGAGCTTCGCGATTGAACCCGCGCCACGCCACGGACCCGCCGCCCCCGTTCCGCGCCGCCCCCGTCACTCCACGGTCGCGAGCGCGACCCCGCCGACGTCGCGAACGCCCACCACTTGGTGTCGCCAGCCGTCGCCGGCGTCGACACACAGGGTCCCCGCCTCCGTGACGACGACCGAGATCCCCGGCCCGTAGCCGAGCGCGACGGGACGCTCGTCGACCGGAAGTGTCGGTGTCACCCACGCGTCTGAGTCCCACCCCTGAACCGACTCGCCCGACCTGATCGTACTCCCGGATTCCTCCTTTTCGTCGGGCGTGCTCCCGGATCTTCCCTTGTCGTCGGGCGTGCTCCCGGATCTTCCCTTGTCGTCGGGCGTGCTCCCGGATCTTCCCTTGTCGTCGGCCGTGCTCCCGGATCCTGCCCCGCCGGGGGGCGTACCCTCGGGTCCCTCTCCAACCGTTCCGTCACGGACGAGCAGCTCGCCCGCGACGACCGCCATCGCGTGGCCGCCGCCGTCCCCGGCGACCGCGGTCGC
>NZ_JBHSWW010000241.1:0-4589 GCF_042661865.1 Halorubrum tibetense
ACCGTACGTCCGGTCCGCGTCCTCCCAGGCGTCGATCGGGACGGCGTCGACGCCGGCGATCTCGCCGCGACGGCGGACGCTCTCGGCGTCGAGTTCGAGGTTGAGCGTCCCCGGGAACGGCTCGTAGCCGAGGCGCGCCGCGAACTGCTCGGCGTACCCCGGCAGCGTGATGTAGTGACGGCCCTCGCCCATCCCGCCAGTGACGTGTCCGCGGAGGACGAGCTCGACGTCGGTCTCGAAGAGGCGGCGGTAGTCGGCGTACTCGCCGCGGAGGGCGGCCTCGCCCGCGTCGGTGACCCGAACCCACTGGCCGTCGCCGACGACGTCGCGTTCGACGAGCCCCGCGGATTCGAGCGTCTGGAGCCGTCGGGAGGCGGTCTGTGTGGAGGCGTCGAGCCGGTCGCCGAGCGCCGCACACGACACCTTGGTCTCGTTGAGCCCGCCCGCGAGCGCGACGTGTTTCAGCGCCGCGATCGCCGCCGGGTCGGCGGTCGCCGCCGTCGTCTCTGACATACCTAGATCGACGCCGTGCGTACTGAAAAGCATACCGAATGTGTGATGGATCTCAAAACCGTGATGGGCGTTTCGACAGCCCCGCCGTTTCATGTCGAACTCACGCCGCGAGTCACCTAAGGGCGTCGCTTCCGGCGGTCGTTCGGCGGTCGGCTCGCGTGTCACCGCCTCACGCGCGGGTCGTCGAAAAGTAAGGTACAAGTACGGACGGAGTGTGTTCCGTAATGCGGGCTCGTAGATCAGCGGCAGATCGCTTCCTTCGCAAGGAAGAGGCCCGGGGTTCAAATCCCCGCGAGTCCACTCCTTCACTCACTTCGTTCGCTCAGTCGTTCCCTCGCGAGCCCCCGCTCGCGGCTTCGCCGCTCACGGGGACCCCGCGACTTCACTCACTTCGTTCGCTCAGTCGTTCCCTCGCGAGCCCCCGCTCGCGGCTTCGCCGCTCACGGGGACCCCGCGAGTCCATTCAATTATGGCTTGACTTCACAGAAGCACGGAGCCGAGGTTCATCCGATCTCACGCAGATCTGGCGACATTACTTATATACTCGGGAGCAGCAACGCCAGGCCGGATTTCGCGACGTTTTAGCCGGGACCGGTGGGGAGTGAGCGACGGATCAGCCACGATCTCGGTCGAGCCCACAGCCCACGGCGACCTCGACGAGCTGCGAGTCGAACTCGGATCGACCCCCGGGGGTCGGTCACACGTTAGGGGTGTGGCTAAGGCCACAGATTCTAAGGTACCCCTCTGTTTTCACGGGATCGGCGGCGCGCCGCTTGCGGCGCGATAAAACTTGACGGAACACGCAGATGTGCTGATTTCTAGCTAGTGTATGAGAGATGTGAGTATGTTTTACTCACTACACTGCCGAACAATTGGGTAACATAAGTAAGATCATCTGCTGTCAACGATGGCAACTCTTTCTGACTCAGTGACTACAAAATCGTATTCTGGGGGGCTATCATTAACCTCTGTAATCTTAGGAAGCGATTCAATAAAATCCAGATGATTTTCACTAGGACACATAACACCGAACCGTTGCTCAGTGAGTTTATCATACGATTCGATTACATTTCCGATCTCAAGTGCTACCAGTGCCGCTTCGGTTTCTGTTTTTACGGACATGTATAACTAATTCCGCTGATCTGTCAAAACGCCTCGCCCTTTTGAATATACCTCAAGGGCAAAAAGATAAATACGGTGTTTTCAGGGCATATGCTGTTCATTCTGTGAATCTTGTCTTACATTTAGCATAATCGCAGAAACCCATTACCTGATGAAGATCTTGGCAGGACCAAACGGAGGATTACTGATTAGTAGTACAAACTGAATTCTATGATAACATGCTCCCAAATCGATGGAAAACTGCGGCAGGTATTCTCATTGTAGGTTTTGTATTTGTTTCTTCAATACCAATATCATATTTAAGATACGGATCCGTCGGTTTGGAGTCAATCTCGATAATCGCAACATCGGTGTTGACTCTCGGACTTGTAGTCCTATATTACGAGCAACATTCTGTGTTGAAAGCCCAGCAAGAGCCGCATTTAGAAATTACTGAGTTCGATATGTTTAATGAACTACAATCTATCGATGTTAGAATATCAAATTTTGGTGGTGGGCCAGCTACATCTCTCAAACTTGTTATCGAATTCTACGACTTAGACGGTACCGGCCCGCTTGACACGGCTAGCGGGTTACTGAGACGAATTGAAACAGATTCATCTGTTATGGACCATGTAACGTTATCTTCGTCTGTAAGGCCTTCTGAGGTTGGAATAGAATTCGAGATCACGTCAGAAAGTGTTATTCCAATGGGAAGCACGTCTACCTCATATTCCCAAAGATCACTTGGCAGGATTATACGGAATAATCTAGATGAACGTGATGTGCTGTACGGAAAAGTTAAAATTGAATACGAATCCGTTTTTTCAGAAGGAGTTTATGAAGCAGACTTTTCGCTGAAATTCACTAAATCTGATGGAGAATTAAAATATGAAACCTTCTCATATCTTCCTTGGAATGACGAATATGCCAAGAGTTCACTGGGTGGGTAAATTAATTAGAAACCACCGATTCAATCGAAATCTTCCCCTGCCGACTATCCCGATGACTCCCACCCCCATGCCACCGAAGCGTCGGTAACTTTGACGCCCGAACGGCGGTCGTCTTCAAGATCTGCGTCCCGGTCCCGCGCCGTCGGTATACAGCGAACCCGTACCACCCGCCCTGTTGCTGCAGTTTCACGTGATACTTCTCGTAGATCTTGAAGTTGCCCGGATTCCCCTCGGCGTGGCGGTGCGCGGTCGCCTTGAACTCCCACGGCGTGCCGTCTTTCAGCCCATCGTACCAGCTCGTGTCGAGCCGCTCCCCGTCCTCGTTGACGAGCCGCACGTTGTACCGATCCGCGGGGTGGTACTCACACGCGGTGCGGTGTTTGTTTCGTCTCGTGCGACGTCCTCGATCACTCGCCCCTGCGCCTTGCACGCGCCTTATATACTTCGTGCTCGTCGACAATCCGGCTCACGCTGCTTGTCCCGGCAGCGCGCTGTGGGATTTGAGAGACCTCTGCATATACAACTGGTATATATATGGGCCGTCGAACGAGCCTGAAGATCACCGACGAGCGGGAGCGGCAGCTGGAGCGGGCGACCGAGATAGTGGCGAGCGATCCCGACGACGACCCGCCGATGAGTGTCGTTACTGATGCCGCTCTTGCGCACTTGGTGGAGAGTGAAGAGAATATTCGAACCACACGGGAAGAGTACGACCCGGTGACGGTTCAAGAGTTGTGTAACACGTCAGTCCTCGGGTTACAGTACCGGACGCGAATAAAAAGTCGTCGGAGTCAATTAGCTAGAGAAGTTAATGTCGCCATCTCCGATATCGAGATCGCCGTTGAGTTCGAATGTGCGGTCAAGCAGGAAAGAATTACTGGGGTTGTGAACGATCCGGACCCGGACGTTCTCAGGTGTATCTCCAGTGCCATCGAAATCGCCGGTCACGGAGTTACCAACACTGAAGGGTTCTTCGACATCTCCTTCGACACTCTCACCACTAGTTGTGTTAGTCACAATCACCGTTAGTGTATCCGAGTCAATCCGATCACCGCCGTTGTGTTCAATAATAATGTCGTCATCGTCGGTATCAAAATCAACACTCAGCTGCGCAGATGGTTGACTATCCCCGAGCGAGTCGCCGAGTCCGAGCACGAACGTGCCGATGACGGCGGCCAGGATCACAGTGATCGCGACCATGAGTATGACCCCAATCACGGGGCTGACCGCACGGTTCTCCGAGTTGAACAGGTTGTCTGGTTTCATGGATTGAATCCAGCGGTGCGCCGACGCGGATTCGGCCCGCCGCCGATCCCGGCCGGTTGCTGGTTACGTGAGCGTATCCGGATCCGACTTATGTACTTACCGACCCGCTTATCACGGTTGAAAATTAGTCGGGTTGGTTTAGACTCTTTGACGGGTGGGGGCTCGCATGTAGCCCAGGGCTCACGCCCTCGCCCGCACCTACAGCAACCCACGGCGGTCGATCCAACGAGACCACAGTCGGGTTGCCGGACCCAGCATCGAGCACAACCGGCCCCGCGAAGCGCTCCCCGGCGACTTCAGGCGCGCTTCGCGCGTTACCTGGGGAGTCCTTCTTCGTCGGCGTCGGTGTCGTCGGTGCCGGTGTCGCCGTCGGTCCTGGTATCGTCGTCGCCAGCCGCCTCGCCGTCATCACCGGTCTCACCGTCCGCTTCGTTCGCGTGCTCGTCTTCAGCGCTCGCCTCGGCTTCAGGGTGCTCCTCGGTTGCCTCATCCGCGGCTTCTTCGGGCGATCCGACCTCGATCGTCACCGGGCCGTCGTCTGTGGTGTCTTCGTCGTCCATCTCCTCGTCGTCGCTTTCGGCGTAGTCGTCGAGCGTCGTCGAGCGGGTGTCGTCGTCAACTGCGGCGTCCAGCTCGCTCATCACGTAGCCGACGGCGTAGCCGGTCGATCCGCCGAGGAACGCGCCGATACCGGCTCCCACGGGGCCACCCTTCGCGCCGAGCACCGCTCCGGCGAACCCGCCGACGGTCGCCGCG
>NZ_JBHSWW010000242.1:0-3701 GCF_042661865.1 Halorubrum tibetense
GGCGCGGCCGACACCGTCGTGGTGCCGCTGGAGGACGGCGACCGCGCGGAAGCGCTCGCGGCCGCCGGGAAGACGGAGATCGTGATCGACCTCAACCCGGGGAGTCGGGGGCCGCGAACCGCGGCGATCCCGATCATCGACAACGTGATCCGTGCGGTGCCGAACGTGACGGCACACGCCCGCGATCTCGCTGGGGCGTCGTCGTCGGAGCTACGGCGGGTCGTCGACGAGTTCGACGCAGACGAGGCGTTGACGGCCGCCGAGGCCGCGATCCGCGAGGGCTCGTTCGACGGCGATGGGGACGTGGCGTAACTGGGAGGCGGAGGGAAGGACTGACGGCGACGCGGTCAGGTCACGTAGCCGACGAACGGGATCGCTCGCCGCGGGGCGTTCACCTCGTTCACCTGCGTGGCGACAGTGATCGCACCGATCGCGGCGAGCGCCGCGGCAAACGCGAAGGGAACGACGAACCCCCAGGCGACGAGGAAGCCCGACAACAGCGGGCCGGCGGCGACGCCGAAGCCGAACGCCATCGTGAGCACGGACAGCGTTGACCCGGACGCTCCTTCCCGAGCGATGTCGCCGGCGAGCGCTAGCGCGGGTGCGAACACCATCGCCCCGGCGACACCCTGGAGGAACCGGGCGAGGAACATCACCCACGGGTCCCCGATCAGGCCGAACCCGAGCGCGTACGCCGGCACGAGCCCTTGAACGAGCGTCGTCGGAACGAGCAGAACCGTGCCGACGAGGATGAACGCCTTCCGCCCGTAGTAGTCGGTCGCGCGCCCGATCGGTGCCTGGAGGAAGATCTGTGCGAGGACGAACGCCGCGAACTGGAGGCCGAACATATCGGGCCCCTGATCGAGCTCGGTGTTGACGATGTCGCCGAGCGTGGCGAACACCGCGATGCCGACCGCCATGAAAAACGAGACGACCCCGAGCGCGAACACGGGGTCGAGCAGCTGCCCGCCGTCCCGGTCGCGGATCGCGAGCGCCGCTAAGAACGACTCGTCGCCCCCGTCGTCGGGGTCGATATCGGGGTCCCGGATGAGCGTCAACACGAGCAGGAACGCGAGCACGGCGGTGCTCGCGGCGAAGTAGAACGCCGCGTCGAATCCGGTGAGCGCGACGGTCGTCGCCCCGAGCGGGACGGTGAAGGGACCGGCGGCGACGACGCCCCCGGCGGCGATCGGGCCGACCCCGAAGCCGACGAGTCGGAACGTGTTGTACGTCCCCATGTTGCCGCCACGGTTCTCGTCGGTGGCGAGGTCGTTGACCAGCGCCACCGTCGTCGGGATGATGAACGCGCCCGCGATCCCCTGGAGGACGCGCAAGCCGATCAGGTGCCAGTAGGTGGCGGCGAAGGCGTAGCCGACGCCGGCGACCGCGATGAGCGCCAGCCCGAAGAGCACGAACACCTTTCGACGGCCTGTTCGGTCGGAGAGCCGACCGGTGAACGGCTGGAGCGGGCTGTTGACGAAGCCGAAGATGGAGAGGACGAGGCCGGTGATGAACACCTCCGTGAGCCCGAACGTCCCGCCGGTGACGAAGTCGGAGGCGATGAACAGCGGGAGGACCACGATCAGGAACGAGTTGCCGACGGATTCGGACATTCGGGCGAGCGCCAACGCCAGCACTTGTGGGTTGACTCCCAGCGCGTTCTGGACGGCGGTGACCGGATTCCTCATCGGCGAGCGTAGCCTCCGGGAGGGGTCGAGGGGATCTCCATTGGGTGACTCTCGATACGTGTCCGGTCTTTCGACGGTGTTCGGGAATACGCTTGTGCTATCGGCCACCCGCGTGCGGTTTCCCCCGAGTGATGCTGTGTGGCACGGAGACACGGCTGGCGGCGTCTATGGGCTCAGGTCGCGAACGTGGTTCACGAATCACGGTTCACGAACACCGAGCCGGGTTCGCGACCCGGCGAACGGAACGCGCCTCGGTCGAGGGGACGAGCGACCGGCTGTCGGTCGTCGATGGCGTGTTACGCGTTCGTATTGTCGCCGTCGTTATCGCCGTTACCGTCGTCGTCGCCATCCTCATCGTCATCCCCCTCATCGCCATCCCCCTCATCGTCACCGTCCTCGGGTGGAGCCGGCTCCTCACCCGGCGGGGTCGGCTCCTCACCCGGTGGTAACGGTTCCCCACCCGGTGGTAACGGTTCTCCACCCGGCGGCAGCGGTTGCCCGCCCGGCGGAAGCGGGTCGATGTCGGGGTTCTCGCCGGTCACGAGGAAGTCCGCGACGTTCCCGATCAGCACGTCGTTGTCCGCGCGGTAGGCGTTCTCCGGGGCGAGGAACGCCGAGTCGCCGACCAGTGCGAGCTCGCCGACGGTCACCGCGGCGGCGTAAGCGTCGTCTGCCCGCGTGGTCGACAGCTGCGCGTCGTCGCCCGTTTCGAGGGCGACCTCGCCCTGTCCGGCGGCGACGCCGACCGGAGCGATCCCGCGGAACACCGCGCGGTCGACACCGTCGGTCAGCGGGGTTTCGCCCGCAGGCGTCACGAACGGGCTGAGGTAGTTGGCGTCGTTATCGGTCATATCGTACACGTATCCCGGGGAAACGTACCCTCCAAGCGACCCGACGAGCTCGGTGGCCGGACCGGCGCTTCCGGGGTCGGCCGCGATCACGGTGCGACCGTCGGCCTCGGCGAACTCCGCGACCGCGTCGGCCTCGGCGGGTCCGAGCGCGGCCGGGTTCGTCGTCAGGAACGCGTCGGCGTCCGCGAGCAGCTCGAACAGGGGACCGTCCGCGAACTCGTCCTGATAGAACACCACGTCGTGGCCGTTCGCGACGAGCGTCGCCGCCAGCGGGCCGACGTCGCGTTCGGGGCCACCGATAGTGCCGACCGAGGCGTCGACGGGTTCGCTTTCCTCGCCTATCGGGAGCGGGAGCGGTTCACCGCCGCCACCGGCCGCCGCCCCCGCGCCGACGTGGAGGACGACTGTGTTCGTCGGCTCGGCGCTGTCCATCGTAATCTCCCCGTCAGACTCGGCGGCGTCCGCCGTCACGGCGTCGAGCTCCCAGTGGTCGCTCTCGACGTCCGCGTTCGCGGGGGTTCCGTCGTCGAGGACCGCGCCGCCGACCGCGACGAGGCCGAGCGTGACCGCGAACACGAGTACGAACGTCCCCGCGACGCGCGTCAGCGTGCTCATGCTGCCTCACCTCCGTTCGTCACGGCAGCGGGGTCGGTTCCGGTGTATCCCCACATCTCGACATCCTCGCCGACCGTCTCCGCCCAGACCTGCGGTGCCACGGCCAAGATCAGCGCGTCGTTGAGCGTCTCGTCGCCGATTCCCGCCTCCTCGGCGATGACGACGTCGCCGTCGGTGGTCTCGACGAGTGGGATCCCGAGGCCGCCGGTCGCGGACTCGCTTCGGTGTGTCTCGACCTCGTAGGTGTCGAGGCCGGCCTCGCGGGCGGCGTCGTCGATCGCGTCGTCGACGAAGCCGAACTCGTCGGCGAACCCGTTGTCGACCGCTTCGGTGCCGAGATAGGCGTCGGCGTGGGCGATCCCCTCGCGGTCGAGCTCGATCTCGTCGCCGCGCTGTTCGAGCACGTTCTCGATGAACAGGTTCGCGAGCACCTGTTGACGCTCGCGCTGTTCGGCGGGGTCGGCCGCGTTCTTGTCCGGCCCGGTAGCGCCCTCGTCGGGGCCAGTGGGCGTCGGCGGCGTACCGGCGACGCCGACGCTACCGACCG
>NZ_JBHSWW010000243.1:0-3688 GCF_042661865.1 Halorubrum tibetense
TGGCGTCGACCGCGAACGCCGGGCTGCTGTCGGCGTCCCGGTTCCCGTTCGCGATGGCGCGTGACGGCCTCGCGCCGCCGGCGTTCGAGCGCGTCAGCGACCGGTTTAACACCCCCGTCCTCTCCATCTCGCTGTCCGGTGGGATCATCGTCCTGATGATCGTCTTCCTCCCGATCGACCAGGTGGCGAAGTTCGGGAGCGCGTTCCAGATCCTCGTCTTCATCCTCGTGAACCTCGCGCTTGTCGGGTTCCGCGAGGGCGCGGTCGACGACTACGACCCCGTCTTCACGTCGCCGCTGTACCCCTGGATGCAGATCTTCGGAATGGCGAGCGGTTTTCTCGTCCTCACGCAGGTGGGACTCGTCCCGTTCGCGGGCGCGGCGTTTATCACCGCGGTCTCAGTCGTGTACTTCTATCTCTACGTCCGACCGCGCACGGACCGCGAGGGCGCGGCCCGGACCGGCGTCCGACAGAACGTCAGCGAGGCCGCACTCGAGCGGACGAGAGAGCTGTTCGGCGAACAGCAACGGTACGACACGCTGGTCGCGGTGACCGACGACACCTCGCCGGAGACGAGCGTCGATATGCTCCGTATCGGGATGGACCTCTCCAGTCTCCGCAAAGGGGAGGTCACGGTTGGAACGTTCAAACGGGTGCCCCACCGGGCGTTCACCGCCGGTGACACTACGTCGACGCGGGTCGATCCACCCGAGTGGGCGACGAACGCGACTACCTTACCAATCGGTTCGAACACCGACGAACGCCCCGATGGCGGGGTCCAACAGGTGTCCGACGACGCGGGATCCGGAAACGCATTGTCGAGCGTCGACTTCCGTGAAATCAAGACCGAGGACGTCGGTCCCGCGATCGTGGAGTACGCCTCCTTCGAGGAGGAGGAGTTCATCGTGCTCGAACGTCGGGTCGAGGAGCTGCACGAGCTGTACGGCGAAGGGCTCAACGAACACGTCCTGAAGAACGCGCCGTGTGGCGTGTTGCTCGTCGAGGACCGCGGCTTCGACGGGGCCGACGAGATCGCCGTAGCGACGAACAGCGGGACGTACGACCCGGTGAAGCTGCTCGTCGCCGACGCGATCGCCGAGGAGACGGGCGCGACGCTGACACTGCTTCAGACCGTCCCGGAAGACGTTTCCGAGGAGCGTCGTGCCGTCGTTCAGGAGTATCACGACGAGCTCCGACGGATACTCACGGTGACCGCGGACTCGCGGATCCTGGAGACTGACGACCGGGTCGAGGGGCTCTCGCGGTTCGCGGAGTCGGCCGACCTGCTCGTCACCACGACCGAACGGCGCGGACTGCGCGGTGCCGTGTTCGGGCGTCCCGGCGACCGGCTCGTCGATAGCGTCGACTGTACCGCCGTGATGGTCCAGCCCCCGGACGAGCGGCAGTCCGGCTTCATCCAGCGCGTGCTGCTCGATCGGATATTCGGCAGCAACTGATCCGTTCGTCCTCCAGGCCCTGATTCCGCCCGCGACACTCCCGCCCCGGTGGGCGGTCAGACGCCCGACCTATCGCGCGTCGACGAGCTCGTCGAGCGCGGCCACCCGTCGGTCGCCACGGATACAGCGTCCGCGATCCTCGTGACCGATCCGTTCCACGTGGATCGCGTCCAGCCCGGCGTTCCAGGCTGCGCCCACGTCGCTCTCGCCATCGCCGGCGTAGTAGCCTCGCCCTCGGGCGTCGACGCCCATCGCGTCCATCGCGACCTCCAGCGGCTCCGGGTTCGGCTTCCAGCCCGTGTCGTCGGTACAACAGACGACCGCGTCGAAGCGGTCCGTCAGGTCGAGTCGATCGAGCACGGGCTCCGCCAAGAACGCCTGACAGTGCGTGACGAGCCCGGTCGGCTGCCCTGCGGCGTCGAGCCGGTCGAGTAGCCGGGCGGCGTCGTCGTGGAGGTACGTCGCCTCCGCGCGGGCGATCGGGTCCTCAACGTCGTGAAACGCGGGCCAGAAGCGGTCGGGGTCGACGCCGAGTCCTCGAAGGGTCCCCGCGCGCGCACCCCCGAGCCCGTGCCAGAGGACGTACGCCTCCCGGTCGGAGAATCGCCGATCGAGTCGCTCGCCGACCCGATCGAACACCTCGCGGGTGTACGCCCACTCCGCGTCGACGAGGGTCCCGTCGAGGTCGAACAGGTGAAACTCGTAGTCGGCGACGACCATGGGCGCGTTCGTAGGCGCGGTCCCGACAAGTGCGTTGCGGTGGCAGCGAGGTGGTCGCCGTCGCGATCGAGTCATCGCCGTCGCGACCGCTCCCACCGGTGGTGATCTCGTCCCTATCACTCGCGTCCGCCGCCGGCCGTCGCTCGCGTCCGCCGCCGGCTGTCCTCGTCGCCACTACTCTCGTTCCCGGACGTGGATCGACGACCCGAGGTACTTGTGAAGGGCCTCGTCGACGTCGGCGGCGTTGAACGCCGCCAGGTCCTCGCGGACCGCCGACCGGAGCGCCGACAGGTAGGCCTCGTCGGTCCGGAGCTCGCGGAAGGAGACGGCGACGACGTCGACGCCGAGCCGGTCGGCGAGGAACCGACGGAACGACGGATCGTCACCGACCTCGCCGCGCCAGAGGCGGTCGCGGAACAGCTTCCACCCCGGGTCGCCGGGGACCGCGGCGGGGAGCTCGACCGTCGTCTCGAATCGGTTCGGCTCGACGCGCGGCGGGGCCGGATCGTCCGGTTTCGACGTGGGCCCGAGCTCGAACGTGACCGTGAACACGTACGCGGCGTCCATACCCGGACGCTCTCCCGGCGGGGCGATAACCGTTCTCCCGGCCCTCGGCCGCCCATGCGACGAACATGACAGCAACAACGACAAACTACATACCCGTTCGTCCCGTCCCGACGACCGTGCTCTCCCCGTTCCGCGGCGCGATCGAGCGCGCATACCTCCGACACCTCCACCGGCGGGTCGACGAGGTCCCAACCCACGTCGCCGTCATTCAGGACGGCAACCGTCGGTACGCCCGCGAACAGGGTGACGACGCGCCGCAGGGCCATCGGGCCGGTGCCGACACGACCGAGCGACTCCTCGACTGGTGTGCGGACCTCGGTGTCGAGGAGCTGACGCTGTACGCGTTCTCGACGGAGAACTTCGCCCGCCCGGACGAGGAGCTGGAACCGCTGTTCGCCCTCCTCGAAACGAAGCTCCGCGAGTTCGCCGACGCCGATCGAGTCCACGAGCGAGGCGTCCACGTCCGTGCTATCGGCGATGTGGAGCGCCTCCCGGATCGGGTCCGAGAGGCGGTCGCGTACGCCGAGCGCCGAACTGCCGATAACGACCGTTTTACGCTCAACGTCGCGCTCGCGTACGGCGGCCGGACCGCCTTGCTCGACGCGGCCCGGGACATCGCTCGAGAGGCCGCCGCCGGCGAGATCGACGCCGCCTCCGTGGACGTTGAAACGGTTGAAGAGCGACTGTACGACCGGCCGATCCGCGACGTCGATCTCA
The DNA here is from genome assembly GCF_042661865.1 of Halorubrum tibetense. Lineage (GTDB taxonomy): Archaea > Halobacteriota > Halobacteria > Halobacteriales > Haloferacaceae > Halorubrum > Halorubrum tibetense. Next base: position 3,462 of record NZ_JBHSWW010000243.1, read on the forward strand.
TCGTCAGAACCGGTGGCGACGAGCGCACCTCGAACTTCCTCCCGTGGCACGCCAACGGTAACGAGGCGGCCGTCTACTTCTGTACCCCCTACTGGCCGGAGTTCTCCGAGGTGGACTTCATGCGCGCCATCCGAACGTACGGCGCGCGCGAGGAGAGCTGGCGACGCGCCCGCGCCGAGCGAGCTGCCGCGCTCGTCAGGGCGGTCGCCGAGGTCGAGCTCGAGGAA
>NZ_JBHSWW010000244.1:0-3686 GCF_042661865.1 Halorubrum tibetense
CGACCCACACGTGGCCGTCGCCGGTCGAGAGGTCGGCGGCCCAGCGCTCGGCGGCCGCACGGCTCTCGAAGGGGTGGCGGGAGCCGTCCTCGAAGACGAGCCGCCCCACCTTCGCGTTGCGCTTCCGCGCGGAGGGTTTCACCGCGACGACGATGCTCACACGCCGACCGTGGGCCCTCATCGGGTTAAAAACCACGTCAGACGGTGAACGGGAGCGCTTCGGTCGCCGGTGCTGTTGCGACGCCGACCCCGCTACAGCTCACCGTTCAAGTAGATGCCGATGACGCCGCCGAGCGCACTCAGCGCGACGATGTAGCCGGCGACGAGCGTGACGCCAACGATCAGCAGGGCGATCCCACCGATGGCGGCACCGGTGCCGGCGAACCCGAAGAGTACGAACCCGGCGACGACCAGCAGTCCGAGGGGGAGGGCGGCGATCAGCCCGGAGAGCGTGCCGATACGGAGCCCGTCAGCGGTCTCGCCGCCTTCGAGATACGCCGCGAGCGCACCGCCGAGGACCGGAGAGATCCCGGTAAACGAGAGGCCGAACGTCGCAACCGCGCCGATAACCGCGTTGAGGAGGGTGTTGTCGGTGCTCACGACCCGGCTCTCTCCCCGCCGAGTCATACGTCTTGTGGCGGCCACGCGCCGCTTCGTTCCACAGGGTCCGATCGTCGTCCCCGAGCCGATGGTTTATGAGGCGAGGGGTTCCTGTCACGTGTATGAGCGAGCAGGAGACGATCCACGTCGCGGACGTCAGCGAGGGGATCGGCGGCGACGCGACGGCGGATCCGGGCTCGCCGGTCGAACTCCCGGTCGTCGACGTGCTCACCGGCAGATCCTTCATCACGGGAAAAAGCGGGTCGGGGAAGAGCAACACCGCGAGCGTCGTTATCGAGAACCTCCTCGACAACGGGTTCCCCGTCATGATCGTCGACACGGACGGGGAGTACTATGGCCTCAAGGAGGAGTACGAGATCCTCCACGCCGGCGCGGACGAGGAGTGTGACATCGTCGTCTCGCCCGAACACGCCGAGAAACTCGCGAACCTCGCCTTAGAGCAGAACGTTCCGATCATCCTCGACGTCTCGGGCTATCTGGAAGAGAGTACTGCCAACGAGCTCCTCCTCGAAGTCGTCAAACAGCTGTTCGCGAAGGAAAAGCGGCTGAAAAAGCCGTTTCTCCTCGTCGTCGAGGAGTGCCACGAGTACATCCCCGAGGGCGGCGGGATGGACGAGACCGGCAAGATGCTGATCAAGGTGGGAAAACGCGGCCGGAAACACGGCCTCGGGATCGTCGGCATCAGCCAGCGGCCGGCCGACGTGAAAAAGGATTTCATCACTCAGTGTGACTGGCTCTGCTGGCACCGGCTCACGTGGGACAACGACACGAAAGTCGTCGGCCGGATCCTCGGGTCGAAGTACGCCAGTGCGGTCGAGGACCTCGGCGACGGCGAGGCATTCCTCATGACCGACTGGGACGAGTCGATCCGCCGGATCCAGTTCCACCGCAAGGAGACGTTCGACGCCGGCGCGACCCCCGGCCTCGACGACTTCGAGCGCCCGGAGCTCAAGTCGGTCTCCAGCGACCTCGTCGGCGAACTCCAGTCGATCTCCGACGAGAAAGCCCGTCGCGAGTCCGAGCTCGCCGACCTCAGACAGGAGCTGGAAAAAAAGGACCAGCGAATCCGTCAGCTCGAACGCGAACTCGAGGAGGCGCGGGACCTGAGCGACATGGCGGACCAGTTCGCACAGGCGCTGTTGGGGAAGGCCGAAGCCCCCTATCGCGGCGGTGACGGTCGCTCGGTCGCGTCGGCGAAGCGTCGCGAACAGGCCGGTCTCGCCGACTACGACGCCGCGGTCGCGGCGACGGAGTCGGTCCCGGGAGCTGAGAACGGGAGCGGCGGCGACCGAAGCGACTCCGACCCCGAGGACGTGGCCGGCCCGTCGTCGAACGATGCCGATCCCCCGGAGAACCGCGGGCAGTCCAACGACGCCAACCCGAACGACGCCGACTCGTCCGACGACGTCAACACCGACTCGTCCGACGATGTCGACCCCGTGACGCGGGCCGATGTCGCCGAGGGTGCGCTCCGGTTCGACGACGCGGTCCAGCTGGGGACCCGCGAGGCCGTCATCGAGGAGCTTCGCGCCCGGATCGAGTCGCTCCCAGCGCTCTCGCGGGGGATGCTCAGACACTACCGACGCGAGGGCGTCAGCGACCCGGTCGCTGCACATATCGACGCCGGCGGCGACGGCGACACGGAGCACGCGTACAGCCGGCATCGGCCGATCCGAAAGGCCGGCCTGCTCCGCCACGCCGGTCGGGGGCAGTACGCCTACGCGGTGCCCGACCTGATCCGCGAGGCGTACGCTGACCGACTCGAGGAACCGGCGGTCCGGGAGACGGTTCGGGAGGTGGAAACGGCGTTCGTCCCGCCGGCAGAGCGCTCGTACCCGCCGGATGCGGACCCGAGCGACGTGGAACACGCCGGCAGTTCCGACGACGAGACCTCCCGTTCCGACACTGCCGGCGGCGATGTGGATCTCGTCGGTACCGCCGGGGACGCGGGTCACCCAGACACTGCCGCTGCCACCGACGACACGCCCGATACCGACGACACGCCCGACACCGACGACGACGAACCCCTCCCTCACACCGGCGGGTTGAGCGAGGTTGCACGGCGGATCGCCGAGCGCGGTGCGGACGCCGCCGACACGGAGTGATCCGCGTCTGTGGGTGGCTCTAGCCCGTGGTCAGCCCCGGTACCAGTGGTCGATCATCACGATGACGATGAGCAGTCCCGGTCCGATCCCGGCGGTGTAGACGCCGAACACGAAGAGTACGGCGAAAAGCAGGACCGTCGACCCGATCTGTACCTGCGAGCTCTGCTCGCGGAACCAGTCGAGGTACCGTCCCAGAAGCGACATACGTACACTCGAACACTCACCGGCTTAGTTCTCTCGGGTGACGCCGACGGCGCGCCCTCTTCGGCACCGAGCCTAACGCGTATTGAGGATCCCTTATAAGCGTTCGTGGTAAATAGTCGTGTACAGTGAGTGCGACACTCCCGATCATCGCCGCGATCCTCGGGATCGGGATCGCGCTACAGGTCGTCTCGTCACGGCTTCGGATCCCGAGCGTTCTCTTCCTGATCCTCGTCGGCGTTCTGCTGGGACCGGAAGGGCTCGGGTATATCGGCCTCGAAACGTTTGGCGACGGTCTCGGCACCGTCGTCGGGCTCTCCGTGGCGATCATCGTCTTCGACGGCGGGTTTGATCTCACACGCGAACGGCTCGCCGAGGCACCGAAGTCGATCCTTCGGGTCGTGACCGTCGGCGCGGCGATCATGTTCTTCGGGACGGCGCTCGCGGTGCAGTTCTTCCTCACCGACAACTGGGGACTCGCGTTCCTGATCGGCGCGCTGCTCATCGCGACGGGCCCGACCGTCATCACGCCGATCCTGCAGGTGATCGACGTCCGCGAACACGTCGCTTCGACGCTGGAGGCGGAGGGTATCATCAACGACGTGACGGCCGCGATCCTCGCGATCGTCGTGTTCGAGACGCTCGTCGTCGGGACCGGCGACACCGCGGGCGTGCTGTCCGGGTTCCTCTCGCGGCTCGTCGCCGGGCTCGGCGTCGGGATGGTCGTCGCGGCGGTCGTCTACGTGGTGCTCGTCCGGC
>NZ_JBHSWW010000245.1:0-3667 GCF_042661865.1 Halorubrum tibetense
CGCCGAGTTCGGGCGCTCAGCGATCCGGACCGCCGTCACGCCCGCGACGTAGGCGGCGGTCACGATCCTCGCGAGTCGCGGCGGGTCGTATCGACCGGCCGGAACGGTTACGCTCCGGTCCCCCTCGGTCGCCGCCGCCTTGGTGACGAGGAGCCGATCGCCACGGGGGTGGAGGCTGACGCGGTCCCCGACGTCGAGCCCGTGTGTTCGGGCCCACGTCTTCGGGAGCGAGACGGTGTAGGTCGTCCCGCCAGTCAACTGCACCTTGCGTTCGTACGGTCCGTCCTCGGTCATCTCAGTAGATCAGCTCGTCGTCGTTCTCGGCCATGTACAGCGCTCGCGCCGCGATGTTGACGGCGTGGTCGCCGACGCGTTCGATCTCACGGATCGCGAGTAAGGAGCGGGAGACCTCGTCGAGCGCGGCCGCAAGCTGGTCAGTAGCGTCGTCATCGGCTCCCGTCGTGACCCGTTCCCGGTCCGCCTCTAGCAGGTCACGGATCACCGCCTCGCTGGCCCGGCGACACCGGTCATCGAGGTCGTCGTCGCGGGCCGCGATCGCCCGGCAGGCGTCGGCGTCGACCGTCTCGTCGGCGGCGACCGCGTCGGCGACCATCTCGCCGGCGAGGTCGGCGAGCTCACGGAAATCGACCGCCGGGTGGAGTCCGCCCTCGGCCGCGCCGTATCCGGCGAGGTTCGTCGCGAGGTCGGCGACGCGTTCGAGATCGGTGCTGATCTTGAACGACGCCGTCACCAGTCGGAGATCGCCAGCGACCGGTTGCTGGAGCGCGAGGAGTTCGGTACAGTCGTCTTCGACGGCGAGGTATCGCTCGTTCACCTCGTGATCGCCCTCGATCACCTCGCGAGCGAGGTCGTCGTCGCCGGTCTCCGCGGCGTCGATCGCCGCGGCGTACCGTTCTATGACGAGGTCGCTCATGTCGACGACGCTCGCTCGGAGCCCATCGAGTCGCCGCTGGTAGTTCTCGCGGGGCATTATCCGAACTTCCCCGTGATGTAGTCCTCGACGCGCGAATCGTCGGGGTTCTCGAAGATCGTCGCCGTGTCGTCGAACTCCACCAGCTCGCCGCCGGTGAGGAAGACCGCGGTCTTATCCGAGATACGGGCGGCCTGCTGCATGTTGTGGGTGACGATGATCACGGTGTACTCCTCGACGAGCGCGTCGATCAGGTCCTCGATCTTCGAGGCCGCAACCGGGTCGAGTGCCGACGTGGGCTCGTCCATCAGGATCACCTCGGGGTCCGGCGCGATGGCGCGGGCGATACAGAGCCGCTGTTGCTGCCCGCCCGAGAGGTCGAGGCCGGAGGAGTCGAGCTGGTCGTTCACCTCGTCCCAGAGGGCGGCTCCTCGCAAGGCTCGTTCGACATCTTCATCCGTGGCCGATTGGCCTTGCACTTCCAGTCCGTAGGTGACGTTGTCGCGGATGCTCTTCGGGAACGGGTTCGGTTTCTGGAACACCTGACCGACCTTTCGTCGGAGCGCGACGGGATCGACGTCGTCGTCGTACACGTTTTTTCCCTTGAAGATGACATCACCGTCGACTCGACAGACATCCACCTGGTCGTTCATCCGGTTGATACACCGGAGGAACGTCGATTTACCGCAGCCTGAGGGACCGATGAGAGCGGTCACCTTCTCTTCGGGTATCTCGATGGACACGTCGCGGAGCGCCTGATCCTCCCCGTAGTACACGTCGAGGTCCCGCGTCTCGATGACGGTCCGATCCGGACGGCCGTCGCGGTCGCTCTCGCCAGTCTGTACCTCCGTCATTATCAGTGAGTCGTCTGTTTTTCCTGTTGACATCGTTAGACTCCTGTCTCGTAGCGATTTCGCAGATAGATGGCGACGCCGTTCATGCCGAGCAGCACCACGAGCAGCGTCACGATACCCATGGCGGCTAGCACGTGGAAGTGCTCCTGAAACCGGAACGCCCAGTCGAAGATAGTCACGGTCATGGCCGTGATATCGGAGAAGGGACCCGTCGGGGTGTGCCGAGCGCTAGCGATGGCACCGACCATTAGCAGCGGGGCCGTCTCCCCGAGGGCGCGCGCGAGCGCCAGGATCGTCCCCGTCAGGATGCCGGGCATCGCCGCCGGAAGGACGACACGACGGATGGTCTGCCACTGCGTCGCACCAGTCGCGTACGAGCCGTTTCGGACGCCGTCCGGTACCGCACGCAGCGCCTCCATCGCCGAGACGATGATGATCGGCATCACCAACAGCCCGAGCGCTATCGACCCGACGAGGATGATGCGACCCAGATCCGGCGGGCCGTTGACTAACAGTCCGAGACAGACCAATCCGTACACGACGGAGGGGACGCCAGCGAGGTTCGCGAGGTTCGCCTCGATGAGTCTGACGAATCGGCTGTCGGGCGCGTACTCCTCGAGATAGATCGCGGCACCGACACCGATGAAGAACGCGAAGAGGGCGGTCAGCGCGACCAGCATGATGGATCCGACCATGGCGGCGAACAGCCCCGCACGTTCCGGATTCACCGATCCGGTGCTCGTCAGGAAGTGGACGACGCCGACATCGAATTCGACGATGCCGCGGTACGACTCCCAGAGCACGTCACCGATGAGAAACGCCAGCGCGACGAGCCCGATGACCGACGAAAGGAAACACAGCGCCAGGAAGGCGCGGTTCTTGCGGTGCTCCCACGTCAGGTCGACGCCGTCGAACAGCTCGTCCATGGACGGCGTGCTCATTGGTACTCCTCCCGGTAGCGTTGTTTGAGCCGGTCGTTGAGCAGGTTCATTGCGAGCGTCATCAAGAACAGTGCCAGTCCGACCGCGAAGAGGCTCTGGTACCGAATACTCCCGATGACGGCCTCGCCGCGGGTCGCGTCGACCATGTACGCAGTCATGGTCTGAATCTCAGTGAACGGGTTAAGCGTGATCTGCGCGGTGAAGCCGGCTGCGAGAACTACCGCCATCGTCTCGCCGATCGCCCGTGAGATAGCGAGAATGTAGGCGGCGAAGATGCCGGAAACGGACGCCGGAAGCACGATCTGCGTCGACACGTCGAACTTCGTCGCTCCGAGCGCGTACGCGCCGTCACGGAGGTCGTCCGGCACCGAGTTCATCGCGTCCTCGCTGATCGAAGCGACGATCGGGATGGTCATGATACCGACGACGATGGCCCCGGCCGCCGCGTTGGCCGACCGAGTCTGGTAGCCGAGCAGCTCGGCCAGCGGTTGGAGCAGCCACGGCGTAATGAACGAGATAGCGAAGAACCCGTACACGATGGTCGGGACGCCGGCGAGGACCTCGAGTCCCGGCTTGAGATAGGCTCGGACCTCGGGGCTGGCGTACTCAGAGAGGTACAGCGCGGTTAACGTCCCGATAGGAATGGAAACGAAGGCCGCACCGACCGTAACGATGAGCGTCCCCCATACGAGCGGACCGATCCAGTAGCCGGGGTTGATCGAGTGGGTCGGGTCCCATCGCTCGCCGCGAAAAAAGAACTCCGTGAACGTGATACGCTGTGTGACACCGCCTTCGGCGAACAGCGAGACGATCATCCCGGTGAATCTGCGGTCGAAAAAGAAGTGCGCTCTTGTGTAGCACATTGTTGATTTCAGAGAGTTGCTTTGATGGCGTGTTTGAGCGCTTTTCGTCCGGGTTTGCGGTAGAGTTCTCGTCTGAGT
>NZ_JBHSWW010000246.1:0-3663 GCF_042661865.1 Halorubrum tibetense
CGACCAGCTCCGGCTCGTCGGCGACCCGCCGGGACGGCGCGACGAGGTCCACGAGTCGAGCCCCGCGCGCCGCCGAGGCGTCCTCGACGATCCCGTTGTAGGCGTCGAGTCGGTCGCGGTTGGTGTCGGGGTCGTGCTGCTGTCCGACCGGGGTTAGCGTGTAGTCGGGGATCGTGAGGACGAGCACGCTCTCCGGCCGGTCGCCCGCGTACCCGATAGCGGACGCCAAGAGGGTCTCGAACCGCGGGCGGAACTCCGCGGCCGGCCGCCCCTGAAACGCGTCGTTCGCGCCGATACAGAGGGTGACGAGGTCGGATCCCGGACGCTGGGCGTCCCCATCGCCCCCGGAAGCGAGCTCGCGTTCGCGCGTCGCTTCGCGGAGGTCGTCCGCCGTCCACCCGCCGTCCGCGACGACCGTCGGGTCGTCGAGCGCGTGCCCGTGCGCTTGGAGGCGCTCCGGCAGCCGGGTCGTCCACCGGTCCTCGCGGCTGACGCCGCTCCCGACGGTGTAGGAGTCGCCGAGCGTGAGAAACGACGCCGAGTCTCGGGTTCCACACCCCGCGACGGCGGCTACCCCGCCCATGACTCCCGCCCGAAGCAAGTGACGACGGGAGAGGCGTCGCATACGACCAGCCAGCACCGCGGTCGGTGAAGGTCTTTCGCCGCCAACGCTACGGGTTTTTAGCCACGACCGGCAAACGTCCACGCATGCAGACCCACATCGTCCCGGTCGGGTTCGACTACGACCGGATGATCGCCCCGCTCATCCGGGACCAGTTCGACGTCGACCGGGTGATCCTCCTCGAGGGGACGGTCGGCAGCGAGGCCAACGTCGAGTACTCCCGCAACATCGCCCGGAAGCTCGAACAGGACTTCACGAACCTGCTGGGTGCGGAGACGGTTCGCGAGCGACTACCCGACGTGTACGACTACGACGCCGCCTTCGAGCGCGCGTTCGACCTCATCAACGAGGAGCTCGACCGGGAGGGCCCCGACGGGGAGAGCCGGGAAGTGTGGGTGAACGTCTGCTCGATGCCCCGTCCCGTCTCCTTCGCGTTCGCGACCGCGGCCCACTCGGTCATGGTCGAGCGACAGGCGGACCGCGACCGGATCCACACATACTACACCGCCCCGGAGAAGTACCTCGAAACGGAGCTCGCCGAGGAGCTGCGGGCGAACCGTGACCTCCTGCGTGACCTCCAAGGGGACGGCGACATCGACGACGACCGGATCACGGACCGGCTGACGACGACGAGCGACCTGCTGTCGGAGTTCGACGAGCGCGGGACGACCATCGGTGCGAAGCGGATCGGCGACAGCCACGTGATCGAGCTGCCGGTCGCCTCCTTCCAGAACGTCAAACCGTTCGAGGAGCTCGTCCTGTTCACGCTCGGCGAACACGGGGAGTTCGAGTCCGTCTCGGAGCTCGCGGAGACGCTCGCCGCCGACCTCAACGAGGAGTACACCGACTCGTTCCGATCGAAGGTGATCTACAACGTCGACCGACTCGGCCCCGGCGGGAAGGGGTACATCGAACAGGAGGAACACGGGAAGTCCTACCGGACGCGGCTCTCGCGGATCGGCGAGCTGTGGGTGCGGGCACACGCCGGCGACGACCGGGAGCTCGCGTGAAGCGAGAGCTCGCGCGATCAGCTCGGTCGAGTGCCACTACCGGCCCGTTTTTATCCGTGGGGCGGGGACGGTAACTGGATGACGACGGATCGCGACCTCGACCCGGACGAGTTCGGGTTCGCCGCGCCGGCGACCGACCAGTCGTTCGAGAACGCTCTCGCGAAGGCGCGGGACGGGGTCAGACTCACCGTCGACGACGCGACGGAGCTGCTCGCGACCGGAACCGACACGGCGGGGATCGACCCGGTTCGCAAGGAGGCGGTGCTCGAAGCCGCCGACACGCGACGGCGGGAGACCGTCGGCGACGAGGTCACCTTCGTCGCCAACCTCAACAACAACGTCACGACCGCCTGCAACACGGGGTGTCTGTTCTGTAACTTCAAGGACTCGGCACACGCGTTCGAGGCGGACAGCGACGTCGACCACGCGGGGTTCACCAAGACGCCGGCAGAGTCGCGCGCGGTCGTCGAGGACGCCCTCGATATGGGCGTGTACGAGGTGTGTTCGGTCTCCGGGCTCCACCCCGCGCTCGCGTTGAACGAGGAGCACCACGAGGTGCTCGCCGCCCACGACGACCCCGCGAGCGAGGTGAACTACAAGCCGCCCGAGACGTACACCACGGATCCGGGCACGTACGTCGAGCAGCTGCGGGCGATGGCGGTCGGCGGTGTCCACCTCCACTCGATGACGCCCGAGGAGGCGTACCACGCCGCCCGCGGCACCGACTGGGACTACGAAACCGTCTACCGAGCGCTCGCCGACGCGGGACTCGACTCCGCGCCCGGGACCGCCGCGGAGATCCTCGTCGACGAGGTCCGTGAGGTGATCTGTCCGGGGAAGATCGGGACCGACGACTGGGTCGCGGCGATGGAGGGGGCGATGGCCGCCGGCCTCGATGTCACGTCGACGATGATGTACGGCCACGTCGAGACGGTCGAACACCGCGCCGAGCACTTCGGCGTGATCCGCGACCTCCAAGACCGAACCGGCGGGATCACGGAGTTCGTCCCGCTCTCGTTCATTCATCGGAACACCCCGCTGTTCCGTCAGGGGGTCGTCGACGGCGGCCCCTCGCGGGACGAGGACGAGCTCGTGGTTGCGGTCGCCCGGCTCTTCCTGGACAACGTCGATCACATTCAGGCCTCCTGGGTGAAATCCGGCGACGCCCACGGCCTCAAGCTGCTCAACTGCGGCGCGGACGACTTCATGGGGACGATCCTCTCCGAGGAGATAACCAAGCGCGCCGGCGGCGAGTACGGCGAGTACCGGTCGTTCGACGACTACGTGGAGATGATCACGGCGATCGGGCGGACGCCCGTGGAGCGCTCGACCGACTATCGAACCCGTCGCCGGATCGACCCCGACGACGGCCCGCACGGGCCGACGCTCGGCCCGCGAGCCGACGGCACTCCGATGCTCGCGGGCCGACCCGGGACGGGTACCGCCGACGGCAGCTCCGCCAGCGCGGACGATTAGTGGGGCAGGCGCGCATCCGCCGCGGCGACAGTATCACGTACAACCCGAGGAGCCGCGGCCCCTCGATCCCAGCGAGCGGGAACAGTCGAAACCGGTTTGCCAATGGTTCACGGTAACACGTATGAGATGCCCGTGTCCGATGAAGAGTCCGACGGCAACTCGCCGACGCTCACGCGCTCGGACGAACGAGTGCTCGCGTATCTCGACGACGTCGGAAGCGACTACGGAGCGTTCATCGCTGGAAACACGGGGCTGTATGCGGATCACGTCGAGTCACGCCTCCATGTGCTCGAATCGGCGGGGTTCGTCGAGCAGGTCACCGGGGAGCCGGTGTATCGACTCACCGACACCGGGCGCGAAGCGCTTCGCGAGGACTGCCCACGCTGGTCGGATTAACTCGGATCGGGTTCCGGTCTCGACGGCGCTAGCACGCCCAAGCGCACGACGACGGTCACCGACCGAGGTCGGCGTGTGCGGAGGCGAGATGTCGGGACCCGAGCGCGGCGAGCAGCGATAGCTCGCCCGCGAGCGCGCCGACCGCGATCGCTTCGGCGA
>NZ_JBHSWW010000247.1:0-3635 GCF_042661865.1 Halorubrum tibetense
CCGCGTCGACGTCTCCGCCGGCGAACTCGACGAGGTCACGGGTGACGCGTGCGGCACGTTCGGGGGCGTCCGGGACCGCGTCGGCGACGCGGATCTCGAAGGCGTTGCCGGCGAGGTCGCCGAAGGAAAGCCCGCGTCCAGCCCGTCCCAGCGGCTCGATCTCGACACCGCGTATCTCGGGGAGCTCGTCCGGGTCGACGTTCCGGAGGGTAAACAGCTGGGTCGTCACGGCCCGTTTGTCCTTCGTCCCGGCCCACGAGACGCGCTCGCGACTGATACCCAACGCGTCGGAGACCCGTTTCGCGAAGTCGTTCGTGTCCCAGTTCCGGAGCGTGACCCTGACCACGAGCTCGGGGTACGCCCCGCGGTCGGCCCCGAGCGGCTCCGGGTCGAACGCCTCCAGCTCGGTGACGCGAAAGTCCGCCGGCCGCTCGCGGAGGCGCCCGCCGATCCCGTCGGCGTCGCTCACGTAGTGGTCGATGCCGACCGCGCGCTCGACCGGGTGGGCAGCCCGATGTGGCGGGTCGTCGGACATTCAGTATAGGGGGAGCTCGCCGGTGATCCGGTCGATAGTCTCCTCACGGGCCGGACCGACCGCGAGCGCGGTGACCGTCCCCGGCTCCAGCTCGGTGTGACCGGCGTCGCGGATCACGGCGTACGGGACGCCCTCCGTCTCCGCCTTGTCGGCGAGCGCGAACAGCTCGCTCTCGGAGTCCGCGCCGAGGACGATCTTCTTCTGTCCCGCCCCCTTCCACTTCTTGCGCGCCCGGCGGCCGGTGTCCTCGTACGCCGACAGCGACGCGTGTGCCACCTGTGCGGCCAGCTTCCCCTCGCCCATCCCGAGGTCGCGGCGGGCGACGATCGCCTGTTTCATACGAGCTCGATCCCCGCCGCGGGTATATCTCTGTTCTCTCGGTGGGAGTGCGGCCCCGTCGCTGTCGGTTCGCCGGTGCTGTTCCGGGACCCTTTAGGTGGCGGCCGCCCCCTGTCCGTGCATGATCCTGTCGGACGCCGACATCCTCGACCGCCTCGCGGCCGGGGATCTCGTCATCGAACCGCTCGCGGACGTCGACCAGCAGGTCCAGCCGGCGAGCGTCGACCTCCGCCTCGGCGAGCGGTTCCTGGAGTTCCAGCGGACGAACATCCCCTGTATCCACCCGACCGAGGCCGACGAGGTGGGCGAGTACGTCACGGAGACGACGGTGGCGGCGGGCGACGAGTTCATTCTCCACCCCGGCGACTTCGTGCTCGGCACGACGACGGAGCGCGTCGAGATCCCCGACGACCTCGTCGCCCACGTCGAGGGACGCTCGTCGCTCGGGCGGCTTGCGATCGTGGTACACGCGTCGTTGCCCTCCGACGAGACAGTTTTTCTGTGGACGCCCGAGGAGGGGTTCGGGTTCTACGAGATCGGCGATATCGTCGAGAACGAACGACCGGCACGAGCGGTCGCGTTCGACCCGAAAACGTTGAAAGTGAGCACACACCGGGTTACGGATCACATCACGAACCCGACTAAACGGATCTACCGTGTCACGCTCGCGTCCGGTCGAGAGGTGCTGGTGACGAGAGACCACAACCTGTTCACACTCGATGCGGACGGCGGCGTGACGCGAGTAGCCAGCGAGAACGCGGAGGGGTCCCACGTGATGGTTCCCGGAACCCTTCCCGCGTCCCCGTCGGAAGAATCGACCCTCGACCTGCTTACGCTGTTGGAGGGTGACAAGGAGATCATCGCGTACGCGTCCGACGGGATGCCGGACGTCGAGTGGACAGCCGACGTGCCGGATCCATCACGTCGTCACTACGATTCGCGAAACGCGGCACCGCTCTCGTGTGTCTCCAGCGCGAGGGCCCCGGCGGAGGCGGACGTGGCGTTCAAGCAGAGTTCGTACAGACTGTCTCGTACCCTCGATATAACCTCGGAGTTCGGTTGGGTCCTCGGGTTCTATATCGCGGAAGGTTCGGCCCGCCGGAAACAAGTCCAGTTCGGTAACAAAAACACGGCGTATCTCGATCGAGTTCACGCGTGGTTCGAGACGCACGACGCGAGCGTTCATCGACGGGAGGGTGACAACGGGGTCGAACGACTCACCGTGTGTTCCGCGCTGTGGTCGAAGATCATCCGTGAACTCGCCGGGTCGGGGAGCGAAAAGGACATCCCAGATCGAGCGTGGAACTGGCCGACCGAGGTCCTCCGTGAGCTCCACGAGGGACTCCTCGACGGCGATGGCTGCCGTCGAGAGTCGCGGGATACGCTATACACGGCGAACGGTTCACTCGCCGACGGTGCGATGTATCTGGCCGCTCGGCTCGGCCTGCACAGTTCGACCTACTCCAGAGAGCACGAGACGTACATCCCGACGAGCGATGTCACGACGAGCGGAACTGAACACGCCGTAGACACCGCGACGGCCCCCTACAAACGGGGTCAGTACGTTCCCGTTCCGAGCGCGCTGCTTCGGAAACTGCGAAATGCGGCAGAGTTGACAATGAGCGAGGCCGCGGACGCGATGGGATACTCGTCGAAATCGAGCGTCTCCAACGTCGAGAACGAGGAGTACGAGACCGTCAAACGAGAGACGCTCCGAACGTTCCGGGACGTCTATCACGAACACGGGGCCGACACACGGCGTCTCGACCAGATCCTTCGCGAGGAGGTTCGATTCGAGGAAGTCGTCGCGGTCGAGGAGACGGACCGTGTCGAACCGACGTACGACCTCGAAGTCCAGCCGAACGACGACGCGATAGAGAACTTCCTCGGCGGAACAGGAGGGGTGTTCCTATCGAACACTGCGGGGCTGTGCGACCCGGGGTACCACGGCCAGATCACCCTGGAGCTGTCGAACCTCGGCACGGCACCCGTCGCGCTCTCGCCGGGGATGCGTGTCTCACAGCTCACCTTCACCGAGCTCACGTCACCCGCCGACAGGCCGTACGGCGCGGAGCGCGGGTCGAAGTACCAGGATCAGGACGGCCCGCAGGCGTCGCGTATCGGCGACGACCCGGAGTTCACGGGTGACCGCAAATGAGGTTCATCGAGGAGGTCGTCGTCGAGGAGTTCCTCCCCACCGTGCGCTCGATGCTTGCCGAGGACCTCCGTGACCGGGGGTTCACACAACACGAGGTCGCGGACGCGCTCGGGATCTCCCAGTCGGCGGTCTCGAAGTACGCCCACGGCGAGGTCGCCCGCAACGAGCGCGTGGTCGCCGACCAGCGTGTGAGCGATCTGGTCGAGCGCGTCGGTGAGGGGCTCGCCGCCGGCGACATGAGCCCGGTCGCGGCGGTGGTCGAGATCGAGGTGTTGATACGCCAGCTGGAGGAGGGCGACCTGCTCGCGGACCTCCACGAGGAGGCGATGCCGGCGCTGTCCGCGGCTGACGTGGAGTTCTCGGTTCACGACCCCGACAGCGGACTCAGAGAGCGCGAGAGCGTCCTCGCGTCGGTCCGGCGTGGACTCCGGACACTGACGAACGCCTCGGGGTTCGCCGGGCTCATCCCGAACGTCGGCGCGAACGTCGCCGAGTGTCTCGCCGACGCGAGCTCCGTCGACGACGTGGCCGCCGTCCCGGGTCGCCTCGTCGACGTGAAGGGCCAGGCGATGGTGCCCGGCGAGCCCGAGTTCGGCGTCAGCG
>NZ_JBHSWW010000248.1:0-3631 GCF_042661865.1 Halorubrum tibetense
GGCGCGTTCGACGACCGGCGGCGGGCGCGAAGCGGGACGGAGGGACCGAACCGGCTAACCGAGTGGCTCGCCGATATCGACCGCGACCCGGGCGACGTCGTCGTGCTGGACGTGGTGGTCCCCGGCGAACTGTACGGCCTCCGGGCCCCCGGCGAGCGGACGATGTACGACGCGACACGTGGCCCCCGCTCGTCGCTCGCGGACATCGCTCGTGACCTCGACGATTTATAAGTGAACGGTCGCGGAGCAGTTGGCGCGGAGCGACCCGTACTTCCGGGTGTGGATACCATAGATCGCTGCTGTGAGGAGCATTCACGTACCGATGGACGTGGCGGCGGTCGAGTATATAAATCGGTGTGGTGGCGCGCCCGCGAGGTCGTCGGGCGAAGCCCGACTGCCAGAGGGACTTTTGACAGTCAGGTGAACGACCGTCACCAACCCGCTCGGACCCATATAAATAGGCGATGCCGACCCGCTCGGACCCTTATAAATAGGCGATGCCGATCCATCCGGTCCCGGTATCGATCGCCGCGCTCCGTCCGTTGCGTGGTTCGTGGGTACTGAGACCTGCGACGGTCGGGTCAGCACGCGTTCGGCCACGAAGGCTCGCAACAGTGCTCTTATTCTCGTTCGGCCCCGAAACCAGGGTATGAAAGAGGTCGACGCGGAGCTGACGGCGCTCGACCGCGGGATCATCAACGCGTTTCAGGGTGGATTCCCGGTGACGACGCGGCCGTTCGACGCGGCCGCCGAGGCGCTTCGGGACCGCGGTGTGGCAGTGACGGGACCGGAGCTGTGCGACCGGGTCCGGGAGCTCGACGAGGAGGGGATCCTCTCGCGGTTCGGCGCGCTCGTGAACGCCGAGGAGATCGGTGGCGCGGCCTCGCTGGTCGCGATGCACGCCCCCGAAGACCGGTTCGAGGAGATCGTCGAGATCGTGAACGGCTTCACCGAGGTCGCCCACAACTACGAGCGGGAACACCCGCACCTCAACGTCTGGTTCGTCGTGAGCGTCGCGGACCATCCGGACCCGGACAAGGACGGCAACGATCGGGTCGAAGCGGTACTCGACGAGATCGAGTCGGCGACCGGCCAGGAGACGTACAACCTGCCGAAACAACGGGAGTTCCACGTCGGGGCGAAGTTCCTCGTCGACGGGCCGGTTCCCGAGGGCGACGTCGATCTCTCCGGGCTCGCACCCGATGTCGAACCGACGGACCGATCGACGCTCACGCCCGAGGAGCGCGACCTCGTCGTCGAGATACAGGGCGGACTCCCGATCACGGAGACGCCGTACGCCGACGTCGCGGCGGCGCTCGACACCGACGCTGACTGGGTGATCGAGACGATTGAGCGGTTCCGTCGGGAGGGGAAAGTCCGCCGCGTCGGCGTGATCCCGAACCACTACGCGCTCGGCTACACGGAGAACGGGATGACCGTCTGGAACGTGCCCTCGGACGCCCTCGACGAGGTAGGCCCCGCCGTGGCCGACCTCGGGTTCGTCACCCACTGTTACGAGCGCCCGCGACACGCCGGGGTGTGGGAGTACAACTTCTTCGCGATGACACACGGGCGAACGGAGGCGGAGAGCGAACGGCGGGTCTCGCAGGTCCGCGACGTGATGGCCGAGTTCTGGGACGTCTCCGCCGACGACTGGGACACGCTGTTCTCGACGCGGATCCTGAAGAAGACCGGGATCCGGATCGACGAGCGAGCCAGCAGCAACACGGTGTGACCGCCGCCGCCGACCCGTGGGGCGTCGCGTCGATACGCGACGACTCGTCCACGAGAACGAATACACGGACGAATCAACAGCCGATCACACGGTCCGATCCATGACACCGCTGTACCACGACCTCTCGGACGCGACCGTCCTCGTGTTTGGGGGCGGAACCGTCGGAACCCGAAAGGCGCTCGGGTTCGCTGCCGACGCGAACGCCGTCGTCGTCGTCAGCCCCGCGTTCACCGACCGGCTGGTGGACGGGGAAGGGGTTGATCTCGTTCGTGCCGCTCCCGGCGCGGACGACGTCGGCGCGTGGATCGACCGGACGTCGCCCGCGATCGTCGTCGCCGCGACGGACGACCGGGCGGTGAACGCGGCCGTCGAGGCGGCGGCGCTCGACGCCGGGATCTTGGTGAATCGAACGGACGTCTCAGGCGGTCGGAAGCCGGGAAGCGTCGTCGTTCCGGCGACGGTCGAGGACGACCCGGTGGCGGTCGCGATATCGACCGGGGGGGCGAGCCCCGCCCTCTCGAAGGCGCTCCGCCAGCGGATCGAAGCCGAGATCGCCGGCGCGGGCGCGATGGCCGACCTCTCGGGGGACCTGCGTCGGGAGCTGTCGGACCGGGGCGTCGATCCCGAAACACGGCGGGACGCGATCCGTCGCGTCGTGCGATCCGAAGGGGTTTGGAAGGCTTTACAAAAGGGGAGATCCAACGGGCGTCAAGAGGCTCACAACGTGATCGAGGAGGTCGTCGACCGATGAAAGAGACTGGAGCGATCCGCGGGGTGAGCGTCGCCCACTCCGCCGCGACGGTCGACGAGATCGAGTCGGCCGGCGGCGACGGCGTCCGCGCCACCGTGTCGGACCTGCTCGCACGCGACGGCGTCGAAGAGGCGTTCGCGCTCCAGACGTGTAACCGGTCGGAGGCGTTCGTCGTGACGAACCGGACCACGGACGGGAGCGCGGCGCTCGAGTCGTTCGCGCCGGACGTACGTGGGGCGGCGGTCCGGCAGTTCGACCACGAGGAGAGCCTGGAACACCTGATGCGCGTCGCCGCCGGGCTCGAGTCGCTCGTCCTCGGCGAGGACCAGATAATCGGTCAGGTCCGGGAGGCGTACGAGGAGTCCCGAGCCGCCGGCGGCATCGGCCCCGTCTTGGAGGACGCGGTGACGAAGGCGCTCCACGTCGGTGAGCGTGCACGGACGGAGACGTCGATAAACGAGGGCGTCGTCTCGCTCGGTTCGGCGGCGGTTCGGCTCGCGGCCGACGAGCTCGACCTCGCCGACGGGACGGCGGTCGTCGTCGGTGCCGGCGAGATGGGGACGCTCGCGGCGCGCAGCTTGGACGAGACGCCAGTCGGGGAGATCATCGTTGCGAACCGGACGGTTCCGAACGCCGCGTTCGTCGCGGAGGAGGTCGACACCGAGTCGGCGGCGGTCCCCTTGAGCGACCTCCCGGCGGTGGTCCCCGAGGCCGACCTCGTGATCACCGCGACCGGGAGTCCGGATTCCGTGCTCGGCACGACCCATTTCGACGGTCCCGACCGGACCGTCTGTATCGATATCGCCCAGCCGCGCGATGTCGACCCCGCGGTCGGGTCGCTGTCGGCGGTGTCGCTGTACGATATCGACGCGTTGGAGGACGTCACCCGCAAGACACGCGAACGACGCGAGACCGAGGCCCGCGAGGTCGAGGCGATCATCGACGCCGAGCTCGACCGGATACTTCAGGCGTACAAGCGCAAGCGGGCCGACGACGCGATCTCCGCGATGTACGCCGGCGCCGACCGCGTGAAAGAGCGCGAGCTCGGCCGCGCGCTCACGAAGCTCGACGCACAGGGCGATCTGACCGACGAGCAGCGCGAGACCGTCGAGTCGATGGCCGACGCGCTCGTCGGCCAGCTGCTC
>NZ_JBHSWW010000249.1:0-3630 GCF_042661865.1 Halorubrum tibetense
GACGGGTTCCGCGACGAGGAAGGCGGCGTTCCGCGCATCCGGCGGGAGGTCGAGCTCGGCTGTCAACCAGCGCGGCGAACAGCCGCACGCGGCCTCGGGGAGCCCGCCGTTCTCGCGCGTCACGAGTGACCGGAGTCGGTCCTGTTCACGCTCGCCGAGGACGTACCCGCCCTCGGACCGAAGCGCGGACAACAGGTCGCCGACCGTGTCGCTCGTCGCCACGACCGCCGCGTCGGCGGCGGGGTGTGACCCGAAGTCGTAGGTGGCACCGACAGCGACGTGTGTCGCCACGTCGGTCGCCGGGTTGGTCCCGTCCGCGACGGAGACAAGCCCGTTAGCACTCGTACAGAGGTTAGGGGTGCCACAGCGCTGCCCCGCGGCAACCGTCGTCTCGGGACCCGGCGCGCAGACGAGGTCGACCAGCTCGAACAGCGAGTCAGTGCTCGGCTTCGACGCGGGTGCGGGGACCGTCGAGACGGACTCCGGCGGAACGCCGGTCCGCGAGAGCGCGCGTTGGACGGTCTCGACGACGACATCACAGGTCTCCATCGCTGACGGGGACGGTGCGAACACGACCGGGTTGCGGCCGGCCAGCGCGTACAGCGAGACGACGGCCGGCACGACAACCGGGTGTGTCGCCGGGACCGAGGTACCGACGACCCCGACCGGTCGAGCCACAGTCAGGGTTCCTCGCTGCCCGTCGCGGTCGATCACCCCGGTCGTCGCGCGTTCCTGAACCGTGGACCGTGCGCCCCGCAACACCGTGGTTATCTTCTCGGCTTTCGCGTCCGGGTGTCCGCGTCCGGTCTCGTCGGCCGCGATCCGTCCGAGTCGTGCGACGGTATCCGGGTCGGTCAGCGCGTCGCCGACCGCCTCCACGACGCTTGTCAGCTCGCGATCGTCGGTGTCGGCCAGCTCGCTCCCCGCGGATCTGGCATCCGTCACCGCGTTTACGACTCGTCCCGCCGGCCCGTCATCCGTCGTAACGTCTCCAGTCATAGACTATCGTGTGTCCGCATCCGTCATATTCTCACCCCGTGATGTATCATGTCACCCCCTGAAACGACATCTCCGAGGAGAAACAGTTATGATAATGGGGAATGGTACCACTCAGCAGATACATGGACGACCCGCCGGCGCTCGTCGAGGTCGTACAGCGGCGGCTCGACTTCCTTGAGACGCTCTCCGGCGGAGCGTTCCGGAAACACGAGCTGGTCGACGAGATGGATTGTTCGCGGTCGACGGTGAACCGCGCCATCGACGAGCTGGAAGACGAGAGCCTCGTCACCCGCGAGACGGACGGCTATCGGACGACGCTCACGGGGCGGCTCCTCGCGTCGAGCTATCGCGACTTCCTCACCGCCGCGGCTGATGTCGACGACACCCGTGAGGTCCTCTCCCCGCTGGGGGCTAGTATCGATCTCTCCCCGGTCGCCCTCCGTAATGCAGACACGTATCGCGCGGCCGGCCCCGACCCGTACCGACCGCTCGAACGGCTCGACAGCGCTGTCGTCGACGCGACGGTCGCCGACATCGCCGTGCCGACCCTTCCGTATCCCCGACTCCTCGATCGGCTTCGGAACCTCGCCAGCGGCGATGGACCGGGCAGTGGTAACAGTACCGACGGGGAGATACATGTCGACCCTGGAACGGGTGAAAACGGCGTTACGCTCGTCCTCGACAACGCGCTGTACCGCCACGCGAGAACCCGGTTCCCTGCCGACATCGCAGCCGTCGCGAGCGCCCCCGGCACGACTGTCGCCACCACCGACCGCGTCGATGTCGGGATCGTCGTCACCGATGGGGTATGTCTCACCCTCGTGTTCGACGACGAGGGCGGACTTCACGGGATCACCGAGTCGACCGACTCGGCGGCGATCGAGTGGGCGCGCAGCCGTGTCCGGTCGCTCGCGAGTGACGGGGACGAAGTGACCGGCGAGCTCGCCGACCTCTCCGAAAACGACGGCGGGGATACGGCACCCGGCGGGTTCATCGGTCGGACGGCCGCCGCCGACGGGATGTCCCTGACTGCACAAGGGTTCAGCGTTCTGGACGACGACCGCCTCACGAGGGAGGCGGACCCGACGGGTCCCCTCCGCGCCTCGCCCAGCTTCGCCGAGGTCGCGGCCGGCCACGTCGTCGAACGAACCGCGCCGACCCCTGAAGGTGACGGCCGTCAGGCGATCGCCGACCGACTCCTCACGGGGCTCGACGACGGGACGGACCACGCCCTCGTCGGCCCGCCGGGAAGCGGCAAGAGCACGGTGTGTCGGGATGTCGCGGTCCGTTGGCATCGGTCGGGTCGCGGCCCGGTCCTGTACCGTCGGGGCGACGCCGAGGGGACGTTCACCGCCGTCGAGACGCTCCGTGAGCGTGCCTCCGCGGCTGACGGACACGCTCTCGTCGTCGTCGAGGACGTGGTCGATCCCGAGGCGGCGCGAACGATGACGGTAGCCAGAGGACTCGCCGAGCGCTCCGACGTCTCGTTCCTCTTCGATGCCCGCGAGGCGGCGTACGACGACCCCGACGACCTGTCGCTTTCGCCCGCGGACCTCGCGTACCGACGGGTGGTCGAAACGGTTCGGATGCCCCGGCTCGACGCGCAGGAGGTCGAGCGGTTCATCGATCACGTCGACACGACGACCGACGCGTCCCTCACGGCGGACCCGACGACCCTACAGGAGGCGATCGGCGTCGGAGGCGCCGGCGAGGAGGACGGCGGTGCGGACGGCGGCGGACACAGCAGTCAGGGAGAGGTGTCGCGGCTGGTCCACCGGCTCGCCTATTCGGTCGCACCGATCCGCGGGGAGCCGGCGGCGCGGAGCGCCTTGGAGGACGAAGTCGCCCGCGCGGTTCGGGAGATCGCCGGCCGCCCCGCCCCGACGATGGACGTGGCGACGCTCCTTACCGTGTTGAACGTCGCCGGTGCCGACGACGTTCGCTCGCTCGCGTACGCCCTCCTCGACGGGACGGGCGAGTCCGCAGACGGATCGATCGCCGGTTCCGACGCGAACTTGCGTTCCGACGCGAGTGACGCATCCGGAACCGGACCCGACGCTATCCGACGTGCCCTCGAACGGCTGGAGGGAACGGTGCTGGTGTCCGCCCCAGACGGCTCGACTCGACTCGTTCACGAGGAGTGGTCGGCGTTGTTCTTGGAGCGGTTGTTGGAACGTGACCCGGAGCCCGTGGTCGCCCGGCGGGTAGGTCGCGTGGTGACGCGCCTGCTCTCGCTCGCCGACGACCCCGCCAGGCGGTCGCGGATCCGACGGGTGTTCGGCGGCGACGCTCCCGCGATCGACGAGATCGAACGCGACCCCGCGGAGTGGGCTGCGACGACGACCCGGGCGGTGTACGGTGTCGGGCGCGATTTTCCCCGGCTCGCGGGATTGTACGGCCGCGTCCGGTACTCCTGGATCGATCTCCCCGAGGCGTGTCCGGACGCGCTCCGGGAGCGCCCCCCGGAGTGGATCACCCGGATGTACATCGACGCGGGCGACCTCGAACGCGCGACGGAGGCCCTCGACGCGTGGCGGCCGGCGTCGGCGATCGGCGAGGCGAAACGACAGCGCGGGTTCGGAGACGTCGCCCGCCGACGTGGCGATCACGACGTCGCCATGGACCACTTCG
>NZ_JBHSWW010000250.1:0-3613 GCF_042661865.1 Halorubrum tibetense
CGAGTTCGGCGTCAGCGAGCACGTCGCGACCGTGCTGCTCGCGGCCCGTGAGGGTGGTTCGACCGCCCGCGGCGCGGTCAACCTCCGATACGATCCGGCGCTTCTCGACCAGCTGGAAGCGTCGTTCCCGACGATCGAGTTCGATCCGGAGCGATCGACTCGCGAGGCCGTCCGGGACGCGGTCGCGGCCGCGGACCTCGCCGCGTCCGACGGGACCGAGGCGCTCGTCCTTTATCAGACCGGCGCGGTCGGGATCGAGCCGATCGTGTACGTGCTCGCGCCGAGCGCGCCGGAGGCCGCCCGGATCGTCCGGGATATCGTGTGAGACGGGGTCGGACGGCGGGCCGAGGCGGGGTAGGGCAGGGCAGGCTATTTGCGTGCGGGGCGTGGATCCGCGTCTATGCAGGACCACCTGCCGCCGGCGGCCCAGGAGAAGTACCAGGAGATGCGGGCGCTGCAGGCGGAGGCCGAGTCGGTCGTCACACGAACGGACCGGATCGAGGAGCGGCGGGCGGACGCCCGGGCGGCCCGGGAGGCGCTCGACGACGCCGAGGGGTCGGACACCGTCTATCGTCGGGTCGGCGACCTCCGAGTCGAGACCGACGCCGCCTCGGCTCGGGCGGCGCTCGACGAGCGGATCGCCGAACTGGACGACCGGATCGCGGCGCTCGACGAGCGCAAGGGGGAGCTCGAAGAACGGTTCGAGGCGAGCAAGGACGCCATCCGGCACCTGATCGGCGGTCCCGGGGGCGGTCCGGGAACGACCCCGACGAGCGGGACCGAGGACGGATCGCCGCGGGACACCGACGATAGTGAACAGGAATTATAACTGCCCGCCCCGTTGTCCGACCGTGACGCGCTCGGGACGCGGCGACCGCCGTATGCGTATGCGACTCTTCTCGCGTCGGGTGGACCCGTCCGCGGCGGCGACGGTCGGTAACACGATCGGCGTCGACGCTCGGTGAAGCCCGTCGCCTCCCGCTACCCGCCGGTCCGTTCGTGGCCGGCACCGAACGCCCGGATCCGAACCAGCGGGCTTTAGGCCCGATCGACCGACACACGACATACACACACTACATGAGCCACGACGACTTCCCCACGGCCGACCCGGCGGTGGTGACCTGTGGACTGCCGTACGCCAACGGCGATCTCCACATCGGGCACCTCCGCACGTACGTCGGCGGCGACGTGTACAGCCGCGCGCTCGAACGACTCGGCCAAGAGACGGCGTTCGTCTCCGGTTCCGATATGCACGGGACGCCCGTCGCGGTCAACGCCGATCAGGCGGGTGTTTCGCCCGAGACGTTCGCGCTCGATTGGCACGAGCAGTACGCCGAGACGTTCCCGAAGTTCAACGTCGAGTTCGATAACTACGGTCACACGCACGACGAGACGAACACGGAGCTGACCCAGCAGCTCGTCCGCGACCTCGAGGCGGCGGGCCACGTCTACGAGAAGGAGATCATGGTCGCGTACGACCCCGTCGACGATCAGTACCTCCCCGACCGCTACGTCGAGGGCACCTGTCCGTACTGCGGCGAACACGCCCGCGGCGACGAGTGCGACGAGGGGTGTCAGCGGCACCTCGAACCCGGCGAGGTCGAGGACCCGGTGTCGACGGTGTCCGGCAACCCCGCCGAGTACCGCGAGCGGACCCACAAGTTCTTCGCGGTCTCCGAGTTCTCGGCGTACCTCTCCGACTTTCTCGACCGGCTGGAGGGGACCTCGAACGCCCGGAACCAGCCCCGCGAGTGGATCGAGCAGGGGCTCCAAGACTGGTGTATCACCCGCGATCTGGACTGGGGGATCGACTATCCCGATGGCGAGGCGACGGAGTCGTCTCGCGAAGGCGGTGAAACCGCCGAAGCGGACCTCGTCTTGTACGTCTGGGTCGACGCGCCGATCGAGTACATCTCGTCGACGAAACAGTACACGGAACGCGTCGGTGCGGAGACCTTCGACTGGGAGGCTGCCTGGAAGGCCGGTGCGGACGGCACGACCGAGGAGCACCCCGACGGCGGGGAGATCGTTCACGTGATCGGCCGCGACATCATCCAGCACCACACGATATTCTGGCCGGCGATGTTGACGGCGACGGGGCACACGGAGCCCCGCGCGGTGATGGCGAGCGGCTTCGTCACCCTCGGGGGCAAGGGGTTCTCGACCAGCCGCGACCGCGCCGTCTGGGCGGACGAGTACCTCGACGAGGGGTTCCATCCGGACCCGCTGCGCTACTACCTCGCGACGAACGGCGGGTTCCAGCAGGACGTCGACTTCTCGTGGGAGAAGTTCCGCGACCGCGTGAACACCGAGCTGGTGGGAACCGTCGGCAACTTCCTGTACCGCTCGCTGCTGTTCGCCCACCGCAACTACGAGGACGCACCGATCGCCGACGCGACGGGCGAGGAGGTCGCGGCGCGGATCGACGAGGCGGTCGCGGACGTCGAGGCCGCCGTCAACGACTACTCGATCCGGGCGCTCGGCGACGCGGTCACGGACCTGGCACGGTTCGGTAACGAGTACATCCAGCGGAACGAGCCGTGGAAGCTCGTCGACGAGGAGCCCGACGAGGCCGCACAGGTCATCCACGACTGCGTCGCGATCGCGAAGGCGATCGCGGTCCTGTTCGAGCCGATCGCCCCGGAGAAATGCGAACGGCTGTGGGATCAACTCGGCGAGGCCGGGTCGGTTCACGACGCCACCGTCGACGTCGCCCGTGAGGAGCCCGCGGGGGACCTCGCGGAGCCGACCGAGCTGTTCGAGAAGGTCGAAGACGACCGCGTCGAAGCGCTGAACGAGAAGCTCGAATCGCGCGTCGCCGCGGCGGAGGACGACGAAGAGGAACCGAGCGACGAAGACGACGAGACGGGATCGGCCGATGCGGACGACGTCACTGCCGACGTTGACGACGACATGAACGACGACACCGTGCCTGACGACATCGAACCGCTCAGCGACGACCGCATCAGTTTCGAGGAGTTTCAGCATCTCGACCTTCGGGTCGGACGGATCGAGTCCGCCGAGGGGATCGAGGGCGCTGACGACCTCCTGCGGCTCCGGGTCGACCTCGGCGCGGAAACCCGGACGATCGTCGCGGGGCTCAAACAGCTCCACGACGTCGCGGATCTGCCGGACACGAAGGTGATCGTGCTCGCCAACATGGAGAAGGCGGAGCTGTTCGGCGTCGAGTCGAACGGGATGGTGTTGGCCGCCGGCGAGGAGGCGGACCTGTTGACCACGTACGGGGACGCCGGTCCGGGAACGACGGTGAAGTGACGCTTCGCGCCGGTGTGACCGGGCGCGTCCGTCCGCGTTTATACGGACCTACTCCGACTCGGCGCGTCCGTCCACAGTTATAACCGCCCGGTCCGGATCAGCGGTCATCCCATGACGTCTCCCCGCCGCTGGTTCGACTCGTTGCCTATCGAACGACAGGTCCTCGTCCTCGCGCTCGTTCTCGACCCGATCGGGTTCGCCGTCGGCTATCTCCTCGGCCCGTCGTTCGGCGTCGACCCGATTATCGAAGTTACAAGGCTAAAACCCCGCCCTGAAGGGCGGGGATACAGCCGACAATTCCTACACAACCCACCGCCGATGGCACTGCCGGATATTC
>NZ_JBHSWW010000251.1:0-3600 GCF_042661865.1 Halorubrum tibetense
CGGCGACTCGATCGCCGCCGCGGAGGCACAGGCGGAGGCGGCGCTGTCGGCCGCTGGCGACCGCGTTCGGATCCGCCACGATATCGGGACCTCCGACCTGCTCGACCGGCGGATCGAGCATATGAACGAGCTCCGCGCGTAGCGTCGCTCGTCGCACAGTTCGATGGCGAACAGGCGGTCCCCTGCCGCTACTCACGGCGGCGGACCGCACACCCGCCTTGACCGGCCGTGAGCCGTCGCGTTCGGCAGGGTGGGAGCTGGGCTTGGTATCGCGTATAACATCCCGCACGCGACAGCGACACCCCGCACGCGACAGCGACACCCCGCACGCGACAGCGACACCCCGCACGCGATCCTGGAAGCAGCCGCGGGCGGGTGAGCGGGGCTTATAACCTCGCCGCTACAAGGACTCCGCGTGAGCGACGAAGGGGCCGCTGTCGACCGGAGTGGAGAGCGAGCGGGTGGCGGGACCGACGAGTCCGGTGGCGCTCCCGCCGACGACGGCACGACTCCTCGACGTGACCGATTGGAGCGGCATCACACGGGCGGGGTGCGGAACTCGCTGTGGTCGTGGCCAGACGCGAAGTCACCGCTCGCGGTCGTCCGAAACTACGTGGCGATATCGGCCGCCCGGGTCAGCCCGAGCCTCCGGCTCAAGAACTGGCTGCTCTCTCGGATAGGGGTGACCGTCGGTTCGGGGGTGTCATGGGGGCTCGAGTCGACGCCGGACGTGTTCTGGCCCGAACGGATCACCGTCGGCAACGACGCCATCATCGGCTACGACGCCACGCTGCTGTGTCACGAGTTCCTTCAGGACGAGTACCGACTCGGGGACGTCGTTATCGAGGACCGAGCGATGATCGGCGCGGGTGCGATCGTGCTTCCCGGTGTGACGGTCGGCGAGGAGGCGCGTGTCGCCGCCAACTCGCTCGTGACCGAAGACGTCCCGCCCCGAACGACGGTCGCCGGTGTCCCCGCAGAAGTGGTCTCGCGGGCAGACGCCAACGCGGGCACGGGCGACGCGACGGACAGGAACGCCATCGGCCCCGACTGACCGCTCCGATCAGTTCTCGGACGGCTCGTCGTCGTCCGCGTCGGGCGTCCCGCGGTCGTTCTCGACTCCCGCTTCGCCCTCCGCACCGTTCCCACCCTCGTCGGCCGCAGCTTCCGCCTCCGTGATGTGTGCCTCCGTGCTCACGCTGTCGAGATCCACGCCGACCTCCTCTGCGACCGCATCGAGGACGGCCCGCTGCTCGGCCATCTCGTTTTCGAGCCCCTGGACCCGTTCCGCGGTGTCGTTCACGGTGTCTTGGGTGTCCTCGACTTCGTCGCGGAGCTCGCTGATCTTCTGATACGTCCGTTCTGCCTTGTCGGCAAGCGTCTGGATGCGCTTCGCCGTGTCGCCGAATCCCATATGACCCCCCTCGGCCCGACGCTACCTGTGTGTTTCCGTTCCGGGTGCCGACGATGGACTTTTGCCCGGACCCGGTAAGGAACGGGCATGAGCGTCGATCGGATCCTGTTGACGAACGACGACGGCATCGACGCCGTCGGGTTGCGGGCGGTGCACGACGCCCTCTCCGAGTCGTACGACGTGGTAACGGTCGCGCCCGCGGGCGACCGCTCGTCGATCGGCCGCGCCATCTCTGGCGGCGTCGACGTTCGAGACCACGAGCTGGGGTACGCCGTCGACGGCACGCCGGTCGACTGTGTCGTCGCCGGACTCGACGAGCTCGTCCCCGACGCCGACCTCGTTGTCGCCGGGTGTAACAAGGGCGCGAACCTCGGCTCGTACGTGCTCGGACGGTCGGGAACGGTCTCGGCCGCCGTCGAGGCCGCCTTCTTCGGGGTTCCGGCGATCGCGGCGTCGATGTACGTCCCCGGCGACGACCCGGAGTGGTGGCGAACCGAACTGGCTCCCGAGCGGTTCGCACACGCCGTCGACTCGACACGGTTCCTCGTCGACAACGCGCCGGATGCGGACGTGTTCGACACCGCGGACTACCTCAACGTGAACGCGCCGATCGTGACGAACGACGGCGGAGACAACCAGCCTGCACCGATGCGGGTAACCACGCCCTCGGACTGGTACGGGATGACGGCGAACCGGGGCGAGAGCGAGGACAACGACCCCGATTCGGATGAACCGGAGACCGACCGGATCACGTTCGAGGACCCGATCTGGGGGCGTATGACTCCCGACGAGGTCCCGGACGATCCCGGTACCGATCGGCGGGCGGTCGTCGACGGCGAGGTGTCGGTGTCGCCACTCACGATCCCGCACGCGACCGACCGGAACGACTCGCTCGACAGGCTCGTCGAGTCGTATCGGTCGTAACGGGAGGAGACGCGCGTTCGGACGGGACGGAGCGATCCGGATGCGGCCTACTCGTCGCCCGCGCTGACGGTGACCTGTGCCTCGGCGATGACACGGTCGCCCATCTCGTAGCCAGGTTCGTACACTTCGTGGACCGTCCCCGGCGGCTGGTCGCTCTCGACGCGGAGCATCACCTGGTGGCGCTCGGGGTCGACGTCCGCTCCCGGCTCGGGGTCTATCGGATCGACGCCTTCGTCAGCTAGCACCTCGTCGAACTTCTCTAGCGTCGACTCCACGCCCGGTCGGATGTCGCTCCCCTCCTCCTGATCGAGCGCTCGGAGGAGGTCGTTGCGGACGGGGGCGATCCGCTCGACCAGCGCCTCCGAGGCGCGCTCGCGGATCTCGTCGCGCTTGCGTTTGGCCCGCTGTTTGTAGTTACTGAAGTCGGCACGGACCCGCGCGAGTTTGCTCGTCAGCTCGTCGACCTCCTCGCGGCGCTCGTCGATCTCGGCTTCCAGCTCGGCCACCTCGTCCGCGAGCGCCGCGTCGTGCTCAGCGACACGATCCGCGAGGCTCGGCTCGTCGGACCCCTCGATTCCATTGGCCGCGTCCGATTCTTCCGTCGCGTCCGGCGCGTCCGTCGGGTCCGGCTCGTCTGTCGCCTCCGCCGTGTCGTCGGACTCGGTCGGCTCGACCTCGACGGCGTCGTCATCGCTCATGCCCGATCGAAGTCGGTCGGCGCGTATAAGGGTTGTAGAACGCGACCGCCCGCCACCTGACCGCGAGTTGCCGGGATACTTATCCCGCGCGGATCTACTGCCGCTAATGACCGCGCCGAACCGGAACACGCTGTGGGCACGGGCGATCGTCGACGAGCTCGTTGACGCGGGTGTCGACGCCGTCGTCGTCTCCCCCGGAAGCCGCTCGACGCCGCTGACGGTGGCGGCCGCGCGCCACGAGGAGCTCCACGTCTTCTCGCTGCTCGACGAGCGCTCGGCCGCCTACTTCGCGCTGGGGCGCGCGCGTCGAACGGGCCGCGTGACGCCGCTGATCTGTACGTCGGGCACCGCCGCCGCCAACTACCACCCGGCGGTGATGGAGGCGAGCAACGCCCGCGTCCCGCTGCTCGCGCTCACCGCCGACCGGCCGCCCGAGCTCCGCGATTCGGGCGCGAACCAGACCGCCGACCAGGAGAAACTGTACGGGGACGCGACGCGTTTTTATAAGGACCTCCCCGAGCCCGCCGCCGCCGACCGCGCGCTGCGCTCGGTCCGAACGACGGT
>NZ_JBHSWW010000252.1:0-3590 GCF_042661865.1 Halorubrum tibetense
GTAGATGTTGCTCTCGATGATGGAAGACGAGAAGAGTTCGGCCTGAACGTCGGCAGCTGCCCGAACATCCGACTGAGAGTGGTAATTGGAGAAGACAAACTGAGGGTTGAGCAGTCGTACTGTACCTGAGCAGTCTTGAATCTGGTTGTACCGTCGAAACATCACTGAGCGATACGCGCTGTGTATCTCGCATGGCTATCGAAACACCTTCTTAAACTGGTAGATCTCTTAGTGTTCAACATGCACCCTTCAGCGACCAGTTGTTTCAGGTAAGAACCTATCTGAAGAAGAGGATTTCAACAGAGCCTGCTATTCCGAATCGAATTGGGGAATAGACGCTCGTATCATTTGGTCGTGCCTATTCATTTCAGAGTCTGCTCCAACGCGACGATGGTGTAATTCGTCTCTCACAGCTAGCTGTAGCCCTATCTCATACTGGTTTGCGGCTTCTGACTTCTCGATTACCTCGTCATCATCTCCCTCAAATGTTCCCCGGACATACTCATTGAGCAGCCTCCACTGGCTTGTGTTGAGCTCTCGCTGTAACTCATCTGCGCTGGGGATTTCAAACAACTCGGTGTTAGAGTCAATCAAAACAGGATCTGGTGCGCTTCCAAAGTGCTGTTTGCCTTTCTTGATGCCGCCACAAAGTGCTCGACGGAAAGCAAGGGCGTTATCATCAGCTTGGTCACCAACCATCTCCTCAGGGTCAGCAGCACGCTCGTTCAGCCAAATATAGAGAAACTCGATTATGTCCGCTGCTGTCTCTTCTGAATCCTTAACTTCATCAAGTGTGCGACGGCGCTCCTTTTCTGTCCAGTGTTGATTCAGCTCTGCGAAGTCAGAGAGAGCTGCAGCGACTCGGTTTCGGATTGCTGCGCGCCTATTAGCTGCTGACTGTCTATG
The DNA here is from genome assembly GCF_042661865.1 of Halorubrum tibetense. Taxonomy (GTDB): domain Archaea; phylum Halobacteriota; class Halobacteria; order Halobacteriales; family Haloferacaceae; genus Halorubrum; species Halorubrum tibetense. The sequence continues at coordinate 907 of NZ_JBHSWW010000252.1, forward strand.
TTCATAATCAATCTCTCCCCGGAGCCATTCCTTGTCCTTATCGGTGAGAAATCCACGGGTATCTGCGCGCGACATTCGTAAGTGATGATCCGGCTAAGGTCATATATAAATATCCTCGCTAACAGCGGTGAGCACCCCATTTGTAAGTGAAATATATCTTAACAACAATTTAACTAACTCAGCGGTGTGTGTCAAATATAATATCAAAGTAAAAGTACGTAAGTCTGTTTTTGTTGACGCGAAGTATAAAAGAAGTCTAGAATGTAACCGCTGGGGTGATTTGACGTTAGAAGCTCACTAAACGCGAAGTTCCCGGTTCGGCGGTTAACCCAAATCGCGATGTCACGAAACACACCAACATCGCGGACCAAGCAGCATAGCACGTCAGCGTCAGTCGACGAACCCTCTCACACAAGGCTAGAGGCGATCACCCCCGAAAAAGCGATTGAGATGTTTAGCGATGCTAGGATTCAGGAACTCCGCCCGTCATCTCAGTATCAGTACGAATCCGCACTCGGATTCTTCGCAGAGTGGTGCGACAAGCAAGGAATGGACAATCTGAACGACCTTACCGGGCGGAAACTCCACCAGTACCGTATCTGGCGACGTGAGGACGGAGCAAAAAAAGTAGATAGGCTAAGCCAATCCACTGAGAAGACTCAACAGACATGTGTGCGCCAGTTCATCAAATATTGTGAGCAGATCAACGCGGCCCGTCCGAACCTACACGAAACGGTGGTTATCCCGAATGTATCTGAGGAGGATGAGGCGCGCGATGAAGCCCTAGATGGAGATCATGCTCAAGAGATATTGGATTGGCTCAATGACTACCACTACGCGTCGTTGGAGCATGCGGTTTGGACCTTGTTAGTGGATACCGGTGCCCGTACGGGGACGGTTGTCGGACTCGATATTGACGACTATCGTCCAAATGGAGACCCACCCCATCTCCGTGTGCGCCATCGGCCCGATACGGGTACTAACCTCAAGAATGGTAAAGGAGGCGAACGGCTGATCGCACTAAGCCGAAGCGCCTGTACGGTCATCGATGACTACATCGAAGTTAATCGACCAAGCGTCACCGATGACCACGGGAGACAACCCCTACTAGCAACATCACATGGTCGCATTAGCAAAAGCACAGTCAGGAAGTATGTCTACAAGTGGACAAGGCCGTGTGCGACTGGGAATGAATGCCCCCACAGCAGAGACCCTGATGAATGTGAGGCTACGAAAGCTGGTTCAGCCTCAAAATGCCCATCGACCAAATCACCGCATACAATTCGGCGAGGATACATCACCCACCAACTCAAAACTGGGGTTGAGCAGCCCATCGTTGGTAGCCGATGTGATGTAACAGCCGACGTACTGGAGCAACATTACGATGGTCGGGATGAGCAGTCGAAAATGGAGGTCCGGCATCGTGCACTAACAAACGCTCAGCGCGATCACTCTGGATACGGAAGTTAACGAAGTTCTAGCTGACCGCCTCAGACATTATTATTCTCTGTGAGGGTGTCATAGAAGTCGTCTCACACCTACACAGGAATCGCTCAGTACAGAGCACTCACGAATCGGTCAATACAGGTTGCACACGTACCGCGATCAGCAACTACCTCTCAGAAGTCTATTAGAAATACTGTGTGAGATACAGAGGATGAGTGCAGCGCGAAACTTCTTGCACTCTGTTTCGCATGATTAATTGGTCACGAAACGTCGAGGTATTATCTAATCTATTAATCAGAACAGGAACGGATGTCAGCATGACGTTCAATCGTTTCTATTTCGATCGCTGCGCGGGTAGGTTGGCTTGTCAATAGGCTTGGCTGCTGTACTCGTAGAATAACCCTGTTTACGTATGGCTCTTCGAGTTCATTCGGCCACTCCTCGAATGGAAATCGAAAGACCAATCGATCATCATCGATCTCTATTTCCGGGCACCATCCCTTTCGGGTCCCTTGGGGGACGAACTCTCTTGTTGACGCGCACACTCCGAGAAATTCGGTATCTGGGTCAAAATTAACGGCCTGTTCTATTGCAGGCTCAATCCCTTCAATATGTGTATTGAGCGCAGTTTTAGCTTCTTCTGGTGTTGAAAACACGGCTGCTTCGAAGGGTGAGTCCTGCCATCTCTCTGAATCCTGTTCAAAAATAGGTTCCCGAAGAGTCAGTGAAGTGGTACTTCTAGAGGATGAGAGACGACCAAGACATCCTGATGTCGTAATCGAGACAGTCGCTGCGGTGGCGAGAAACGCCCGTCTGGAGGACATATGGGGAATTACTAACTTCTCAAACAAATGTCTTCAGATTTGGCTAATTCTAAGTGGTTTCGTCGATAATAAAATCTACGCTGCAGGCAACTTCTCTTTCGTAGAGTGAGTTCACATAGTGCTGTATTCGCGCTGTGTATCTCGCACGTCTCTCAGAACATCTCTCTGAGCTGGCAGAACTCTCGGCGGTCAATAAGCAGTTCTCATTGACCGGCTGTTTCAGGCGAGAATATATCTGGAAAAGAGGATTTCAACAGAGCCTGTTAAACCGGGGTAAGAGGGGTCTCACGTCGAAGAAAATCATTAAATTCGCTAGAACCAGTCGATCACATCGACAGGCGCGTGATCTGGTCTGATGGCGGCGGATCAGATCGAACTGGTCTTGGAGTGTCTTCGAAGCGCTGGTAAGCGTAA
>NZ_JBHSWW010000253.1:0-3567 GCF_042661865.1 Halorubrum tibetense
CCGGTGCGGCGTGGGCGGAACGACCGGTCGCCGAACGGGCTGCGGTGCTCGACCGGGCCGCCGACCTCCTGCTCGACCGTCGGTCGACGCTGCTTGACCTCCTCCAGCTGGAGACCGGGAAGTCGCGTCGGACCGCCGTCGAGGAGCTGTTCGAGGTGCCGCTGGCGTGCGAGTATGCGGCTCGGAAGGGACCGGACGCGATCGCCGAGGACCGCCGAACGGCCGCCGTCCCGGGGCTCTCGACGGCGACGGTCACCTATGAGCCGGTCGGCGTCGTGGGCGTGATCTCGCCGTGGAACTATCCGCTCACACTGTCGGTCGCGGACGCGATCCCAGCGCTGCTCGCGGGCAACGCGGTCGTGCTCAAGCCGGACGAGAAGACGCCGTACACCGCGCTTGCGCTCGCGGAGCTACTGGAGGACGCCGGTCTTCCCGAGAACGTCCTGACCGTCGTCACCGGCGAGGGACCTATCGTGGGCCCCGCACTGATCGACCGGGTCGACTACGTCGCGTTTACCGGGAGCACCGAGACGGGCCGAGCGGTCGCCGAGCGAGCCGGGCGGAACCTGATCGACTGTTCGCTGGAGCTCGGCGGCAACAACCCGCTCGTCGTGCTCGGTGATGCCGACGTCGACGAGGCCGCCCGTGGCGCGGTCCAAGCCTGCTTCTCGAACGCGGGTCAGCTCTGTCTGGCCGCCGAGCGGATCTACGTCGTCGAGTCCGCCTACGACGCGTTCCTCGACGCGTTCGTTCGCGAAACGGAACGACTGACGCTCGGAACCAGCTACGACTACGACGCCGACCTCGGCTCGCTGATCGACGCCGACCAGCTCGATCGGGTGCGGTCACACGTCGACGACGCTCGCGACCGTGGCGCGACCGTCGAGACCGGCGGCCGTCACCGTCCGGACGTCGCGCCGTTCTGTTTCGAGCCGACGGTGGTGACCGGGGTCGACCCGGACGCGACGGTCGCCTGCGAGGAGACGTTCGGGCCGGTCGTTTCGGTGGCGCCCGTCCCCGATGCCGACGCGGCGGTCGCGGCCGCCAACGACTCCCCGTACGGATTGAATGCGAGCGTCTGGACCGCGGATCGCGACCGGGGCGCGCGGGTCGCCCGCGAGATCGACTGCGGGACCGTCTCGGTGAACGACGGGTTCCTGACCGGGTGGGGCGCGCGCGACGCCCCGATGGGCGGGTTCGGCGACTCCGGGATCGGCCGGCGCAACGGGCCGGAAGGCGTGCGACGATTCACCGAGTCGCGGACGGTGGGCGTCTCCCGTATCGGGCCGTTCACTTTCCCCGATCGGGTCCCGACCGGCTGGTTCGTTCGTGGCGCGTTCACGGCGACGATCGCGGGGCGGACCGCCTCGAAAGCCGTTCGACGCGTGAGGGACGGAACGATCGGGCGACTCAGGGACCGGGTGTTCGGACGGAAGTGAAAAGCCGCCTGAAAGGAGATCGATTAATGTAGCGCGGTTCGTTGAGCCGATAGACCGATCGCTCCGACGACCGGGTCGCCGGGGCGACGTCAGCACGCCACGACACCATGCAACAGTACCTCGATCTCGTCGACGACACGCTCTCGACGGGCACGTACAAGCCGAACCGAACCGGCGTGGACACCATCGCGACGTTCAGCGGCCAGTACACCGTCGACCTCGCCGAGGGGTTCCCCCTGTTAACGACGAAACGGATGGACGGCTACCGCTGGAACTCGCTGATACACGAGGTGTTGTGGTATCTCTCGGGCGAGGAGCACGTCCGGAACCTTCGCGAGGAGACGAAGATCTGGGACGCGTGGGCCGACGAGGAAGGGCACCTCGATACCGCGTACGGCCGATTCTGGCGACGGTACCCGGTCCCCGACGACGGCGACGCGCTTCCCGGCGAGACGTGGCCCGAGGACGGCCATCGCTGGGTGACCGTCGAGGAGGGGCCGGACGGGACCGAACGCCGAACGTTCGACCAGATCGGATACGTGCTCGACACGCTCCGCGAGAACCCCCACTCCAGACGGATGGTGGTGAACGCGTGGCACCCGGCGAACGCGACGGTTTCGACGCTCCCGCCGTGTCACTACACGTTCGTCGTCAACGTCCAGGACGGGAAGCTCAACCTCCATCTCACGCAGCGCTCGGGGGACATCGCGCTCGGCGTCCCGTTCAACATCGCCGCGTACGCGCTGCTCGCGAACGCGCTCGCCCAGCGGACCGGCTTCGAGGTCGGCGAGTTCGGCCACACCGTCGTCGACGCGCACGTCTACTGCGGGCAGGGCGAGCGCGGCGAGTGGTACGCCGACAACCTCCCCCGACTCCAAGAGCGGCTGGCGGACGTCGAGGACGACGTCGACTACCTGCGCGTGAAGGAGTGGCTGGAGGCGACGGCCCCAGCCGAAGCCGACGGCGACGAGGGGTACGACCACGTCCCCGGCCTGCTCGAACAGCTCTCTCGGGAGCCGCGCGAGCGGCCGCGGATCGAGATCGCCGACATCCCGCTCGACGAGCTGACGTACGAGGATGTCGAGGTCGTCGAGTACGACTGCGCGGAGGGGATCTCCTTCGCGGTCGCGGAGTGATGCCGGGGAGCGACCGTGAGATGGGCAGTCACACCGACCGCGAGGGGAGTGACCGCGACCGGGTCGATCTCGTCCTCGTCGCGGCGGTCGCGGAGAACGGCGTCATCGGTGCGGACGCGGGGATGCCGTGGCACTACCCTGCGGACCTCGCCCACTTCAAGCGACTGACGAGCGGTCATCCCGTGATCGTCGGGCGAACCACCTACGAGAGCATCGTCGACCGGATCGGCGGGCCGCTCCCGGAGCGGACGAGCGTCGTCCTCTCCACTCGCGATCTCGATCTCCCAGACTGCGCGGTGCTCGCCGGGGACCTCGACGAGGCGGTCAAGCGAGCCACGGCCGCCGCGACGGACCACGGCGTCGACACGGTGTACGTGATCGGCGGGGCGACCGTCTACGAGGCGTTCCTCCCGCTCGCGGACCGGATGGTACTGACGGAGATCCCCGAGCGCCCCGAGGGCGATACGCACTTCCCGGCGTGGGACGCGGACGGCTGGCGGGAGACGGCCCGGGAGACCCCCGGCAGCGACGGTGGAAGTGGCCGGGATGACGGTGACGACGGCGACGACGGCAACGGCGAGGACGACAGCGACGGCAGGGACGACAGCGACGGCAGGGACGACAGCGACGGTGATGGGCTGGCGTTCGTCACGTACGAGCGGATCGAATCGTGATCCCGACCGAACCCTGAAACCCGCCGCCATCGTACGTCCGGTGATGGACGTCGCGCTCATTACGGTCGGAGACGAGCTGCTCGCGGGCGACACCGTGAACATGAACGCCAACTGGCTCGCAGCCGAACTCGCTGACCGGGGCGTGACGGTGACGCGGATCCTCTCGGTGCCGGACGACCGACTCACGATCGCCGACCGCGTCGCGGCGTACGCCGAGGCGTTCGACGCGGTCGTCGTCACCGGCGGGATCGGCGGGACGCCGGACGACGTGACCATGGAGGCGGTGGCCGCCGCGTTCGGCCGTGAGGTCACGGTCTC
>NZ_JBHSWW010000254.1:0-3533 GCF_042661865.1 Halorubrum tibetense
GGCGGCTCCTTCGTGACCGCGACCGCGCCGTCCCACGCCACCGTGCGATCCATGCGCGCCAACCGATGGGCCGCGTCGCGCGCGCCGCCGATGTGGAGGTACTCGTCGAACCCGTCGAGGTCCCTGAGCGTCTCCCGACGGAAGGCGACGTTACCGCTCGTGAAGTACGTCACCTCCTGGCCCGCGATCCGACGACGCTCCGGCCCGTGTTCGGGTTCGTCGTCCGATCCACTCTCGTCGCCGTCAGCCGTCATCCCGGGGTCGGCCCCCGCTTCGTCGCCCGCCTCGTTGCCCGCGGCGTCCGCGTTCGATCCGGTCGGCGTCGCCGGTCCGGTTACCACGTCGGCCTCCGCTAGGCCGCGTCGCACTCCGTCGACCCACGAGTCGGCGATCCGGTTGTCGTAGTCCACGAGCGCGACGGCGTCGCCGGTCGCCACCTCGATCCCGGCGTTCCGCGCGACGTTGACCGTGCGGTCGGAGATCTCGACGAGCACGTCGACGTCGTCCCGGTCACGAACCATTCCGGTGGTGCCGTCCGCGGACGGACCGTTGACGACGATCACCTCCGCGTCGGGCGCGCCGGCCGCCACCGAGTCGAGGCAGGCGGCTAACCGGTCCCGGCCGTTGAGCGTCGGGACGACGACCGACAGGTCCATACGGGTGACGATCGCCCCGGGGATATAAAAAGGACCCCGTGACGTGACGGCGGGAAAAAGCAGGCTGTTGGACGGGACGGGAACGGTCGAAAACGGGTGGTCCGTGGGGTCAGACCGTCAGGTAGTACACCTGCTTGCGGGCGTCCTTGAAACTGTACCGCGAATCGACCAGCTCCTCCTCCTCCAAGCGGTTGAGCGCGTAGCGTACGGTGCGGTCGGGCAGCAGCGACTCCTCGGCGAGACCGCCCTGTGAGAGCGGCGAGTCGCTCTCCAACACTTTCGCGACGAGCTTGGCGCTGGGCGGGAGCTCGCGCAGACGGTCGCGGTATTCGCTTTCGGACAGACGGTCCTGGTCGGGTGTCCCCACGGGACTGGTACTCATACGACAGGAGGAGTCACTGCCTATTGGTAAAGGTTGGCTACATATGGGGGAATCCTATCGTAAGTGTATAAGGTGTTAATATCAGTAGTCGGATCGCCGTCAATACCGATCGATCGGGCGGATTTTTGTCGCGGCGACCCGAACCGTTCGACGTGATCCCGGAGTCGCACGTCGATATCTTCGAGAAGGAATCGTTCGCTCATTTCGCGACGGTGTTACCCGACGGCACCCCACACGTCACGCCGGTGTGGGTAGACCACGACGATCGGGAGTACGTCCTCGTGAACACGGCTCGCGGCCGTCGCAAGGAGCGGAACGTGCGGGCGAACCCGAAGGTCGGCGTGAGCGTGGTCGACCCCGACGACCCGTACCGGTACGTCTCCGTCCGCGGCGAGGCCGAACTCACCGAGGAGGGCGCGAAAGCGCACATCGACGAGCTGGCACGGCGGTATTTCGATGTCGACGAGTACCCGCACCACGGCGAGGAGTCCGGCCCTCGGGTGCTGATCCGGATCCCCACCGAGGAGATATCGACGAGCGGCTGACGGGCCGCCCGCGGGACCGTCGCGCCGCGACGGTCCTCGATTATTATTGGACCGCGACCGGGTCCGCTCGTCGCGCATCCAGTACGGTTTTGGTCGTTCGGTGTTCATCGGCAGTATCGTGAAGGGTCAGGACTGGTATCAGGCCGACGAGGTGGCCGAGGAGTACGACGACGTCCGGTTCACGGGCGGCGGTGCGCTCATCGACCGGCGCGAGAAGGAGGCCGTGCTCTCCGCGCTCGGACCGATCGACGAGGGACACCGCGTGCTGGAGGTCGCCTGCGGCACCGGTCGGTTCACGACGATGCTCGCCGACCAGGGTGCCGACATCATCGGCCTCGACATCTCCCGTGAGATGCTCGAACAGGGACGCGCGAAGGCGGCCGACGCGGGGCTCTCCGACACCGTCGAGTTCATGCGCGGGGACGCCTCGCGGCTCCCGTTCCCGGACGACCACTTCGACTCCGTCGTCGCGATGCGCTTTTTCCACCTGATGGAGGAGCCGCTGCAGTTCATGCGGGAGCTCCGTCGGGTGAGCAGGGATCAGGTGTTCTTCGACACGTTCAACGGACGGAGCCTCCGCGTGCTGTACACGTGGCTGCTCCCGATGGGCTCGCGGCTCTACTCCGAGCGGCAGGTAGCCACGATGCTCGGCGAAGCCGGCCTGACGCTCGCCGGCGAGGAGCACGACTTCGTCCTCCCGTACGGGTTCTATCGCGAGCTCCCCGGGATCATCGCCACCCCGTTCCGCGCGCTCGACGAGCTGATCGGAAACACGATCCCCGGCGACTACGTCGCCTCCGTCTCCTACTGGGACGCGCGGGTCCCGGACCGCGACCGCGCCGCCGACTGATCCGCGGGTCGCGTCCGGCGGGTCGCGTCCGGGACGCTCAGACGTCGTCGTCGATCACTTCGCCGACCGCGAAGTTCGATTTCACTTCGGTCACTTCGATCTTCACGCGCTCGCCGACCTCCGTGTCGGGCACGATGATCACGTACCCTCGCTCGACACGGGCGATCCCGTCGCCCTGCTTGCCGAGGTCCTCGATCTCGACGTACCGCATCTCGCCCGGCTCGACCGGCGGCTGCGGTCCGTCCTCGTGGGCGCTTCCGCCCCCACGGTCGTCGACGTCGGCGTCGTTCTCGAAGTCGTCACGCGCGATGAGCGCGACCCGGTACGTCTCCCCGGGTTCGAGCGACCCGGTGTCGACCTCCCGGCGCGGCACCTCGATCACGTACTCGTCGTCCTCCTCGCGGATATCGGCACTGAACAGACAAAGGAGCTTCTCGGAGATTTCCATGCTAAGACTCCACCGAAACGTCGGGGCCCCACACCATAGTTGTACCGCCCGTTCCGACCCAGCTCCGACTGTTGGCAGGGTGGGGTCGAGGGCTCCGGTCGCCTCCGCGCGAGCGGACGGGACCTCGGTCAGTCGCCGTCGGAGTCGCCCCCGTCGACCGGCGTCCCGTCCACCCGCTTCGGCCCCTCAGAGTCGAACACGACCGCGCCGCCCGCGCGGGCCGACGCGGTCGGGTCGTAGCCGTCCCGAACCCCGATCGCCTCCCGCAGCTCCCGGACCGCCCGCTCTTTCAACGCTTCCGCCAGCGCCTCCGCGTCCGCCCGGTCGATGTCGCGCCCGAGCCCCTCACACTCGTGGGCCCGTACCAGCCCCTGGGCGTCGACCGCCTCGCCCATCGGCTGGCTCGTTCCGCCGAGCGCGACGCTGAACGGATACGTCCGGCAGATCAGCGGTCGGGCGTCGTGGACGGTACACGCCCCCTGCCCGTCCGTCTCCTCGTAGAAGGTACAGTCGCCGCAGTCGTCGGTCGCGAGCGCCCACTCGAACGTCTCGCCCGCGGGCTCGCCGTCGTCGCCCTCGACGAGACCGTACGGCATCGGTCGGGCGACGTCGCGCCAGTCGTACGCCTCGTCGAACCGCTCCTCCGCGGCGT
>NZ_JBHSWW010000255.1:0-3494 GCF_042661865.1 Halorubrum tibetense
TCGAGGTCGGCGTCCGCCACCGACCGCACGGCAGCGACGAGCCGGTCAGCCTCGCGGGAGACGCCGGCAGACACCTCGCCACCCGGCTTCGCGAAGAAGTCGACCGCACCGCGCTCGAGCGCCTCGAACGTTACTGCCGCCCCGTCGTCGGTGTGTGCCGACAGCATCAGGATCGGCGTCGGCGTCTCGGCCATGATCCGCTCGACCGCCTCGAGTCCGCCCATTCCGGGCATCTCGACGTCCATCGTCACTACGTCCGGTCGCGTCTCCGCGACGACTTCGAGCGCCTCCGCGCCGTCGCCGGCCTCGCCGACGACCGCCACCCCGGCGTCGTCGAGGAGGTCGGCGATCAGCCCCCGCATGAACGGGGAGTCGTCGACGACGACCACCCGCGGAGCGTGCCCCCGCCCACCGCGTCGATCCGTCGTCCTACTCATGTCCGAGAGACCGCCCAGAATCGGCATAAACCCACGGACCCAGTAATCACCGGTGATAATTCAGGGGACACGGTTATGAGTCGTTTCCACACACCGTCGTGTATGGCAGCCATACAGACGGACGCCGAGCTCACGAAGGTACTGGAGTTCGGCCTCGGCGAGGGAACGTACTGTTTGGACATCGGCGTCATCGACGAGATCGTCGACGCCGGCGAGCTCACGCGGATCCCCAACTCACCCGACCACGTCGAGGGCGTGATGGACCTCCGCGGACGGACGACGACGATCGTCGACCCCAAGACGCTGTTCGATATCGAGGGGACGGGCCCCCGAGAGCGGATCGTCGTGTTCGACGACGACCGGCTCTCGGAGGGCGGCACCGTCGGGTGGATCGTCGATGAGGTGTTCCAAGTTCGTGACGTCGGTGTCGAGGACGTCGACGAGGGCACGACCACGGACGATCAGGGGATCAACGGGATCGTCAAGTCGGACGACCGGTTCGTCGTGTGGGTCGATCCCGCAGTCGACGGGGGCGAGGGCACCGATGTCCCGGTCGACGAGTCGACGACAGCCTAACTCGAATCGGGCGCTTTTGCGTGTGGCCGAGGCGACTCGACGATCACTCGGCGTTCTCACCGCTGAAAACCGGGCGGCAAGGCTTATGCGGAAACCCGCGAGGATCCAGGTATGCGCGTCTCCAGTGGGGTCCCCGGCTTCGACGAGGTGGTCGACGGCGGGTTCCCAGCCGATCGACTGTACGTGGTAAGCGGCCCGCCCGGCAGTGGGAAGACGACGTTCTGTTCACAGTTCGCCGCGCAGGGGGCCCGAAACGGGGACGACGTGCTGTACGTCAGCATGCACGAGACCAAAGCGGGGATCAAACGCGATATGGGCGGCTACGATTTCGGCTTCGACCGCGCCCTGGAAACCGACCGTATCACGTTCTTGGACTCCTTCTCGGCCGACGGTCGTCGGTTCTTCGGACTGCCCGGCGAACGCCGGGATCGGTCCGGCGTCGCTAATCGACTCACTGGGTTCATCAACTCCCGCGACATCGACCGCATCGTCTTCGACTCGACGATGCTGTTGCGATTCCTGCTCGACGACGACGAGGACACCATGATCCAACTCCTCTCGTCGCTTAAACGAACCGACGCGACCACGCTCCTCATCTCCGAGATGACCGATCCGAGCGCGTACTCCGAGGAGCACTACCTCGCACACGGTGTCGTGTTCATGCATAACTACTTGGAGGACGACGGGATGCGCCGCGGACTACAGGTGCTGAAGATGCGTGGAGCGGACATCGATACCGACATCCAAGACGTCGAGTTTACCGACGGTGGACTTCGTGTCGGTGGGGCGGCGACGGTGACCCACTGATGTACGATCGGACCTTCGGCACGGACTGGGAGAAGGCCGAGCTCGACCGCGGGGAGGCAGTCGACCGGGCGTTCGCGCTCGGCGTCGCCGCGGGCTGTGGGAGCGACCGACCGACCGAGCTCGACCGCGTCCTAGCCGCGTTCCCGAGCGCGTACGACCGGAGCCTGGTGGAGCTCGCCTACGACGAGGGACGGACGAAGGCGCTCGAAGCGCCGGTCGACGAGCCCGAGGCGGTGTGGAAGGAGCTCGTCGACGCCGCGGGGACGCCTCGCCGCCCGCCGGTGCCGGCGGCGCTTCCCGGAGCCCTCAGCGAACTGACTCTCACGGAGCGACCGCGGAACGGGCCTCCGTCGTCACTTGACCTCCCGTCGTTCCTCCGAAAGTGATCCCTCGGAAGGGTTTTACCGGACTCGCCCTCAGGTGGGACATATGAGCGTGCTTCCCGAGGCTGTCCTCGACGCCGACAGCGTGCTCATCAGCGGCCCCCCGATGAGCGGGAAGTACGACCTGTTCAACCGCCTTCTCGCCGCGTGGTCGGACGCGCCCATCCTCGTCTCGACCGGCCGCACGGCCGAGAAGGTCCGTACGGACTACGCACGCGCCACGGGCGGCAGCGCCGACGACGTGATCGTTATCGACTGTGTCACGCACCAACAGGGCGACAAGCCCGCGGACACCCCGACCACGAAGTACGTCGGAAGCCCGGGCGACTTGACCGAGATCGGGATCAAGTTCACTGACGTCGTCGAGTCCTCGGCCGGGCTCTCCCGCGCGGTCGGTGTCTACTCGCTGTCGGAGCTGTTGATGTACTGGGAGCCGGAACGGATCTTCCGGTTCACTCGCGTGATGACCTCGCAGGCCTCCGGGCAGGACTGGCCGTTCGTTGGGGTCGTGGGATCGACGACACACGACGAACAGGTGATACACACGCTCCACGAACCGTTCGAGCTCGTGGTGGAGACGCGCGTCGAAGACGACGAGCGCCAGTTCCGCGTCCGTGGGCGGATGGGGCAGCCCTCCGAGTGGATCGGGTTCTGACGCCTCGGTGGAGCGGCAGCAACGACCGACCGCCGGGCGGGGAACCCCGCGATTGGCTTCGGGGGCGATTCAACCGACGAGCTCGAACTCCACGCCGACGGGCGAGGCATCGACGATCCCCCAGTAGACGAACCGGTGCGTACCGGGACCGAGCGGCGGGCAGACGTCGAGCTCGCGCTCGGGAACCGCCGACGTCAACGACTCCTCGTTCAGGCGGAGCGACCAGCTGTACGTCCCGTTCGGGTCGAGCGGGCGTTCCTCGCGCGGGAGCGTCGCGGGAGCGCCGCCGGTCGCTCCCCGGACGTCGAGCCAGCCCTCGTCCGTCCGGCGCTGGATCGAATACGCGTACTCCCCCTCCGTTCTGGCGGTCGCCCCGCCGCTGTTCCGCAACACGAGCCGGAGCGTCGAGCCGTACGTCTCCGAGGTGGCCTCCGTCGAGAGCTCGAAGCGTGTGTCGTCGGTCTCGACGGTTCGCGTCTCGATCGGCTCGTCGAACGGGGCGTCGAGACGAACGAACCCCCCGTCGGGACAGGAGAGGGTCGCGGGCGTCCCGTCGGGACCCTGTGCTCCGTCGCCGGCCGCGAAGTCGAGACAGCCGGCTACGGCCGTCGTTCCGACCGCGACGACCGCGAAGAA
>NZ_JBHSWW010000256.1:0-3488 GCF_042661865.1 Halorubrum tibetense
CGCGCTCGGGGAGGCACAGGGCGCGCTCGCCGAGGGGTTCGCCGACGTCTCGGCCGCGTACGCCGACACGTGGCGCGAGTGGCTCGCTGGCCGCGAGTTTCCCGCGTCCGTGACCGGCGACGAGGACCTCCTGACGCAGTACCGGTTCGCGCTCATGACGCTCGCCGCGGTCGAGGACAAACGACAGGACGGCGCGGGGATAGCCAGCCCGTCGGTGCCGTGGGGTGAGACCGAGTACGCCGCGGAGGACCGCGGCTACGGTTACAACTTCGTTTGGTCGCGTGACCTGTATCAGGTGTTCACCGCCCTCGTCGAGGTCGGCGAGGTCGAACGCGGGGCGGACGCGCTGGCGTACCTCTACAACGTCCAGCAGGACGACAGCGGGTTCCTCCCCCAGAACTCCTACATCGACGGGCGGACGCGGTGGGGTGGCGAGCAGATGGACAACATCGCGTACCCCTCGGTGATGGCCTGGCAACTGTACGAGGCAGGGGTGTCGCTGTCGGACGCCGACTACACGTACGACCAGGTCCGGCGGTCGCTCGGCTACGTCGCGCGAAACGGGCCGGAGACCGCTCAGGAGCGCTGGGAGGAGGAGGCCGGCTACTCGCCGTCAAGCATCGCCGCGGAGATCGCCGGGCTCTGTTGTGGGGCCGCGCTCGCGCTCGCCGAGGCCGATCGGATCGCGGGAACGGGCGGCGAGCCCGCCACCGCGGACGGTGGCCGGACGGGAGTCCCGGTCGACGGGGCGGACGACACGGGCACCGCGTCCGGGAACCCGACGGATGTCGATCCGGACGGTCCGGGAATCCCGAATCCGGTCGAACTCCGCGCCGACGCGCTCGCGTGGCTGGCGCTCGCCGACGACTGGACCGACCGGATCGAGGAGTGGTGTGCCACGGAGACGGGCACCGAACGGCACGCGGAGACGCCGTATTACCTCCGGATCACCGCCGACGGCGACCCGGACACCGGGCGTCCCCGCACCATCGCCAACGACGGCCCCACGTACGACGAGCGCGAGATCGTCGACGGCGGCTTCCTCGAGCTCGTTCGGTTGGGCGTGAAACCGGCCGACGACCCCGTCGTCCGCAACTCGGTGGCGGTCGACGACGACGCGATCCGCGCGGACACGCCACACGGCCCCGCGTGGTACCGCTACGTCGGCGACGCTTACGGCGAGCTGGGCTCGGAGGACCCCGGTGCGCCGTGGGCCGGCATGGGGAACGGCGAGGGTCGGCTCTGGCCGATCTTCACCGGCGAGCGCGGGGAGTACGAGCTCCGCGCTCGCGCCGACGGCCCGGACGGCTTCGGCGGCACTGACGAGGACGCGTTAGAGCCCGACGCGCTGTTGGAGACGATGGCCGGCTTCGGCAACGACGGTCGGATGCTCCCCGAGCAGGTGTGGGACCGTGAGCACCCGACGGAGTACGGCTGGGAGTTCGGCGAAGGGACCGGTGGGGCGACGCCGCTCGCCTGGTCGATGGCCGGGTTCATCCGGTTGGCGCACGGGGTCGACGCGGGCGAGCCGGTGGAGACGCCGGCGTTCGTCCGCGACCGCTACGTGGAGTCCGACCGGCCGGACGGGCCGGAGCTCACGGCCGTCGCCGACGTCGTCGACGACGAGCTCGTCGTCTCCGGCGAGACCGACGGGGCGGTGGTCGCCGTCTCCCTCGAGGGACGATCCACCACGGTCACGCCGACGGACGGGGAGTTCGAGGTACGGCTCGACGCCGCGATCGGCGCACATACGATCGTCGTCGCCGCGGCGACCGACAAGGCACTCGCGGAGTCCGGCACCGCGGTCGAGCGGATCCGTCGCTGACCCGTTCGACCCGCTCTCCCGTTTCTCAGCCGAGTGCGACGACCGCTACCTCGTGTGTTCCGTCGGCGACCGGGACGGAAACGGTTCCGCCGACCGCGTCTCTGACCGTCTCACGCCACGCCTCGACTCGCTCCCCGTGTCGCTCGCGGCGCGCCTCGACGTCGTCGCCCGGACCTTCCGCCGTGGTCTCGTCGACCTCCGGGTACGGTGGGTACTCCTCGACGAGCGCGCGGGGGTCGAGGTGGATCGGCCCCGTCGGTCCCGCGGGGCGTGTCGCCCCGTCGGTCGACCCCGTCTCGGGATCGGCGTCGACGCTGTGGAGCCGTGCGCGCATCCGCCCGGAGAACGGCGGCGTCACCCGCAACACCACGACGCGGTCGCTCCGCAGGCTCGCCTCCAGCGCGTTCGCGACGTCCTCGCGGTGGACCGCCACTGATCGGATCCGGGCCGGGTCCGATTCCCGCTGCGTGTCGTCCGCCATCGTTACTCACCGTCCGGGGACCAGCGCGCGTCCGAGAGCGTTCGCTGTACCGCTTCTTCGCCGACCGCGGCCGCGAGGTGTTCGAAGCCGCCGCGGACGGTCCGGTCGGTGGCGTTGGCGACGAGCCGCGAGACGATGAACTCCGGCGTCGACTTGCCGAGCGTGCCGAACCGCGGCTGATAGTCGACCCGGAGCGCGAGGTCGTTCGTGAGTCCCTCGGCGAAGATGCCGTCTATGCGGGCGGCGTCGGGTAGCGGGCTCAGGTCTTCAGCGAGGTGGGTGACGTACACGCCGAGCGCCCCACGCTCGACGGTCAGATCGACGAGTCCGTTGAGGAGGTCGGCCGCCCGCCCCGGCTCCGTGATCGCCTCGAACTCGTCGACGAGCATGAGCGTGCGCCCCTCCTCGACCAGCGGCGGGACCACGGACCGGAGCGTCGACTCCAACACCCCCGCGTTGAACGAGGCGTGTCGGCGATGGAACACGATCCGGTCGAACGATCCGATTTCCGCCTCGTCCGCGGGCACGGGTAACCCCATCGACGCGAGCAGCGTGACAGCACAGACGGTCTCGAGGAGGGTGGTCTTCCCGCCGGAGTTCGCGCCGGTGAGGACGCTCACGCGGTCGCCGGCCGGCGGGCGCTCGGACGACTCCCACCCGCCCTCGTCGAGGTCGTGATCGCCGACCGCGTACGACACCGGCTGGACCGGGTCGTCGATGAAGGGGTTTCGGGCGTTCCTGACCGCGACGCCGTCGTCGACGAGTCGGGGACGGACCGCGTCGTGTGCCGCTGCGAACCGTCCGAGGGAGAGGTCGACGGCGACGTCCGACACCGCCTCGACCGCCCGGACGACGTCGCCGTCGGCGTCGCCGATCCGGTCACGGAGCGCTTCGGTAACCGTCGCCTCGCGCTCGGCGACCGCGTCCTCCAGCTCGGTCACTAGCTCGCGGAGGGTCGCCGAGACGAAATCGGCGGCGTCGAGCGCGTCCTCTGGGGCAGCCGCTCGTACTGTTGCGGGGTCGACGCCCGTCTCGCTCGCGACGTGATCGATAGTGGCGGCTTCGAGCGCCTCGAAGTCGCGGAGCTCACCGTCTCGGACCCGTTCGAGCACGTCGAACGCGGAGTCCGAGAGCTCACGGGCCGCGCCGAGCCGGTCGCGCCGGCGGTCGAGCTCCGCGTCC
>NZ_JBHSWW010000257.1:0-3433 GCF_042661865.1 Halorubrum tibetense
GCGCTCGCCGACCTCGCGGCGCGAACGTCGCGGACGGCCGACAAGGCGAACGCACGAGACGGTTCGGGAGACGGAGCGCGGACGGGCACGGCGACAGGCATAGAAGCGGGAGCGGCAGCGGATGGGTCCCCTGTCACGGTCGTCTATGCGACCCGCGACACGACCGCCGACTGGGAACCCGTCGTCGAGCGCGCCGAGGCGCTCGGGTTCCCGACCGTCCCCCTCGAGTCAGACCACTTCTTCGTCGGGCGTGCCGGCGAGGTGGGCGAGACGGTCGCGGATGCGCTCGTACCGCGGTTGCACGAGTAAGGAGCCTGGCGTGAGCGGTTACCTGTTCGTCAGTTGTAGCCGCGCCACCGGCGACCGCACTCCTTGCACTTGAAGAATCGGGTGGGCGGCTCGTCGGCGGAGCCGGTCTGTTTGATCGTGTACCACGCCTCACCGTGGCCACACTCCTCACAGACGACGTCGTCGGCGGTGGGTTTCCCCTCGAAGTTCGCCCCCTCCTCCGTCTCTATCAGCTCGTCCCCGGTCTGCTCGACGGTGGACTCGAATCGCTCGGCGAGCCCTTCGTCGCGCTCCGTCGTCGCTCCACAGTCGTCGTTCTGACATACCATCTCGCCGCCGTCGGAGACCATCATCGAACCACAGTCGTCACAGAACTGCATACATCCGGGGCTCGGGGCGAGCGCATTTAGGTCCGGTGGACGCCGACCGGTGACACCGGCGGCCCGTTGGGCCGCGCGCCCGTTATCGCGTCCGGTCGAACCCGGGACCGTCCTCGGTGACCATCGGACAGCCGCGAACTCGGAACTCCGCGAAATCGAGCACCTCGACGATCTCCGTGTCGTCGTGGGTGCAGGCCGCCGCCGGCGGCTCCGCGAAATGCGGACAGCGCTGGCAGTACGTTCGCTTGTCGACGACGTCCTCGCGTCTCGTGTCGGGATCGGGGTCCACGCCGCGGCCCGGAATGCTCGCGTCGGGTTCGGCGTCGGCGTCGAGGGCGTCCCACACGTCGTCGACGTCGACTTCGTCCATCTCCATCCGCTCGAAGGGGTTCTCGGCATCGAGTTCGGCCTCCGCCCCGACCGAGCTATCGAGCCGGGCGAACGGGTCATCGGGGTCACTCCCGGACGTGCCGGCCGGCTCGTTCCTCTCGGTCGCGACACCGGTTCCCTCCGCTGCTACTGAGGTGTCGACCGCATCAGCAGTGTCGGGTGCCTCGTCGAGTTTCGCGAACGGATCCGGCCGGTCGTCGGTCTCCATGTGCTCGAACGGGTCGCTCGCCGGGTCGGCGTCGCCGTCGTCGTCGTCGTCTCCCCCGTCCCGATCGTCCCGCGGAGCGCCCTCGCCATCGGTCATCGGGAGCGTCCTCCCTCGTCCCGTTCCGGTTCGGCGTTCGATCCTCGTCTACCGCCGCGCGCGCTGATGTCGTCGGTGGCGGAGCCGGCGTCGGTCCTGTCGTTATCGGTCCCGCTGGCACCCGTCTCGCCGTCACCGGCCGACCCGACCTCACCCTCCAGCGCGGGGCGGTCGTCGACGGTCAGCGTCGAGGTCCCGATGAACCGCCTTCCGGGTTCGACCCCCCCGAACCGGCTCCCGCAGTAGGGACACTCCGGCTTCGACAGCAGCGACAGCCGGACACTGTTCGAGCAGCCCGCACAGTCGGCCGTCCGCACGCCGTGTCGGTTCGCTTCGGCGAGGATCGCGTCGATCCGCTCGCGCTCCGCGCGCTCCTGTCGCATCGCACGGAGCTGTCGCTGTGTCCGGACGACCGCGTTCGCGACCTTCGAGAGCTTCTCCATCGCGTCGTCGTTGGCGTCAGCGAGCGTCTCGACACGGGCATCGAGCTCGTCGAGGTCCGCCGTCGCGCTCGCGACTGCC
Organism: Halorubrum tibetense; assembly: GCF_042661865.1. Classification (GTDB taxonomy): domain Archaea; phylum Halobacteriota; class Halobacteria; order Halobacteriales; family Haloferacaceae; genus Halorubrum; species Halorubrum tibetense. Next base: position 1,885 of record NZ_JBHSWW010000257.1, read on the forward strand.
CCGTCGAGGCGGTCGACCTCGTCGCCGAGTCCGTCGAGATCGGTTTCGACCGCGTCGAGGTCGGAGCCCACCGCGCCGAGTTCGGACTCGATCCCGCCAACGTCGTCTTCGATCGCCTCCAGCTCACTCTCGATCGCGTCGATCCGGGTCGCCAGCGTGTCGATGTCGGCGCTCATCCCGTCGATCCGGTCGGCCGTCTCCGGGTGTGTGTGGTCCGCCGCTGCCCGCTTCTCGACCTCGCGATACGTCCGGACCAGCCGGCCACGGAGGTCCTCGACGTCTTCATCGAGTCGTTCGGCGAGCGCGTCGACCCGCGACCGGAGGCTCTCGAGCTCGGACGTGGAGGGAGCGCCGCCCGTGTCGCCGCCTTCGCTGGGGTCTATCGGGCCCGTCGCCCCGTCGGTCGCGCGGTCGACGGCGTCCCCTGAGTCGGCTTCATCCATTGACGCTCCCCCTCATCTACTCGGCATTTATCGGGGAGGCTTAAGTAACCTGTCGCGTGGTTCTCCGTATCGATACTTCGGACATCGGACAGGCTCGGTGGTCGGAAGAGGAGGAGAGGAGATTCACCGGATCTTCCGCACGTCGCTGATGTCGAACCCGCCGTCGTGGACCTCCGTCTCGAACCGGACGATGTTCTCCTCCTCCAGCCGCGAGAGCACGCCGCGGAACTCCCTGACGAACATCGTCCGCGCGCGCCGCGACCCCCCGCTCTCCCACGTGAACTGGAGGGTCCCGCCGGCGGCGTCCATCAGGGTACCGAACTCCTCGTCGGTCAGCGAGTCCACGTTCACCAACACCAGGATGAGCCCCTGCCAGCGGGCCGCCGCCTTCTTCAGCCCCTTCATCACCATCGCGACGTCGCTCCACTCCATGTCGTCGGAGACGGCGGAGACGAGGTCGGTGACGGAGTCGATACACACCAGGTTCCCGGAGGCGTGTTCCGTCAGGTAGTCGCCGAAGGCGGTGAGCACGTCGTCGTACTGCCCGCGGTTATCGAGGTCCGTGATCGACGATGTCTCCCCCTCGTACCACTCCCGCGGGATCGGGCTGAGCTGGAAGAACTCCGGCGAGAGGTCACGGAACGCGATCCCGTCGACCGCGGCGTCGACGACCTCGTCCGCCATCGCGTATCCCATCTCGCGAGTGAGCGCGTCCTCGTCGGCGGTAAACGAGAGGTAGTGCACCTCCGGCGGCACAGCCGCGTCGCCCGGGAGGTCGCCGTAGTAGAGGTCGAACAGCGACTCGTCGGCCCGAGCGAGCGCGTTCATCGCCGCGCTCGTGTACATGAACTCGCGTGCGCCTGCCCCGGACTCGCCCGCGAGCAACACGACGCTTCCGGGGGGTGCGCCGCCGTCCAGGATCGAATCCAGTCGGGCGACGCCGAACGGGACACTCGACATAGCTCCGTACGGGTCGCGGTCCGGCTTAGTGTTGTCCCTCGTCGGGACCGTGTCGACCCTCGCGTCGGTCCTCCCTCTGCCGGTCGCCGGCCTCATCGCTCAGCCGTGCGCCCTCGTTGGCCGCGCGAACGACGGCGACGTCGCCG
>NZ_JBHSWW010000258.1:0-3418 GCF_042661865.1 Halorubrum tibetense
GCTGGCGGCGGTGTCGAACGGCATTTCGGGTCCGGCCGGCGCATCGGGGCCAGACGGCAGGTCGGGACCGAATGGTGGATCGGTGTCGGACGGGGGAGCCGGTGGCGGCGGCCGCGACGCCCGGGACCGGCTCCTCGTCGACCTCGCGTGTCACCCGTCGCTAAAACGGGGTGACGCGATCGACGAGGACGGGATCCGTGCGCTGCTTGCCCGTCTCGGAGAGTGTGAGCGTCCCTTCGCGTGTCCGCACGGTCGCCCGACGGTGCTCTCGGTTTCCGAGTCGACGTTCGCCGCCGGCTTCGAACGGGATCGGTGACCGCGGGTGAGAGTCGAAGGGGTCGCCGTCTCCGCTCCGACTACTCCGCTGCTCCGGAACCGTTTTGGCTCGCACCGCCGTCCCTCCGCACGTGCCGCTGGAGTCGAACGCCCGGATCGTCAGCGAACTGGCCAGCCGCGGCTACAACGCCGAGCGCGAGGCGGTGACCGTCCTCGCCGGCGCGGACCGTCCGATCGAAACCCTCGACGCCGTCGTCGACCACGCGCCCGACGACGCCCTCCGGATCACCGTCGAACACGTCCGCAGCGTCCTCGACGAGATGTCCGCGCCGGCCACCCCCTCGGACGTCGCGGTCGATCCGACTCCCACGACCGCTGATCCGGAGTCCGCGACGGCCGACTCGGAACCCGCGACGGGCGACCCCACACCTGCGACCGTGAACTCGACCCCTTCGGCCACGGAACCGGCCGGAGAGGCGGTCGAAAACGGTAGATCTCCAGTTGAAACGAAGGGGTCGCCGGGGGCCACCGCCGTCGACGAAGCGACGCCCCCGACCACGGACGCACCCGGCACGGAACCGGGATCGCACGCCGCCGCCGACCACGACCGGGACCCGTCCCGTCGCGAGCTCGAGATCGCCAACGACATGACCGGTCACAGCACCGGAACCGGCGAGTACGACGACTTCGTCCGGACGTTCCGCGACCGCTACGAACGGCTCTCGAAGCTGCTCCGCGGGCGGGTCAACCACCGGCCTGCGGAGGCGATCGCGGACATGCCCGGCGGGAGCGAGGCCGCCATGATCGGGCTCGTCAACGACGTCCGCTCGACGAAATCCGGTCACTGGCTCGTCGAACTCGAGGACACCACCGGAACGTTCCCGGCGCTGATCATGAAGGACAAGGGGCTTGCCGACGTCGTCGACGAGATCCTGATGGACGAGTGTGTCGCCGTCGACGGCACCCTCGCCGACGATTCCGGGATCCTCTTCGCCGACTCGCTCCACTTCCCCGATATCCCGCGAACCCGTGTCACGGGTGGGGCCGACCGCCACGTCCAAGCGGCGCTGGTCTCCGACGTCCACGTCGGCAGCGACGAGTTCATGGCGGACGCGTGGAGCCGATTCACCGACTGGCTTCACACGCCCGAGGCGGAGCCCGTGGAGTACCTCCTCCTTGCCGGTGACATGGTCGAGGGCGTCGGCGTCTACCCGAACCAGGACGAGGAGCTCGACGTCGTCGACATCTACGACCAGTACGAGGTGTTCGCCGAGTACCTCAAGGAGGTCCCCGCCGACACCGAGATCGTGATGATCCCCGGGAACCACGACGCGGTCCGCCTCGCGGAGCCACAACCCGGGTTCAACGAGGAGCTCCGCTCGATCATGGACGTCCACGACGCGCGGATCGTCTCGAACCCCGCCACGGTGACCGTCGAGGGCGTCGACGTACTGATGTACCACGGCGTCTCGCTCGACGAGGTGATCGCCGAGCTCCCCGAGGAGAAGGCGAGCTACGACGAGCCCCACAAGGCGATGTACCAGCTACTGAAAAAGCGTCACGTCGCCCCGCAGTTCGGCGGACACACCCGCGTCGCCCCCGAGGACCGCGACTACCTCGTGATCGAGAACGTTCCGGACGTGTTTCACACCGGCCACGTCCACAAGCTGGGTTGGGGGAAGTACCACGGCGTGCTCGCGGTCAACTCCGGCTGCTGGCAGGCACAGACCGACTTCCAGAAGTCCGTCAATATCGACCCGGACGCCGGATACGCCCCGATCCTCGACCTCGACACGCTGGATATGACCGTCCGGAAGTTCACCTGACCCCACCGTTTATCGTCGATACCGCGACCACTCCCTCCGTGACGTAGCCGTCGCCCGCGACGCACTGGACGGGAGCGCGACGCCCCGTCGCGGACGGTCCGATTCCGCGTCGCCTGCTCGCCACTCGATCGACGCTAGCGCCACCTCTCGCCGGGATCAGTCGATCTCGACCCGCCCGCTCGTCGCGTCGTTGAGTCGCTCGACTAGCGGTTCGATCTCGTCGAGCGGTACCCGTAGTTCGAACCGCACCCGCTCGTCGTACTCGGCGTCGAACTCGACTCCCGACGACTCGATCACTCCGCGAACGGTCCCGGAATCGTCGTAGCCGGTCCGCACCGCGAGCCGGCGGTGCGGTCGTTCCTCGATCACGCCCGCGTCGTCGACCGCCTCTTTGACAGCCCGCGAGTACGCCCGGGCGAGTCCGCCGACGCCGAGGTTCGTTCCCCCGTAGTACCGCGTGACGACGCAGACGACGTTGCGGATGTCGCGCTGCTGGAGGACGTTCAGCGCTGGCTTCCCAGCCGAGCCGCTCGGCTCCCCGTCGTCGTCGCTGTACTCCCGGAGCATCACGTCGGTGCTGGGCGTCCGCTCGGACGCCTCTCCAGCCGGAACCCGGTACGCTGGGACGTTGTGCGTCGCGTCCGCGTACTCCGCCTCGACGGTTTCGATGATGGTCTCCGCCTGCTCGACCGTGTCCGCCGGCGCGGCGTGTCCGAGGAACTCCGAGCCTCGAACCTCGAACGTCGCTGTCGCGTGCTCGGCCACCGTGCGGTAGGTGTCGCTCACTGGTCGTGGGTCGGCCGGCGGGCGGTTAAGTCGTATCGGTCGGTTCTACCGTCGCGCTCCGTTCGGTTCAGCCGTCGGAGTTGGGCGTGTCGGTGTCCCGGTCCTCCGTGGTGTCCGTCTCGCTGTCGTCCGGTTCACTCTCGCCCGTGCGCACACGCCGGCGTTCGACGACCACGCCCGTCGGCGGTGCCTCGCGGTAGAGCGCGAGGAACGCGACTACGCCCACCGTCTCCGCGGCCTTCCCGACGATCGCCAACGGGTCCGCCGCGAGCGCGGCAGTCGTCTCCGCGCCGTGCCACCCCGCGTATCCGACGAGAAACGCGGTCAGCGTTCCCGCGCCGAGCGCGTACAGCCGCCGGTACTCGTCCGCCTTCAGCGTCGCTGCCGCGACGAGAACCGTGAAGACGGCCGCGAGGACGAACACGTACGGTCGCGGGTCGGTCGGGTCCGCCAGCCGTGGCCACGCCCACAGCAGGTGGACCGCCGCGCTCAACACCGCTGTCTGCGCAGCGACGGCCCGGAGGATCCGC
>NZ_JBHSWW010000259.1:0-3381 GCF_042661865.1 Halorubrum tibetense
GACGCTCGCGGGAACGCCGGCCTCCCGCTCGATCCGGTCTTTGACGTGTCTCGCGTACCCCTCGGCCACCGTCCGGGCGTCGGCCGGCCCCGCCGCGGTGCTCGGTGCGGGGCCGTCGTCGCCGTCGGGATCCGACCCGTTTCCCGCATCGACGGCGTCCCATGCGGTTCGGTCGGTGACGTCGAGATACGCCTCGTCGATGCTCACCTCGCGGACGACGTCGGCGCAGTCGTGCAACACCGCTTTGACCTCGCTGGCGACCGACTCGTAGAACTCGAGATCGACGGGGCGGTAGCGGCCGGTCTCCGTCCCCCCCGTTCCGGGCTCCGTCTCCCCCGTTCCGGGCTCCTTGCCGTCGTCCGTCGCCTCACAGCCAGTTCCCTCGCCCGCCCCCGCCCGCCGCGGCAGCAGTTCGAGCGCCTCGGAGATGGGCATGGCGCTCTCGACGCCGAACTCGCGAGCCTCGTAGCTCGCGGTCGCGACCGCGCCGGCGGTCTCCCCGGGCTCGTACCCCATCCCGACGACGAGGGGCTCGCCGCGGAGTTCGGGCTCGCGCAACCGCTCACAGGACGCGTAAAAACAGTCCATGTCCACGTGGAACACGACGCGGTCCGGGCCGCTATCCGCCGGCCCGTGTGCGTCGTCCATCCCGGGGAGCGTCCCGCCGTTCATCGGTCGCCGATCGGTGGGCCGTGCCCTTAAGCGCGCGCCACGCGGAGTGGAGGTGAAACGACGGCGGAGCCGTGACGTGTGAGCAGGGGGTCGTCGGGCCCGGGGCGGCGTCGCGTCGCCGACCGGATCCAACCCTGATACTCGGGCCGATACGCGTTTATTGTGTCGCCGTGTGTGTCCGGTATGAGCGAACGGATCGACGTGTTACACGTCGACGACGACCCCTCGGTGTTGGATCTCGCCGAGGCGTACTTCGAACGGGAGCTGGAGTCGGTGTCGGTGACGAGCGTGACCGACCCGGAAACGGCGCTGGAGCGGATCGACGGGGAGTCGTTCGACTGTCTCGTCAGCGACTACGACATGCCCGGGATGAACGGGCTCTCGCTCTTCGAGGCGTTGCGCGAGGACCACCCGAAGGTCCCGTTCGTGTTGTACACCGGCAAGGGGAGCGAGGAGATCGCGAGCCGGGCGATCAACGCTGGCGTCACCGGCTACTTCCAGAAGGGCGGCCCCGAACAGCTCCAGCGGCTCGCGAACCGGGTGGATCAGGCTGCGACGGAGTATCGAACGCAGCAAGCGGCCGAACGCTACTCGACGGTTCTGAAGGCGCTCGGCTACCCGATCTACGTCGTCGACGAGACGGGAACGTTCGAGTACGTCAACGAGCCGTTCGCCGAGCTGACCGGCTACGATCGCGAGGAGATCATCGGTAGCAAGCCGGGACTGATAAAGGACGACCCGGCCGTCCGGGAGGCCGAGGAGCGGCTCGGGTCGATCCTGTCCAGTTCAGGGCCGGACCTCCAGCGGTTTCGCGTGGACATCATCCCGAAGGAGGGAGACCCGATCCCGTGTCGTGACCACATGGCGGTGTTACCGTACGAGGGCGAGGAGTTCGACGGGAGCGTCGGGATCCTCCGAAACATCTCCGAGGAGGTCAAAGAGCGTGAGGAGTTCCAGACGAAACGCCGGGCGTTGGAGGAGGCGCCGGTCGGTATCACGATCACGGACCCGACGCTGCCGGACAACCCGATGACGTACGTCAACGACGAGTTCGTCGAGATGACCGGATACGGCCGCGACGAGGCGATCGGCGTCAACTGCCGGTTCCTTCAGGGACCGGACACCGATGAGGAGCCCGTACAACGGCTCCGCGAGGCGATCGACGCCGAGGTGCCCGCTACCGTCGAGCTGTTGAACTACCGCAAGGACGGCACCGAGTTCTGGAACCGCGTCAGCGTCGCCCCGATCCGCGAGGAGGACGACGGCGACGTGACCGGCTGGGTCGGCTTCCAAGAGGATATCACGGCGTTCAAGGAGCGCGAGGCGGCGCTCCGGCGGCAGAACGAACGGCTCGACGAGTTCGCCGGCATCGTGAGCCACGACCTTCGGAACCCGCTCAACGTCGCACAGGGCCGCGTGGACCTCGCCCGTGCGGCGACGGACTCCGAACACCTCGACGCCGCGGCCGACGCTCTCGACCGGATGGAGTCGATCGTCGAACACACCCTCACGCTGGCCCGCGAGGGGGAGAGCGTCGGCGACCCCGAACCCGTCGAACTCGCCGAGATCGCGGCTGACAGCTGGGAGACGGTCGACACGGGTGACGCGGTGCTCGAAGTGCTCGCCGACCGAACCGTCTCCGCGGACCCCGCACGACTCCGGAACCTCTTCGAGAACCTCATGCGCAACAGCGTGGAACACGGGTCCACGAGCAACCGGACGCAGTCCGGTGACAGCGTCGAGCACGGGTCCACAAGCGGTCGAACGAAGCCCGACGACAGCTTGGCACACGGGCAGACGACCGACAGCCACAGCGTTACGGTCCACGTCGGCGACCTCGAGGACGGTTTCTACCTCGCGGACGACGGTCCGGGGGTCCCCGAGGAGGTCCGTGACGGACTGTTCGGAACCGGGAAAGAGCGGGACCGAGGGTAACACCGGGTTCGGACTCGCCATCGTCAAGGAGATCGCCAACGCTCACGGTTGGGAGATCCGGGCCACGAACTCCGAGACGGGCGGGGCGCGGTTCGAGATCCGTGGGGTCGACCGGCCGGCACTCCCCATCGGCAGTCGCTGAACCGACTTCCGGCACTCCGGACTGGAGTATATAAGTTACCCCGACACCAACGACGGCCGTGCCCCGCGATCGCGTCCGTTGTGTCGAGTGCCACGAGCCGATCCCGAAGGACGCCCGGTTCTGCCCCCACTGTGAGACGGTACAGCCGTCGCCGCTTCTCGACGTGGGCGTCGTCGTGACCGGCGTGTTCGCGTTCGTGTTCGGCGTCATTCTCACAGTGATGACGATCGGGACCACCAGACTCGCCGGCTTCACGCTCGTCGTCCTCGGCTTCGGGCTCTCGGTCGGCGGCTACACGCGCTACATCGACCGGCAGGCAGGGCGGCGTCGGCGGTGATCCGCTCGGCGAGCGCGCTCGGTCGTACACCGTTCCCGCCTCGGTCGTGACCTTTTAAGTCCACCCACCGCACACGTGGCCGTATGGTTACGCCACTCGACATCGGGGTCGTCGTCGCCGGGCTCCTGCTCGCGTTCGTCGGCGCGGCGGTCTCCGTGTACGCCGTGACGCTGACCGGGTTCCTGATCGGTGCGGGTGCCGGCTACCTCGCCGCCCCGAACCTCGTCGGCCTCATCGCGGTCGACGGGCTGGTGCTCTCCGGCGCCGGCGTCCTCCTCGGCGGTGCGATCGGCGG
>NZ_JBHSWW010000260.1:0-3360 GCF_042661865.1 Halorubrum tibetense
GCGCGCGGCCGCCGCCGACGCGCCCACGGGCGACGACCCGCACACTGCCGCCGCGTCGATGACGTACCGGTCCCCGATATCGTCTTCCACGGAGGAGACGGAGCAGACGGAAGAGACGGAGCAGACGGAAGAGGCGTCGACGGAGGAGAACGAGACCGACGAACACGATATGAAGGAGGGGGATAGCACGGATGACAGCGGGAGTGAGGAGGCCGAGGAGGCGGCCGATACAGGATCGGACGACGGGTCTGAGTCCGATGCGGAAGGCGGTACTGACACTGAGGCCGACGGTCCGGACGAACCCGACGGCGACGGGGCGGACCCGGATACGACCGAGGAAACCGACGAGGCGGACGACACGGTCGACCCGGGTACGGACGAGGAACCGACCGACGAAACGGACTGGGAAACCGAAGACGGATCGGCTGAGACCGACGGTAGCGACGACACGGAACCGATCGACGCCGACGATGGGGACACACCGGACGACCTCGATGGTGGCGAGTCGGATGACGCCGCCGCCGACGGGACCACGCCCGACAGCACCGACGATGAACGCGCGCTCGACGACATCGACGACGGGGATACGACGGACGGGACGGATGGAATGGACGGGACGGATGGGGAAATGACGGACGGGGAGATGACGGATGAACAGATGACGGACGGGGAGAGAACGGATGAACGGATGACGGACGGGGAGAGAACGGATGAACAGATGACCGACGGGGAGATGACGGGCGATAGCACGACGGACGACACCACGTCTACCGGTACGGGAACGGATTCGGCGGGGACGACCGCGGACGGGGAGGCACTGCCCGAGAGCGAAACACCGACCGATAGCGACGAGACCGCTACGTCTCTCGGGTCCACCGCTTCGATCGACGACACCGGTGACGATCCAGCGGAACCGGTTTCGGACGAGATATCGTCGGGGGGTGAACCGTCCTCCAACACCCCCGTGAGCGACGAGACCAACTCGGGCGACGGTGACACACCCGGGGGCGGAGGTACTCCGCCGGACGGAGTCGAACCGACGGTCGACAGTGACCCTACTGATAGTGTCGGCCCGGCCGATAGTGTCGGCTCGACAGAGAGCGGAGATCCGACCGACAGCGCTGACGCGTCGTCCGCCGCGGACGACCTCGACGGGGCCCCGACTCCCGACCATCGTCCGGACCCCGGCGGGTTCGGTCCTCGTGCCGTCGCCGATCTCGCGGACGCCCAAGCGATATCGGGGCCGACACGCGGGACACCCGGACGGGTCGCGAGCGATGGGCCGGATCCGACGGAGACGGCCGCGACGGAGGCTGCTGCCGGACCGATCGGAACGGATACGTCCGAGGCCCGACTGCACGACGCGACGGTCGAGGAGTCCCCCGCTCCGACCGCCGTGCGAGACGTCGACGGCCATCCCGGACGCCCGCCCGGGATCGAGGAGGCTCCGCTCCGATCGACCGCCGACGACGTGCCGGGCTTCTGGGTCGCCGCCGCGCTCCTCGCACTCGTGTTCGCCGTCGGGGTCGGACTCCGGCGTTCCCGAAGGTGAAACGAGCGGGACGCCGCGTACAGTGGGAGGCGACCCCGACGGTCCGGACCGATAGGTTCGGCAGCACCGGCGGTACGTTTTTCGTCGTCCGTGACCTGTCTCGGGATATGAGCGTCACGATCACTCCTCCGACCGAGCGGACCTGTGAGCTGTGCGGCCGCGTGGAGCGGTGGGACGAGGACGTCGAGGGCTGGCGCATCGACGAGGAACCCGGCGATGTCTACTGTATTCACGACTGGGACATCAACGGAACGTACGCACCGTTTCAGGAGTGACCGCTCGCGGGTCGACCGCCCCGCACGACTCACCCTTCCGAGACCGAGCGGCGATGTCGGCGACTTTACTTTGGACGAACGTTTACTCCTTGCCGAGTTATCGTCAGTATCCGACGCGTGTTTTGGAAAACATCAGATAATCACGAGGGATATCCGAGAGAAGATCGCTGTTCTCAACTGTGGTAACGGATATCCACCCCTGATGAATAATTACCTTATATTCCCTAATGTGTGTACGATGGATCCTACCCGTATCAGGGTCATACCTTTAAGTGATAACCCGTGACGAGAAGTATGACCAAGCCACGTAGTACCACCCCCGAGCCGGACCGCCCCGACTCGGCGGGCCACGAAGAGGGACTCGCGTCCGTAACCGACGACCGATCGAACTGTGGGATCGGCGGCGTCGTCGACCTCGACGGCGAGCCGACCCACGACACCGTCGCCGACGCGGTCGAGCTGTTAGAGAACCTCGAACACCGCGGGACGACCGGGGCGGAGGAGGACACGGGCGACGGGGCGGGGATCATGGTCGCCCGTCCGGACGCGTTCTTCCGTGACGTCGTCGACGCCGACCTCCCCGCGGAGTACGCCGTCGGCTCCGTGTTCATGCCGACGGAGCCGAGCGTTCAGGCGCGGATCCACGACGTCATCGCGGAGGTGCTCTCGGTGTACGGGCTGGAGGTGCTCGCGTGGCGGGACGTCCCGACGGACAACGCGGATCTCGGCACGACCGCGCTCGACTCCGAACCCCACGTCTCACAGCTGTTCGTCGCGCCCGTCGAGGGGGCGGGGCTCGCCGAACGGTTCACCGCGCCCGATGACGACCCCGATGCCGACCCCGCGCTGCTCGGGTTCGACCGCGCGCTGTACGCCGCCCGCCGCGAGATCGAAAACGCGGTCACCGACGTCGACGGCGCGGGGCGGTTTTACGTCTGCTCGCTCGACCGCCAGCGCGTCGTCTACAAGGGGCTCCTGAAGGGTTCCCAGCTCGCGGGGTACTACCCCGACCTCGCCGACGACCGCTTCGCGAGTCACGTCGCGTTGGTCCACGCCCGGTTCTCGACGAACACGCTCGGCGCGTGGCACCTCGCACACCCGTACCGGAACATCGTCCACAACGGGGAGTTCAACACGATCCGCGGGAACGTCAACTGGATGCGCGCCCGCGAGAACGACCTCGAACACCCGGCGTTCGGCGCGGAACTGGAGACGATCAAGCCGGTGATCGACGACCCGAACCAGTCCGACACCGCCAGCGTCGACAACGCGACGGAACTCCTCCTTCAGACGGGCCGTGACCTCCCGCACGTCCTCCGAATGCTCGTCCCGGAGGCGTTCCGCGACGACGAGCTGATGGACGAGGCTCGCGCCGACTTCTACGACTACCACGCCTCGCTCGTCGAGCCGTGGGACGGCCCCGCGCTCGTGATCGGGTTCGACGGCGAGCGCGTCGCGGGCGTGCTCGACCGCAACGGGCTTCGCCCGTGCCGCTACGAGGTGACCACCGAGAACCGCCTCGTCGTCGGCAGC
>NZ_JBHSWW010000261.1:0-3343 GCF_042661865.1 Halorubrum tibetense
CGCCGCCGTGAGTGCGGCGGGTGATGGGGTTCGCGCGGCGCTCGGTGCGGTGCGCCGTCTAGGGCGGTGACATCGGGGCGTAGACGGCCGGGCCGCTCCCGGCCGGATCGCTGCCGGCTGAGAGGCTATCGCGTCGGTGGTGCATCGGAGTGAATGGAAACCGGAGGCCGCGATCCACGAGAGGGATCGCGAGGAGAGCCCGTCTCACATGACAAGAGGCAGGCAGCCGTGGGAACGCGGACCAGAGGCGATTTCGCGCTTGGTACGTCGAAGACGTGACTGACACGGCGACCGTGATCGGGTGGCCGCTCGCCAGGCCGGCGGGGACTAGGGGGATACCGCCGGCATGGACGGCGAGGCCCGGTACGGGCTCCGACCGAGCCGACACCGCCCGAGGGGATCGTACCCCCGCCGTCGTGGCGTCCGGGCGGCGTCCGACTGCACCTGAGCGAAGTCCGAACTCGTATTTATGTTTTGCCCTTATATTCTACCAATAACATCGCCATAAACAGGATACTACGTCTTGTCTGTTGTATATAAATGTACTTTCGTCCAATATTCTGTATGATTTCGTTCGTTTGGTTATTTATAATGTAGGGGGTCGCGCCCGCGGGTCCGACGGCACCGTTTCGGAACCCTTATTTTTGCCATCGGGCAATACCTGATTGCGTGCCGGAGTAGCTCAGCTGGCAGAGCGATTCCTTCGTAAGGAATAGGTCGAGGGTTCAAATCCCTCCTCCGGCTCTTCTAACGGAACGAAGTGGAGTCAAAGAGCCACGGGAGGGGTTTGAATCAGGGAGTGAAGCGAAGCGGAGCGACCGTGGTTCACAATCCTCTCCTCCGGCTCTTCTGACGGAACACCGCACTCCGAGGAGTTCCAACCCCGTTGAGCACTACAGTTCTCGATCCGATCGGAGCCGGTCGAGTGGCCACCCTGTACCCCCACCGTTCGATTTGACCGTATTACTCCCCGGGTTTCGTCGCCGTCAGCGACATCGCCCATCAGAAGGCATATAGGCTGTTAGTAGAAAGATACAAACAACATAGATGGCGGGTCAGGAACGGGGTCGATCGGGGAGGAACGCACCGAGGGTCGTCGCGATCGCGCTGATCGTCGTCGCCGGGATGATCGTGCCGGCAGTCGGGATCGGCGAGGGCTGGACGGTGACGGCACAGTCCAACGGAACGAACGAGACGACGGTCGAGGGGCTCGCCGACCTCGACGTGAGCGCGCCGGAGAACCGGTTCGACCCCGGCGAGGAGGGGACGCTCGACCTGTTCGTGAGCAACGACGGCGAGGTGATAGACGACGGCGAGACCCATCCGCAGGAGGCGATCGACCGGGCGACCGAGGCCCGCTCCGTCGACGTCGAGGTCTCGCGGGCCGCCTTCGCCCCGGTCGAGGTCCGAACGGACGAACGCTCGCTCGGGACGATCGCCAGCGGCGACACCTCGGAGGCGGCCCCGTTCGAGATCCGCGTCGACGACGACGCCGACGCGGGCACCTACGAGCTCGACGTCGAGATCGAGTACACGGACGCGACCTCCGTCACCTACGACCGCGACGAGGAGGGCGAGCTCCGGTTCCGCGAGAGCACCACGACGTTCACCGAGCGACTCACCGTTCAGATCCACATCGACGGCGAGGCGCGCTTCGAGGTGACCGACCGCGACCACGACGTCACCGTCGGGGACACCGGCGACTTCGAGATCGACGTGGAGAACGTGGGCGACGAGGACCTGACGGACGCGACGGTGTCGATCGCCTCGCTCGACGGCGACCTCACGTTCGGCAGCGACGGACAGGGGTCACAGACGTTCGTTGGCGAGTGGGACGCGGGCGACACGGCCGAGCTGGTCTTCCGCGCCGAGGCGAACGACGCCGCGATCCAGCGGGCGTATCCGGTCGAAGTGGAGATCGAGTACGAGGACGAGGACGGGGATGAAGCGACGCGAACCCTCCTCACGTCGCTGACGCCGGCGGAGGAACAAACGTTCGAGGCGACGCTCGTCGATCACACCGTCGCCATCGACGATGACGGGCTGATGGAGTTCGAGATCGTCAACCACGGGCCGGAGAACGCGACCGTTTCGTCGGTGAGCGTGACGGCACCCGACGGTGCCATCGACATCGGTGCGGGTGCCGAGGATGCCGACCTCGGAACCGGGGCCGAGCTGCAGGGGGTTCAGCTGGACGGGTTCGACGGCGGCGACGGTGCCGGCGGGGCGAACGTCGGCGAGTCGGAGGCGTTCGTCGGCGATCTGCCGGCCGGCGAGTCCACCACGGTCCGGTTCCTCGGGAGCGCGAGCGACGACGCCATCGAGCGGGAGTACACGCTCGAAGTGACGATCGACTACGAAGACGACGACGGGAACGAGCGCGCCGACCGCACGCTGAAGCTCGGCTTCCAGCCGTTCGGCGAGCAGACGTTCGCGATGGAGAACGTCGAGAGCTCGCTGTACGTCGGCGAGGACGGCGACCTCGAGGGCGAGCTCGTTAACACGGGCGACCGGTCCGTCAACGGCGTGGTGCTCCGTATCGACTCCGAACCCGACACGCTCGCCACACGCGAGACCCAGTACGCGGTCGGGAGCCTCGACCCCGGCGAGGGAGTCCCGGTGTCGTTCCGTGTCGGCGCGACCGGCGAGGCGGAGCCCGGCCCTCGGACGATGGAGACGTCCGTGCGGTACCGGAACGTCCATCACGACGTGCGCGAGAGCGCCACGATGGACGTCACCGTCGACGTTCAACCCCGTCGCGACCGGTTAGGGGCGACGGCCGTCGACGCGACCCTCGACGCCGGCGAGGCCGACGTGATCGCGTTCGACGTCCGCAATAACGACGATCAGACCCTCCGGAACATCCGCATGAAAGTGTTCACCAACAGCCCGCTCGATAGCGGCGACTCCGAGGCGTTCATCCCCGAGCTCGAACCCGGCGAGACGGAACGGCTCTCCTTCGAGCTCGAAGCGGACGAGGGGGCGATCCCGCGGACGTACCCGGTGTCGATGGACTTCCGCTTCGACGACGAGCGCAACGACACCCAGATGTCGCGGACGCAGAACGTGCCCGTCCAGGTCGTCGCCGTCGACGACGACGGGTCGTCGATCCTGGGTATGGGGCTGCTCCTGTTGGTCCCTCTCGTGGTCGTTGGTGTGGTCGGCTGGCGTCGGTACGGCAGTGGTGGAGTCCCGTTCGTCGGCGGCGACGACGCCGGGAGCGAGATGGCCGATGCGAGCGAGACGGCCGATGCGAGCAAGACGGCCGATGGGAACCAGACGGCCCCCGCCGCGCCCGGCCCGTCGACGACCGACCGTCCGAGCAGTGACCCGACCGGCGACG
>NZ_JBHSWW010000262.1:0-3339 GCF_042661865.1 Halorubrum tibetense
GCGCGTCGAACGTCCGTCTCGCGTCGACCGTTCGGGGGTGTTCGGGTGCCGCGAGGACAGTCGGCTCGGAGCGGTCGGCCGGGAGCGGGACCCCGTCGCTGGCGACCCCGTCGACACGGGCTGCGACCCCGGGCAACGCGACGTGTCCTCCGGGATTCTGTGGGGTGGACGATCGCCCGACCTGTCCGGTCGCCATCGCTGCGAGGTTCGGAAGGTCCCAGTCGGCGTCGGCGGCGACGACAGGGGCACCACGTCGAGCAAGCGCACGCGCGACCCCGACGGTCGTGGTCGTTTTCCCGGATCCACCCTTTCCACCGGCAACGGCTATCACGGAGCGAGGTGTGTCGGTATCCAATATAAACGTCCGGGCGACGGGGGCGGGAGCAGTCGCGTACTGCGGTCACGGTTCAAGCGGGTCCGAGCGGTTCGTGACCGGGCGGCGGCTCGGAGAACGGCCGCCAGGAGGACAGCAGCCCAAATCCAGACACTCAGTCCTGACAACAGCCGCCGGCTTCGCCGCCGAAGTCGACGGCAAGCGGTTCGGAAATGGCCTCGTTGACCGATTCGAGAGTGTCGGAGAGCTCGTCCTGTGCGTCGAGGAACTCCCGCATCACCGGCATCGAGTGAAGCTCCGACTGGGCCTGTTGAACACGTTTGAGGTCCGACTGGCTCGCGTCCCCGGTCCGTCTCGCCTGCATGAACTCCTCACGGATTCGTTCGAACTCGTCGATGCGCTCTTGGACGTCCTCGTCGCGTTGGACGGCCTCGCGTGCGTCCTCGAAGCGCTCGTACTCCGGCGTCCGCGCGATCTGCTCGCCGAGTTCCCGGCCGAGCTCCTCGATAGAGGCGTGTTCGACGCTCATAGATCCGATTACGGGCCGATCCGTTTCAACCTGCCGGAGGGGACGGAACGCGTGTGAGTTCACGCGGTTCTGTTCGAGGACCGTGACCCTGTGATTGTTCCGGGACCGTGACTCCGTGATCGTTCCGCGCGGAGTTTTTCACCGTTCGGGACCGATCGGACGTATGCGCGACGAACCAGCGGAAAACATCAGCGGCGGCCCGGACGGCGGCGGCGCGTACGACGAGTTCGACCCCGGCGACGGCGACTCGCGCGCGGAAGCGGTCGTTGACGAGCTCGGGGACCTGTACTGGCAGAAGGCGTACGGCGGCCGTGACGGGTTCGAGTGCCTCGTCAGGACGATCCTCTCACAGAACACCTCCGACAAGGCGAGCCAGCCGGCACACGAGTCGCTGATGGACCGCTACGGGCCGGCCGATCGGCTGGCGGAGACTCTCGCCGACGCCGCCGAGGACGAGCTCGCCGAGACGATCGCGTCGGCCGGCCTCTACAACCAGAAGTCGACGGTGATACGACGGGCGGCCGAGTGGGCGATCGAGGAGTACGGATCGACCGCGGCGTTCGACCGCTTCGTCACCGAGGGCGAACCGAGCGAGGTCCGCGACACGCTGTTGTCGGTCAAGGGCGTGGGCCCGAAGACGGCCGACTGCGTCCTCCTGTTCGCGGGCGGGCGCGGCGGCGTCTTCCCCGTCGACACCCACGTGCAGCGGATCGCGCGACGGATGGGGCTCGCTCCGGCCGGCGCCGACCACGAGGGCGTTCGCGAGGCGATCGAGGCGGCGGTCCCGCCGGAGAAGTGCGGGTTCGGCCACACGGCGATGATCCAGTTCGGCCGGGAGTACTGTTCCGCTCGGAAACCCGCGTGTCTGGACGGTCCGGAAGCGTGCCCGCTCTACGGCCTGTGTGATCGGGTGGGTATCGACGAGATCGACGGAGCGGTCGTCGATCCCGCGGACGCGGTCCCCGGAGACGACTGAGGCGACGTGGGGAACGTCGGAACGGTTCGAGCCATCACCTTCTTGTATCTTCTGACAGACCTGTGTTTCATGTCCCTCGCCGACCGCTCGGACACGACGAGTCGTCTCGCCGCCGGGGCCGCCGGCGGGATCGCGGCGTACGTCCTCGGTTACCTCCTCGTGTACGTTACACAGCGTGGCGGCATAGAGGAACAGCTGGAGGCGTTCAACTTCATCGCCGACCTGTTCGGGAGTGACCCGATCCCGTCCTGGCAGGCGGTCGGCTGGGTGTTCTACAACGCCCACTTCGTCGTCACGGAGGTCCCGGTCCCGTTCGGCGGCGTCCGTTCGGAGAACTTCATCGCGGGTTCGGACGAGGGAACGCTCACGGCGCTGTACGTCGTTCCGCCGCTGTTGCTCCTGCTCGCCGGGCTGGCCGCCGGTCGGATCGCGAACGCCGATGACCCGGCAGTCGGCGCGCAGGCTGGCGCGCTCCTCGTCATCGGGTACCTCCCGCTTGCGGTCATCGGCGCGCTCCTCTTCGGCTACTCCATCGGGGACGGGACGATCGCACCGGACCTCATTACCGCCGTCCTTCTCGCCGGAGTCGTCTACCCGGTCGCGTTCGGCGCGATCGGCGGGGCGGCATCCACGCTGCTGGGCGGAGAGTAGGGCGTCAGTACGGCTCCTCGCTCGGATCGTATCGGTCGCCGTACTCCCGGATCGGGTCGACCGGCGTCCCGTCGTCGGTCTCCGGGGCGACGTAGTCGATGAACGACTCGACGTCGGGCTCGCGAACTCGAACCTCGACATCGATCTCGCCGAGCTCGTCCGGCTCCCCGACGGCGAAGTTGACGACGCCCTCGAACGCCGCCTGCTTTTTGAGCGCGAACGTGAACCCCTCCTCGGTGGCGTTCGAGCGGAACACCCGCCGGGCGGTGTCGAGGATCTCCTGTTCGTGGAGGACGTCCGAGAACGCGTCGAGCGTGTGCGCCTCCGCGACCAGCCGTCCCTCCTCGTGGACGGGCTCGGCGTCGGGGAACACGTTCGTGACCGCGTCGGTGACGCGGTCGGTCACCTCGGTGTCGTTCACCGGCGCGACGATACGGACGTCGACGCTGTAGATCACGGGCGACCACCGCCGTCGGTGGTGTCAACGGGGTCGGCGGCGTCGTCACTGACCGCGTCGCCGCCCTCACGGCCGGCGACCGCCTCCTCTGTCACCCCGAGCAGCTCGCGGATCCGGTCGTGAAACGCCGCGAGCGACCCGGTGTTGTCGATCTCGACGTCCGCCCGCTCCAGGGTGTCATCGAGTCCGAGCGCGATCTCCCGGGCGTCCCGCTCCCGCAGCGCCTCCTGGTCGGCGTCGGAGTCGTCCCGACCGCGCTCGCCGAGACGGTCGGCTCGCGTCTCGAAGGGGGCGTGTACGGCGACGAGCGTGAACTCCTCGCCGAACGCCTCGCGGAACCGCTCCAGCTCGACGGTCGAACGGAGCCCGTCGACGAGCACCGTCTCCGCGTC
>NZ_JBHSWW010000263.1:0-3323 GCF_042661865.1 Halorubrum tibetense
GTCCACTACGCGATCCGGGTCGTCGGCGAGCGCGAGGCGGTCCCCGCGAGCGGGCTGGCCGGGCAGACGCTCGCCGTCGTCGACGAGGAGAGCGACATCACCTACTTCGGGGTCGACCGGCCCGCGATCGACGGCGCGACCGACTACGAGCCGCCGGCGGACGTCCGAGGAGTGTTACTCTCCGACCGGGTCGTCGTCTGGGACGCGCCAGACGGCCTGTACGAGCGCGGGTTCTACGGGCAGCCGTTGACCGGGCGGGCCGCCGCCGTCGAGGGCGTGCTCCAGCTGTCGCTCTTGGAGGCCGCGTCGCTGGCGGCTGACGACCGACTCGGGCTCGACGAGGTCGTCGAGACCGGGGACGGGGCGGCGGAGAGCGAGAGCGACACCACCGCAGCCATCGTCGCCCGCGGTCGAGCGGTCGAGGGCGACCGGTTCGACCGGCGGCTGGCGACGTACCGCGACCTCCGGGATCGGGATGCGGTCCCGAAAACCGGGTTCAAGTTCGGCGCTGATTTCCGGACGTACCTCGACGTCGAGACCGTCGAGTCGCTCCCGCACTCCGAGCATCTCGTCCGGGTGGTCGAGCCGGGGCACGCGTTCGCACCGCGGGAGCTCTCGCTCGACGTCCGGCTCGCCGGCGGGGTCCGCAAACAGCTGCTGTTCGCGCTGACCGACGGAACGGGACCGATAGAGTGGCTGTCCGTGGGGCGGTTGACGCCGTGACGCTCGCGTTCTGGGTCCTCGTCGCCTTCGCGACGGTGACCTGTCTGTTCATGGCGTGGTCGCTCGGCGCGAACAGCAACTCGCCGCCGTTCGCGCCGGCGATCGGGGCGAACGCCGTGTCGACGATGCGGGCGGCGTTCCTCATCGGGCTCCTCGCGGCCGCAGGCGCGCTCACACAGGGCGGGGCCATCTCCGAGACGGTCGGTGCGGACCTGATAAACGGCGTCCAGATCACGCCGCTCGCGGCGACGACGGGGTTGCTCGTGGCCGCGTCGTTCATGGCGTTTGGCGTGTACAGCGGCTACCCGGTTCCCGCGGCGTTCGCGACGACGGGCGCGATGGTCGGAGTCGGGCTCTCGCTCGGCGGTGACCCCGCCTTCGACACGTACCGCCGGATCGGGACGTTCTGGCTCATGGTCCCGCCCGTCTCCGGCGGACTGGCGTACCTCACCGCGACGATGTTGCGGCGCGACGACGCGCCCGACACCGTCGGGGTGCCGCTGCTCGCGGGGATCGTCGCCGGTATCCTCGCGAACGTCCGGCTCGGCGTGATCCCCCATCCGACCCGCGCGCAGGGATCGGTCGCGGAGTGGGTCTCGCGGGCGGTCGGGCGGGGGATCGACTTGCCGAGTGTGGCCGGCGTCGACCCCGCTATCGTCCTCGTGACGCTCGCGTTCGCGGCAGTGGGCTTCCGGTTCATCCGTCGCCGGACGCAGGCCTCCGTCGACCGCGGGATCCGGACGTTCCTGCTGTTGCTCGGGAGCGTCGTCGCGTTCTCCAGCGGCGGAAGCCAGGTCGGGCTCGCGACCGGGCCGCTGGAGAACCTCTACGGCGCGGAGCTCGGATTGCCCGCCATCGTGCTGCTCGCGGTGGGGGCGACCGGGATACTCGCCGGGGCGTGGATGGGCGCGCCACGGCTCCTCCAGGCGACCTCGCGGGAGTACGCGCAGCTCGGGCTCCGGCGGTCCATCGCCGCGCTCGTTCCCGGATTCATCATCGCGCAGGCGGCGATCACGCTGGGGATCCCCATCTCGTTCAACAACATCATCATCTCGGGCGTGATCGGCGGCGGCCTCGCCGCCGGCTCCGCCGGCGTCTCCCGCCGGAAGATCGGCGTGACGCTCGCGTTCTGGGTGATCACGCTCGTCACCTCGATCGCTATCGGGTTCGGCCTCTACCGAGCGTTCTCGACGCTGCTCGGGACGGCGTAGGGCGTGACGCCGGATCCGGACGGAGAACGATCGAGCGCCGAGAGCGTCGATGGCGATCGTCCGACCGAACCGTCCGTTCGTGTCGACTCTGCCCCTCGATCGCTCGACGGAGACGGGTCCCCGACCGCTTAGGCCTCCGTTCGTCCGATGGAGATGCCGACGAAGAGACCCCCGAACCCGAGTACGATCGCCCCGATCGCTCCGCCGGGCGCGAAGGTCGCCGCACCGATGATGGCTCCGGCCGTCAGGCCCATATAAACCGGCTGAGACGCGGTAACGGGGATCGCGTCACGTGACTGAAGCATCGAGAGACCGCCGACGAGCCAGAGCAAAGCGAGGAACCCGAACCCCAGTATCGTCGGTTGAACGGCGTCGAACATGGTTCGCAGTATAGTATATGCTCACGAACACTTCGTTCTGACGGAGAGCGGGATACGTCCAGCCTGAGTACCCAGAGTCCGGATCTCAATCTCGTATCGACCGGAACGCATCGGACCGAAACCCACCGCGACTCCGTTTCAACTGGGAGCGGAAGTGATCCTCCCGGATCGATAGCAACGACATCATTTAAAAGGACTGTGAGCGGCTGCGACGGTTGTTTATAAACAACTGCGGTGGCGTGCGCCTGCGAGCGCCCGATACGGGCGCGAGCAGTCCGCGCGAGGGAGCCCGGAACGGCGCGCTCGCAAGCGCCGTTCCGGCGAGGCTGGGGAGGTGTGAGGTGCGGGCCGGTTGTGGTGCAGGGTGGGACTCAAAGGGGCAGCCTGCTCCGGGAAGACGGGTGAGGTAAGCACTGGAACGGGCGAGCCTCGCGAGCCCGTTCCAGCGCGCAGCGAGCCCCTCGACCGGAGCAGGCTGGGGCTTTGGACGTACCCACTGTCGATCCACCAGGTATCACTTATAAGCGAGTCCTTCGACCGGAGCAGGCTGGGGCTTTGAACGTGTTCACCGTCGATCCGTCACGGATCACTGATGGCTGAGTGGCTGACGCTTCGAACGGCCTCACCACGCTACCAACCGTTTATAAAGGCCGCTAGCAGCGTCGTTCGACCACGTATAAGCGACGCGACAACCACTCGACGATACGTACTGCCGAGATCGACCACGAGAACGTTCGCGCCGCTCAATCGTCGTGCCGGACCACCGTCACCGTCACGTCCGCGCCGCCGACGACGGCGGTCGCGACGGTACCGAGGAGCCGTCGCGCGATCGACCCGGAGTCCCCGCCGTGACCGCCCATCACGACGTGGTCGACTTCACGCTCCGCGACGGCATCGAGGATCGTCTCGGCCGGATCACCCGTGTCGACGATCGTTTCGACCGTCCGCCCCTCCGCGGCGGCTCGCTCGGCCGCTCGATCGACCAGTCGCTCGGCGCGCTCGCGGGCGC
>NZ_JBHSWW010000264.1:0-3313 GCF_042661865.1 Halorubrum tibetense
GAGGAGATCGACGCGGCGCTGGAGCGGATCGACGCGGTCGCGGCCGACCTCGATGCGGCGGGGATCGACTACGCGATACCGGAGCTCGGGGCCATGGTCGAGACGCCGGCCGCGTCGTTCGTGGCGGACGCGCTCGCCGCACGACTCGATTTTCTCAGTATCGGCACGAACGACCTCACGCAGTACGTGATGGCCGTCGACCGCGAGAACGACGCGGTGGGCGACTACCACGATCCGCTTCACCCGGCGGTGTTGCGGGCGATCGACCGAACAACGACGGCCGCGATGGCCACAGACGGGGACGTGTGGGTCGGGATGTGCGGCGAGATGGCCGGCGACCCGGAGCTGACGGCGCTGCTCGTCGGGCTCGGACTCGACGAGCTCAGCATGAGCGCCGTGACGATCCCGGCGGTGAAACGACGGGCTCGGGAGGTCGACGCGGCCGAAGCCCGCGCGCTCGCAGTCGACGCTCTCGCGTGTGAGACCCGCGAAGCGGTCCGGGAGCTGCTCGGGACGTAGCGGTGGTCCGCGGGCCGCTACAGCTTCTCGACCTCCCGTGCCGCCTCAGCCTGCTCTTTGACCGTCTCCAAGGTCGCATCGGGGTCGGTCGCCGCGACCGCCGCGTTGACCGCGCCTTCGAGCACGGGTGCGTCCGCGATGACCGCGTGGAGGTCGGCCATCTCGATCGCCACATCGGCGTTCATCACCGCGCTGCCGAGGTCGACGCCGGCCACGACGTCGTCGCCGTCGTCGGCCGCGGCGAGCGCCGCCGTGATCGCGTCCGGAACGGTTCCGATCCCACCCTGTCCGTCGCCGCCGACGGCCTCGATGCGAGTGTCTCCGGCCATCTCGGCGGCGATCTCGCGGATCCCAGTCGCCGCGCGCTCGCTGTGTGAGACGACGACGAGCCCGACGCTCACGAGTCCCCCTCGGCGTCCACCTTGCTGTTCGTCCCGTCCGCGTCCGTCCCGTCCGTCTCCTCGTCCGGGATCGTCGGCGAGGTCGCGTCCACGTCCGGGATCGGTTCGTCGAGCCGATCCGCTGCCGTCTCCAGCAGCTCTTCCAGGATGAACAGCGTGCTCGTCGCGCCGGGGTCCTGGTGGCCGACCGACCGCCAGCCGAGGTAGGAGGCACGCCCCTTCCGCGCGCGGAGGGGAACGGTGAACGCCACACCGCGCTCTGCTGCGTCGACTGCCCTCGCGAGCGCTTCGAGCGGCGGCCGGTCGTCGGTCTCGATCGACTTCTTGAACGTGTGAACCGCCGGCGTCAGCGCGTCCACCATCGTCACGTCACCGACGCGGGCGTCGCCGCGGTCCGTCACCTTCTCCAGATACGTCTCCGCGAACGCGACGGCCGTCTCGGCGGTGACGCCCCCCTCCAGCTCCGCGCCCGCGAACACCAGCGACCCGCCGAACAGCGGCCCCGACGCGCCCCCGACCTCGGACATGAGCGTCTTCCCGACCGTCTTTGCGACCGTCTCCGGGTCCCGGTCGTCGAGGTCGTGTGCGGCGTCAGCGGCGGCCGCCCACCCCCGCGCCATGTTCCCGCCGTGGTCCGCGTCGCCGATGGCGGAGTCGAGCTGTGTGAGGTGGTCGCGCTCCGCCTCGATCCGCTCCGCGACCCGTTCGACGGCCGCGACGACCGCGTCGCCGTTCCCGCTCATCGGACGCTCAGTCCGGGGGTGTCGGCCGGCGCATCGAACAGCGTCTTCAGCTCGTCGTCGAGCACGCACACCGTGACGGAGACGCCCGCCATGTCGAGCGAGGTCATGTAATCGCCGACCCACGCGTCGTGCGTCTCGATCCCGCGCTCGCCGAGCAGTTCTTGAAGCCGCCGATTGACGACGAACAGCTCCATCTCCGGCGTGCCGCCCATCCCGTTGACGATCGTGAGCACCTCCGCCCCCTCCTCGACGTCGAGGTCCTCCAGTACGGCCTCGGTCAGCTCGTCCGTCACCTCGTCCGCGGGCATCGTGTCGGTGCGCTCGGTGCCCGGCTCGCCGTGGATCCCGATCCCCAGCTCGATCTCGTCGTCCCCCAGGTCGAACGTCGGCTCACCCTTCTCCGGCGTGACACACGAGGTGAGCGCCATCCCCATCGTGCCCACGTTGTCGATCACCTTCTCGGCGACGCGTTTGACCTCCGCCAGCTCCGCGCCCTCTGCGGCTTTCGCGCCCGCAGCCTTGTGGACGAGGATCGTCCCGCAGACGCCCCGTCGGCCGGAGGTGTACAGCGAGTCCTCGACGGCGACGTCGTCGTCGACGACGACGCTCTCCACTTCGATCCCCTCCATCTCCGCCAGCTCGATGGCGGTCTCGAAGTTCATCACGTCGCCTTCGTAGTTTTTGATGATGGCGAGTACGCCCTCGTCGCCGGCGCACGCGCCGATCAGCGCCTCGAACTCGTCGGCAGTCGGCGAGGAGAACACGCCGCCTGCGGCCGCCCCGTCGAGCATCCCGTCGCCGATGTAGCCGGCGTGAGTCGGTTCGTGGCCGCTCCCGCCCCCCGTGACGAGGTTCACCTTGTCCAGCGGCGCGTCCTCGCGGACGAGTACCTGCGTGTCGGGGAGCCGGCGGAGCCGGTCGGGGTACGCCGCGAGCATCCCGTCGAGCATTTCGTCGACGACGTCGTCCGGATCGTTGATGAGTTTCTTCATGATCGACGTACACACTGTCCCGTGACCGGTTAAAGATGGTGGCGTGAGCGGTCGTACGGGCGATTCTCGGCGAAGCTGTCCGCTGGACTTATAACACCTCATTCGTCGGCTGTGTTGAAACCCTCCAACGCTGATACGGGCTCCGTGCCGAGTACAGGGCGCGTATCTCGCAGACCTGTTTCGGAGTACGCGAACAAACTCGTACCGAGTTAGGTATCGAGTTCGGCAGCGAGGAACACCCAGTGTTCGTCTCTGTCATCGCTCTTTCTCCGAAAACGGAGGGTTCAACCAAACGGTACCGAACCATTCGCGGCTTAGCCCGTCGTCCTCTTCGTGAAACGCGTCGACGCATGTGGCGTTGCTTCGGCACCCGATGCAGGGTCTAGATCGAAACCTCCGACTGCCTCGGCGATCGGTCTGACAAACTCAGCTGGTGTGCCGAACTCATCACTGCTGTTCTCGTGGAACTCGTGTGAGAACAGGCTCACACGAGGATCACCACCAGGTTGACGGCGGCGACGACCGCGCCGATCACGGCGACCCCGAAGCCGACCCACGGGGAGACGTCGAGCGCGTCGGCGGCGGTCGGCCACGCGAGACAGCACACGGTGACCGCGGCGAGCATAACGAGCACCGTCGGCAGCTCGCCGAGCTCGAG
>NZ_JBHSWW010000265.1:0-3296 GCF_042661865.1 Halorubrum tibetense
CGGCACGAACGCCGCCGTTGTCGGTGCGATCGGCCCGCCGACGGCCGCGACTGCCGAGGAGCTCGGGATCGACGTCGACGTGATCCCGGACGACGCCGACTTCGAATCGCTCGCCGAGGCGGTCGTCGACGCCGCCGTTGGCGGGGTCGAGGTCGACGAGTCCACCTCCGGGACGTGACGGACGCGCACCCCTCCGATAACCTCGATCCGAACCGACAGCTCTCGATATCGATATTCGACAACGCGACGAACACGCTACCGTTCGGGTTAGCGGGGTGAAACCTCCTCTCTCCGCTTCCGTTGTTGCTACCGTCGATCCGTCCAAAATATCAAAAAGAATAATTTGATGTGTGGGTTTATTACTCGATACATGTGAGTAGGTGTCATGGAACCGAGCGAGCGCTGGTCGCTCCGAACCGACGGCGGCGTGTTGATCGTCGATTTCCCGCACGGGACGGGGATTAGCCCCGCCGCCGCCGACGCACTGCTCGATCGGTGGCGATCCGCCGTCGCCGACCACGCGGTCGACGCAGTCGTGATCGCCGTCCGGACGACCCGCCCCTGCTCCGACGCCGGGCGGCGGGCGCTCCGCGAGGCGGCACAGCTCGCTGTCGCCCGTGATGTCGGTCGGTTCGCCGTCGTCGGCGAACGCTCGAAGCGCCGCTATCTCAAGCGGACGATCGATGTCGACGGCGTCGAGACGGAAGCGTTCAACGACGAGACCGCCGCGATACAGTGGGCGACGTGCCGCGCGGAGGGCCGGCCCTCGGTCGGAGTAAACTGAGTGATTCCACGGGTGAACACCTGCCCGTGCCCGCGTTTTAGCCGATCGTCGCTTCGATCCCAGCCTCGTCTATGACCCGTTTCGCGTGGCGTGTCGCCCGCCCGCGGACGGCGTCGGCGTCGATCCCGACGTGCTCGCCGTCGTCGTACCGCACCTCGCCGCTGACCATCGTGAAGACGACGTCGTCGCCGTGAGCGGCGTACACGAGGTGCGAGAGCGGGTCGTGGATCGGGGTCGCGCGCGTCTTCTCGGTCGTGAGACCGATCAGGTCGGCTTCGTACCCGGGTTCGAGGCGACCGATCCGGTCGAACCCGGCCGCACGAGCGCCGTTGACCGTCGCCATTTCGAGGACCGTCGGCGCGGGGAGCCGGGTCGGGTCGAGCGCGTCTACTTTCCCGAGGAGGCTCGCCTGCCGCATCTCCGTGAACGGGTCGAGCGTGTTGTTACACGGCGGACCGTCGTTGCCGAGCGCGACGGTGATCCCGCGGTCGAGGTAGTCGTGGACGGGGGCGATCCCCGAGGCGAGCTTCATGTTCGATGAGGGACAGTGGGTAACGACGGTGTCCGTCTCCGCGAGCACTTCGCGCTCGCTCTCGTCCGTGTGGACGCAGTGAGCGAGCGTCACGTCCGGGCCGGTGAGTCCGACTTCGTCGAGCCAGTGGACGTTCCGCTTCCCGGTGTCGGCCTCGACGGTCGCGATCTCGCCCTTGTTCTCGCTGGCGTGGGTGTGGATCGTGACGCCGTCGTGGGCGTCCGCGATCTCCCGGCAGCCGCGGAGACACGCTTCCGTACAGGTGACGGCGAACCGCGGTGTGACTGCGTAGCGGATCCGCCCGTCGGCCGCGCCGTGGTACTCGCCGATCAGCGACTCCGTTTCGGCCAAGCCGGCGTCGGTGGGCTCTCGGAGGCCGTCGGGCGACTCCTTGTCCATCAGCACTTTCCCGAGGCGGCCGCGGATCCCCGTCTCGATCGCCGCCTCGAACGCCTCCGCCGCGTGGTTGACAGAGAGGTGATCGACCACCGTCGTCGTCCCCGATTCCAGACATTCGAGGTAGCCGAGCTCGGCGGCCGCCCGGGTGGCTTCCGCGTCCATCGCCGCCTCCATTGGCAACACGGCCTCGAACAGCCAGTCGAGCAGCTCGGCGTCGTCGGCGATCCCCCGACCGAGCGACTGGACCGAGTGGACGTGGCCGCCGACGAGCCCTGGCGCGACCAAGTCGAACGCGCGGCGCTCGTGGTCGGGGTAGGTCTCATGGAGGGCGTCCGCCTCGCCGACTGCGACGATCTCCCCGTCCGCGACGACGACTGCGCCGTCGTCGATCACGGTATCCGGGTCGGCGATGACGGTTCCGGTGATCAGCATATCCGTCCGTTTCTAACGGTCGACACTCAAGAGTCTTGCCGAACGGACGAGCGGACTGCGGGGACCGAGCGGACCACGGAGACCGAGCGGACCGCGGGGACCGAGCGGACCACGGAGACCGAGCGGACTGCGGGGACCGAGCGGACCGCGGGGACCGAGCGGACCGCGGGGACCGAGCGGACCACGGAGACCGAGCGGACCGCGACGGTGGAGGGTCGTTGAACGGGTAGCGCGTCGGGGGCGTTCACCGCCGACCCGACGGTAACCGCTTATAAGTCGAGTTCGGATTCGAGATCCGTCGGCTCCTCGTTCGTACGCGCTTCCCCACGGCGGTCGATCTCGTCGGCTACGCCTTCGGTCTCAAGTAGCCGGTCCAGCCGTCGCTCGAACTCCTCGTCGCCGATCTCGCCGGACGCGTACCGGTCGCGAAGGGTCGCGACCGGGTTCTCGTCGGTCGTCGCGTCGGCCGGCTCGGACGTCGATTCGATCAGCGGGAAGTCCTCGCCGAGAAGCGCCGCGACCGGGAGCACGATGAAGAAGCCGACGACGAAGGTCACGGGAACCGCTGTCCCCAAGCCCAACACCGCGAGCAGCGCCGTCACGCCGAATGTGAGGACGCCGAGGAGCCCGAGAAACCGCAGCTTCCCGAACGTCGGGAGGGCGTTCGACATGGCGTCGGATCTCCCGCGATCGGATAAAAACGTATCGCCGTCCGGGGCGCGGTCGGCTCGCTCCTATCGACGCCTATTCCCGTCGCCCACCCGCACCGATCGGTATGTTGCGGTACGTGACGACGAACCCGGGGAAGGTCCGCGAAGCCGAGCAGTACCTCGCCGACGGCTCCGTCGAGCAGCTCGACTTCGACTACACGGAGATCCAGTCGCCCGAGCTCGGCCCGATCGCGGCACGCGGCGCGCGCGAGGCGTATCGGGAGGCGGGCGGTCCCGTCCTCGTCGACGACGCGGGGCTGTTCATCGAAGGCCTCGACGGCTTCCCGGGCCCGTACTCCTCGTACGTCCAGGAAACGCTCGGAATCGAGCGGGTCCGCGAGCTCGCCCGTCCTCTCGAGAACGCCCGCGCTGCCTTCCGCTGTACCCTCGCGTACTGCGACGGCGAGGGATTCGCGGCGAGCCCCGACCCCGTCGACCG
>NZ_JBHSWW010000266.1:0-3292 GCF_042661865.1 Halorubrum tibetense
GCGACGGTCGCACCCGGCAGGTACCGTTCCCCGAGCGCCTCTCGCCACGCCCGCGGCACCTCCTCGGCCGCGATCGTCACCTCGATCCCACCGGACTCCACGCGCTCCGCTGCCCGCACCAGCGAGACGTGTTCCAGCGGGCTCGCACGGATGCGGTCGGCGTGGGTCCGTACCACTGCCTCGGCGATCGACCGGAAGCGGTCGTCGGTCCGGAACCCGTCGAGGACCGCCAGCGTGTCGGCCGCGACGCCGAGACTCGATGGCGTCGATCGGTCCGCGAACTCCTGTGGACGAGCGAACAGCGTTGCGTCGCCGCTGCTGCCGGGGGAGCCGACCACGTCACCGCCAGAACCCACGTCCCGCGTGAAGTAGATCGTGCCGTCGTCGGCGTCGTAGAACTCCTCGACGATCCCGTCGGCCAGCGCCACGGCGAACGCGAGGGCGTCGAGATCGCCGGTCGCACCGTATGTGTCGAGCGCGCCGCGTGCGAGGAACGCGTAGTCGTCGAGATACCCGGGACCGGCCACGTCACCGTCGATCCACCGCCTGTCGAGCCGGTCGGATTCGGCGTCGTACAGCCGGTCGCGACAGAACTCGAGTGCGTCGACCGCCAGATCCGTGTACGCGTCGCCGAGCACCGTCCCGGCGGCGGCGAACGCGGAGATCGCTCGTCCGTTCCAGGACGCCAAGACCTTCTCGTCGCGGGCGGGACGGGGGCGCTCCTCGCGTGCCTCGAAGAGGGCGTCCCGCGCCTCCGCGAGGAGCTCCTCGATCGCCTCGGGCGAGCGGTCGTGTTCCGCCGCGAGAGAGTCGACCGAGGTGGCGAGCGTCGGGACCGTCGTGCCGCGCTCGAAGTTCCCGCCGGACCGGATCCCGTACCGGGCCTTCACGAGGTCCGCGACCGGTTCGTCCAGAACCGCGTCGACCTCCGCGGGCGTCCACGCGTAGAACGCGCCCTCCAGCGGCTCGTCCGCACTAGATCCCTCTCGGCCGTCGGGGGCTCGGCTCCGGGCGTCGAGCGTGCTGAAGAACCCGCCGTCGGGGTGTCGCAGCTCCCGTTCGAGGAACGTCAACGACTCGGCGGCGACCCGGGCGTACCGGAGGTCGCCCGTGAGGCGGTGTCCGTCGAGGTACACCATGGGGAGCTCGGCGTTGTCGTACAGCATCTTCTCGAAGTGCGGGATCGTCCACGATCGGTCGACGGCGTACCGGTGGAACCCGCCGCCGATCTGGTCGTACATCCCGCCGGAGGCCATCCCGTCGAGGGTGCGCGTGGCCGCTTCGAGGAGGTCGCCGCGACCGGTCCGCCCCGCCGCTCGCAACAGGATGTCGACCCGCCCCGGCATCGGGAACTTCGGCCCGCTGGTTCCGAACCCGCCGTGTTCCGTGTCCGTGCTCCGCATCGCGGCCGCCGCCGCCTCGTCGAGGAGCCCCGCCCCCGGCGGCTCCCCGGGGGAATCGGGGACGGACTCCAGCTCGTCGCGCGCGCTCGTCGTCCATTGCTCGGCACGACGCTCCATCTCCGCGCGCTGTTCCGGGTCGGTCCAAGAGTCCGCGATCCGTCGACAGAGCCCGGGGAACGACGGGCGGTTCCCGCGCGACTCGGGTGGGAAGTACGTCCCGACGTAGAACGGTTCCCCCTCCGGCGTGCACCATGCCGAGAGCGGCCACCCGCCGCCACCCGTCACCAGCTGTGAGACGGTCATGAACGTGCTATCGACATCCGGACGCTCCTCGCGATCGACCTTGACCGGGACGAACGACTCGTTGAGCAGCGCCGCCGTCTCCTCGTCGGCGAAGCTCTCCTCTTCCATCACGTGACACCAGTGGCACGACGAGTAGCCGATGGAGACGAACACGGGGACGTCGTATTCGCGCGCCAGATCGAACGCCTCCTCGCCCCACGGCTGCCAGTTGACCGGGTTGTCGGCGTGCTGTCGGAGGTACGGGCTGGACTCCTCGTCGAGCCGGTTCCGCTCCGTGGGCTGTGACATGGACGCCGTTAGCCCCCCGACCCGAAAAACCCCGGTACACAGACCGCTCGATCGACGGTCGATCCATAAACAGGGATCGAATACCCGATCGAGAGGGTAAGGTTTACACTTGTATGCGGGAATCCGTCGCGCATGACGGAAACCGTACTCCTAGTTGGCGGCGGCGGCCGCGAACACGCTATCGCCCGCGCGCTCGCCGACGACTGCGCGCTGTACGCCTGTGCAAGCAATCGGAACCCCGGGATCCGCCGGCTCGCCGACGGGTTCGAGACGGTCTCGGAGACGGACCCCGAGGGGATCGTCGCGTTCGCGACTGCCGTCGACGCGGACCTCGCGGTCATCGGTCCCGAGTCGGCGCTCGAAGCGGGGGTCGCGGACGCACTCGACGAGGCGGGCGTGTACGCGTTCGGCCCGCGAGAGGCGGAAGCGCGCTTGGAGACGGACAAGGCGTATCAGCGCCGGTTCATGACCGACGCCGACGTCCCCGGCTGCCCCGACTTCGAGGTGTTCGACGACATGGCGGCCGCCTGCGCGTACATCGACGAGTACGATGGCGACCTCGCGGTCAAGCCTGCCGGCCTCACTGGCGGGAAGGGCGTGAAGGTGATCGGCGATCAGGTCACGGCCGAGGAGGCGAAAGCCTACCTCCAGGAGGCGGATTACGATCGTGTCGTCCTCGAGGAGCGACTCGTCGGCGAGGAGTTCACGATACAAGCGTTCGTCGCCGACGGGGAGTTCCGGGCGACCCCCGCGGTCCAGGACCACAAACGCGCCTACGAGGGCGACGAGGGACCGAACACCGGTGGCATGGGATCGTACTCCGACACGGGGCCGTCGCTCCCGTTCATGGAACCGGGTGACTACGAGGCTGCGCTCGGCGTGCTCGACGCCGTCGTCGACGCCCTGCCCGCGTACAAGGGCGTCCTCTACGGGCAGTTCATGCTCACCGCCGAGGGGCCGAAGGTCGTCGAGTTCAACGCCCGCTTCGGCGACCCGGAGGCGATGAACACGCTCCCAGTCCTCGAAACGCCGTTCATCGACGTGCTGGTCGCCGCCCGTGACGGCGACCCGCTCCCGGAGCTCACGTTCTCTGGCGAGGCAACCGTCTGTAAATACGCCGTTCCGGTGGGGTACCCCACTGACCCCGACTCGGGAGCGCGGATCGCCGTCGACGAGGAGCGCGCGGGCGACGCGCTGCTCTACTACGCGAGCGTCGACGAGCGGGAGGACGGCCTCTACACGACGACGTCCCGGTCGTTCGCGGTCGTCGGCCGCGGCGACTCGATCGCCGCCGCGGA
>NZ_JBHSWW010000267.1:0-3288 GCF_042661865.1 Halorubrum tibetense
CGCGCCGAGGCCGGGTTCGAACCGAAGTACGCCCGCGTCCTCGACCGCCTGCTCGACACGACCGCGGCGGGTCGCCGTCGCGTGAACCACCACGCGCTGTGTGAGCTCCGCTTGCTCGGCGATCTCACAGCGATCGCGCTCGACGAACGGGTCGCCGTCGCCGACGTCGGCGACGACCGCGAGCTCGTCGTTCACACGGAGTCGTTCGCGCCATTGGAGACCGGCGTCGACGCTACCGCGGACTACGTCGAGCGGGCCGCCGGCGAGCGCATCGCCAGGTACGCCGTCGAGTTCGCCGGCTTTTCGGTCAGTGTGGTCGTCTATCGGGAGCGACTGCTCGGGTCGGACGCCTTCGAGACGAAGTACGCCGTGCTCGAACCCGACCTCCTTCCCGGCGACGACGCGCTGATACGGGAGTGCGAGCGCCGGATCTGGGAGACGCCGGTGGATCGCCTCGTCGACGACCGGACCGCGTTCGTCGCCGAACACGCCCGCAAACACCTTTCCCGGCAGCTGACTGCCGGTGACGCCCGCGACTGGGCCGCGTCGGGACGTGCCCGCCTGCAACGCGCGCTCGCGGACAGGGGGCTCGCGACGCCGACGGTGGACCCGCGGTACGACGACGACCGGATCGACGACCTCGTCTACTACGTCCTCCGCGACTTCGTCGGCGAAGGGCCGCTCACCGTTCCGATCCGCGACCCGCATCTGGAGGACATCGAAGCCAACCGCGTCGGCGAGCGAGTGAAGGTCGTCCCCCGCCCTGCGATGGTCGCGGCCGGCGGCGTGAACGGTGAATCGAACGGGAGAGCAGGCGGTGAATCGAACGCCGGAAGAGAGAACGAGGCGACCAAGGGACGCAGCTCGGACGGTCGGAGCGGTATAAACCCGTTCGGCGGCGGCGGCCGGATCCCGACGAACCTCGCGTTCGCGGAGGAGGGTCGCTTCGTCGACGTCGTCACCAGACTCGCCGCGCGCGACGGGGTCGAGCTGAACGCCGCGACCCCATCCGCGAAGGTGAACCTCTCGGTCCCGGAGGTGTCGGAAACGGTTCGCTGTGCGGTCGCGCTGCCGGTTATCTCCGAGGACGGCCCGCACGTCTCGATCCGAAAGCAGGCCGCGGACGCGTTGACTCCCGTTGACCTCGTGAACAGTGGGACGCTGTCGGCGGACCTGGTGACGCTGCTGTGGCTGCTGTACGAACACCACGGCGTCGTTCTGTTCGCGGGGCCGACCGGCGCGGGGAAGACGACGCTGATGAACGCCCACATGCCGTTCATCCCCTTCGACGACCGACCGATCTCGATCGACGAGGGGTCACGGGAGGTCCGGTTGCCCCACGAGACGGGAGTCGCGCTCACCACCCGGGACCACGAGAACTCGTACAAAGCGGTGAGCATGGCGTCGCTGATGACCGAAGCGAACTACCTCAACCCGGACGTGGAGGTGATAGCGGAGATCAACACCCCGGCCAGCTTCGAAACGTTCGCGGAGAGCATCAATACCGGTTAAAGCGTTGGGATGTTAGTACATCTTACCAGAGAAAGGCCCGTACACGGCTACGTTCAATTCACGGGAAAATAAAAGACGGCGGTTCGGCACCGATTCATCAAATGTAGTCGGTGTAGTCGGGGGGACCCCCCAACCTTCTTTTCTACAATATACTACTGCCTAAGCCGGTTCTACTCTCTCACAATCACGAGTTTCACTTCACCCCCGGCTACACCGACTACACCCCAAGGGTACTGGTAGTTGGGTAGCCTTAGACCCTTGAATATCCGTAGTCGGGGGTTGAGGAGTGTAGTCGGTCGGCGAGCGGGATCGCCGGCGAAAAAGCAATCGGGCGGTTACAACCGCTTTGAG
Source organism: Halorubrum tibetense (assembly GCF_042661865.1). Taxonomy (GTDB): domain Archaea; phylum Halobacteriota; class Halobacteria; order Halobacteriales; family Haloferacaceae; genus Halorubrum; species Halorubrum tibetense. The sequence continues at coordinate 1,864 of NZ_JBHSWW010000267.1, forward strand.
AGTGACGGCTTCGAGCGGTCCAAGTACGACCCCTACGTCATCGGCCATGTTCGATCCGATACCTAAGGTTGTGGAAACGTGTCTGACGCGGATCGGCGTATAGACGTATTAGGTCGGATCAATTCATGATACGCGAGGCACCCACGGAACCTAAGTTACCTCACATTATGTGTTGATATATGCCGGATCTTGATTCAATCGGCCGCCGCGGGTGGCTCGCGTCCCTCGGCGTCGGTACGGTGGCGTTCACGAGTGGGTGCGCTGCACTCGACGACGTGATGGCGGGTGTCACTTCAAGCGAAATCGACGCGACGGAATGGGACGGCCAACTGATACACATTGACTTTGCCGAGGACACGACCGGTGATGAGTTCGGTATCCAACACGAGTTCGATGACGGATATGATGAAATGCGCTACGTCGGTGAGATCCCCGAGTTCGGCGGTCGCGTTTCGGTCGATTTTCGTGACGTGGTTCCGGGCAGTACGTACCCGAACAACAACTTCGAGATTGTCGTTTATGAAGGTAGCATCGGGGGGTTCCTGATCAACGTTGAAGAAGAACTTGACCGAGTTAAGGTGTCGGTTCCTGAAGAAAACTTCGCGAGCGGGACGTTCGACGGATAGTCACGTCGGACTACTGGGTCGTTACTCCTCGGAACCGTCGTACCCGTCCCGGTGGGTCGCGTGTCACTTTGAAGGACCTCGACGCCGCACCCGGTACACCGGACGAACCGCTCGCCGGTGTGCCCGGTGGTCGCGCAGGGGAGACAGATCCTCGACTTTTACGCGGCCACCGACACCGTCCTCGACACGTTTGGCAATCACGAGATAGGCTATAGGACCTGTTCGGAAAATAAAGACAGGTGGTGAAAATCAATCTTCAATGTATATCTCGTACGATGCGGTCCCGTCAGGGAATATAATCACACGGAATACACCGCTCTGTTCAGCTGTGTGGGTGAATGATCCTTCGGTTTCAACGATTTCATTGAATACGTCATTTCCTCCGGGATCTTCCAAGATTACATCCGTTGCGAACCCCTCGCGGTTATCTATTTCAACCCGGATTGTTTGCCCTTGTTCAACGTCGATGTTATGAAGCGCGTCGTCGGGTGCCCTTACCGTTCCTGATTCCTCCGCGTCCAATCCAGAACAACCCGAAAGCATGGTCACGGACATGATTGATACACAGCCAAGATATTCTCGCCTTTTCACATTTCCAAATATTCAATCCGATCTACATAAGTCCTAATCATGTCCTCCAAACAGGTATGTATCGGCTCTGTTGAAATCCTCTAGCGATGATATGTTCTTGGATCCGTGCTGAATACAGAGGGTCGGGCTTGTTTAGTCGCGTGAGATCACGGTTGTGAGTGGCTGACGGCTACCCCAAGACAGTTATCTACACCTTTCAAAATGAGTA
>NZ_JBHSWW010000268.1:0-3273 GCF_042661865.1 Halorubrum tibetense
CACGCCCTCCGCGGCCGCCGTAGGCCGGGGCTGCACCCGAGAACCCGCCGCCGACGAGCGAGCCGCCAGCGAGATCGTCCCAGCGGTCGAGCAGGACGGTGTGTGCGCTCGTCCCGTTGAGTTGGGTGATGTATCGGAGGCTACGGGTGTGGTGTTCACGCACGAGCCGCTCGGTCCCGGGGCGATCGATCAGGTTGCGGTCGATCGTGCCGAACCCGGAGAGGAAATCACGGAGTCGGGCGGCGGCGTCGGGACCGATCCACTCGATCCGTTCGTAGTAGTTGATCGCCCGCACCGCGTCGGTCACGTCGCTCTCGGAGACGAGGAACTCCAGCCACTCCATCACGAGCAGGTCGCCGACGTAATCGGCGGGGAGCTCGGTGAGGTACGGCTTCCGACCGCTTCCCGAGAGGTCGTCCTGTCCGACGTACTGGAACCCGTCGCCGTTCATCTCGGCCGGGTCGCCGCCGGGGGCCGTCGCGTGTTCGTCGATCGAGTCGTGTCCGTGGCCGTTCGCGTCGGTGAGGCCGTCGTCCCCATCGCCGAACCCGCCGTCGTCCCCATCACCGAGCTCCTCGCCCGGCCCATCACCGAAACCCTCCATGTCGTCTATCGGGTCGTCATCCGCCGTTTCGCCGCCGGTGTCGTCGGCCCAGTCGGCCTCGCCGGCGTCGTACTCCTCTTTCAGCTCGCTGAAGCTCTTTGCGTCGTCGTTCATATCTCCGTCATCCGCCGGTTCGGTTTCGGACGCGGCGTCGGCGGGTTCACCGTCGTCCATCTCGTCGAGTTCATCCATCCCGTCGAGGTCGTCCATCCCGTCGAGGTCGTCCATCCCGTCGAGGTCGTCCTCAGAGTCGTCGTCCAGGTCGTCGAACCCGCCGTCGTCCGGCTCGACGAGCTCCTCGTCGAAGAACCCGTCAGCGTCCGCGCTCGCGACGTCGTCGTCGAGCTCCTCCGCGGACTCGTCTTCTTCCTCCGCGTCGTCGAAGAGACCGAAGGAGTTGTCGCCGCCGCCGCCGACGCCGTCGAAGCCGCTCGACTCGTCGACGAACGGGTTGATCCCACGAGTGACCATCTCGTAGATGTCGAGCAGGTTCCGAACGTCCTCCTCGATGTCGTCGACGGCCGCGGAGATCTCCTCGTTCTCCGACCGAACCGTCGAGACGGTCGAGGAGAGCGTCGCGACCTCGGCTTCGAGGTCGTCGAGCCGCTTCTCCAGCTCGTCGGTGTCGGACCCGCCACCACCGCCGCCGTCGTCGAATCCGTCGTCCCACTCGTCCATCCCGTCGAAGTCGTCGAAGCCGTCACCGCCGCCGCCACCCATACCGCCTCCACCGCCGCCACCCATACCGCCGCCGAAGACATCGTCGTCACCATCCATGCCACCGCCGCTATCGTCGGATCCGTCGTCGTCGAGGAACCGATCGAGGACGCTCGCGCCGACGAGCCCCAGCGTGGCGACTGTCCATTCGACCGTCGAGAGGTCCCACACCGGTAGTTCGAGGCCCATTACCGGAAAACACCCGTACTACACACTTCAACCCACCCCTCAAAATATCAACCATGAGAAGTCCGGGGGGATCGAACCGATAGCGAGCGGACGACCGATCATCTCGATGACGGCTGGGACGGGCCGGCTATCGCGTTATCGGAGCGGACGGCGAGCGCTGACGCGAGCTCAGAGGGTCCGTTCGAACCCGTCCGCGGCGCGAACGACGACGGCTCCATCGGATCGGAACAGGACCGTTCGTCCGACGCCGTCGCCGACATCGCTCGCGACGATTGGCACCCCAGCATCGGCCAACACGCGCCGGGCGTGGGAGACGTTTCGTGGCCCGACCGGGGCGGTGAGATCGAGCATCTCCGCCCCGCCGATCAGGCTGGCTTCCAACCGGTCGGGGGATCCACCGGAGTCGGCGACGGCATCGGCCATAACGTCGAACCCGGAATCGACGTACTTCCCCGGTCGGGGTGATCGGAGTCCAGAGGTGTCGGCGTCGTCGATCGACGGGAGCATGGCGTGGAGGAGACCGCGAACGCCCGCGTCGTGGTCGACGACGGCGATCGCGACACAGGAACCGAGCCCGCTCGTCGTGAGGAGGGCGTCGTCGTCGACGACCGCGAGGTCTCCCACGCCGACGTTCACCCGCCGGGGCGACCCGGACACGTCACGGCCCCCGACCGACGTGGGTGGGGTCATACCTCGGAGAGCGAGGAGAGGGCGGCCGCCAGTTCGCGCTCGTTCGGGAGCGCGTACACGTCACACCGCGCCTGGACCCCTGCCGTCCGGATCGCGGCGTCGATGACGAACCCGTAATCCTGTCGCCGGCCCAGCGCCGCGACGAGCGGGCTGATCGTCGCCGACCCCATGTCGTGGACGAACTCCGGCGGGGAGTGGCTGATCGACGTGCCGAGCACGTTCGCCCACCCGTCGATGAATCCGCTCGTCATCACGTTGCCGAGCTCACACAGCGCGTTCTCGGCCATCCCCCCGAGCGGGTCGTCGGGTTCGGTGGGGAGCATCGACGCCGCGACCGCCTCGGCCGACGACTCCTCGAAGAGTATCGCGAGGTAGCCGCCGATCTCGCCCTGTAACTCGAACACCGTCCCGGCGTAGGGTTCGACGCCGACCTCGGCGGGGATGTCGGCGAGCGGGACGAACCGCAGTCGGCTCACCTCGACGCTCGTGTCGAGGCCCGTCATCATCGCGATGTTGTCGGCGGCGTTCGCCGACCCGCGTTTCGCCAGCGACGCGAACGTCGAGAGCGACTCGTACGGAACCGCGGTGTTCGCGCCGGGGGCCGACCCGCCCGTGTCGCCCGCGGCTCCCTCGGCACCGGCGGCCGCCGCGGGCGCGGTCTTCCCGACGATCAGATCGCGGAACGCCGCGGAGTCGGGGAGCATGTAGATGGCGAAGTCGAGGTCCGTCGTCGCCGAATCCAGCCGGCTCTCGAAGAGGAAGACGCCGTCACCGGCGAGCGCGCCGTCGGGGAGCACCGCCGCGCCGTCCGCCTCGAAGTATCTCGGCGGCGTCATATCTATCGCCCGGCCGAGGTAGTTGGCCCAGCCGTCGAGGAAGCCCCCGAGCGCGATGTTGCCGACTTCCGTCACCGCGCTCCGGCCCATCGACGCGCCGCCGGGAAGCAACGAGAGCAGCGCGTCGGCGTGGGCGGCGTCGAACGCGAGGACGGCCTCGCCGTCTAACCCGCCCGAGAGCCCGACGCTCACGCCGATGGACTCGCGACCGGCGAACGCCTCGGCGAGGTCCTCACC
>NZ_JBHSWW010000269.1:0-3260 GCF_042661865.1 Halorubrum tibetense
GAACCGGAGCTGCTCGTCCTCGACGAGCCCTCCTCGGGGCTCGACCCGGCGGGCGCGAAGGAGATGCGCGCGATCGTCGAGGCCGAGGCCGACCGCGGCGCGACCGTCTTCTTCTCCTCGCACGTGTTGGGACAGGTCGAGGCCGTCTGTGACCGTGTCGGGATCCTCCGCGACGGCGAGCTCGTCGCTGAGGACTCCATCGACGGGCTCCGTGACGCCGTCGGCGGCGAGGAGACGCTGGAGATCGAGGTCGACGCCGCCGCTGATCCGGCCGTCGATGCCGTCCGCGCGCTCGCCGGCGTCTCCGGCGTCGAAACCGTCGCTGACGGGTCGGGTGCGGGTGACACGCTGGTCGTGAACTGCGAGAGCGGGGTCAAGACCGGTGTCATCGCGGCGTTAGCGGACGCTGGCGTCGACGTCCAGGACTTCCATACCCGGGAAGCGTCGCTCGAGGACCTCTTTTTGGCGTACACGGAGGGAGATGCGCCGGGATCCGCGGCGGGTCCCGATTCCGCAACCGACGCGGACGAGGAGGTGGACGCGTGAGCCTCCTCGCGGTCGCGGACAAGGACTTCCAGGACACGGTGCGGTCGCGCGGGATGGTTATCCTCGTCGCGCTGTTCTCGCTTCTGGTCTCGCTTTTCGCCTACATCGTCCGTCCGCAAGGCGAGGCCGACCAGTTCGCGACGGAGCTCCTGTTGAGCAGTCTTGTCGGGCCCGTGTTGGTCACCGGCCTCGTCCCACTCGTCGGGATCGTCGTCGGTTACAACGCGGTGAGCGGCGAGCGGGAGTCCGGGTCGCTGAAACTGCTGCTCTCGCTGCCGCACTCCCGGGCGGACGTCGTCTTCGGCAAGGTGATCGGTCGCGGCGCGGCGATCGCGCTCGCGATCCTCGCCGGCTTCCTCCTGCCCGCGCTCGTGTTGATCGTCATCCCCGTGACGTTCAACGCCGGGGCCTTTTTCGGCTACACGATATTCGCCGCGGTGCTGGGCGTCGTCTTCGTCTCCATCGCGGTCGGCTGTTCGGCCGCCATGCCGACCCAGCAGCGCGCGCTGATCGCCGGAATCACGGTGTACGCGGTGTTCGTCTTGCTGTGGGGGCTGATCACGGGACAGGTCCTCGGCGCGCTCGACGGGGTCGTCGCGCGGCTCCCCGCCTCCGCCGAACAGATCCGGACGTTCCTCGACGTGGCGAACCCGACGACCGGGATCGAGGCGCTCGCGAACGGGTTCCTCGCTGACCAGCTGTTCGCCGGCGAGACGGCGACACAGCAGGTGTCGGCGGCCGCGATGCTCGTGTTCTGGACCCTCGCGCCGCCGCTCGCGGGACTCCTGAAGTTCGACAGCGACGACTTATAAGTCGCCGCGGGCGGATCGGTGGTGTCGATTTATGCACTATTGATAAGGGAGAGCGCCGACAGTCGACTGCGCGGGTGTATACGCACTCGGCAGCGGCGATCCGGAGCCGATCCCTGCCGCCGATTGATAAGCGGCCGCTGGCGACGCTGGCTGTCCGTCCCCCGGTGAGCCCGCCGTCAACCCGGCGTGTCAGTCGTCCGCCCCCGCCTCATCATTTATAAGTGGCACCCGGGCCGTCACGCGGGTTCCCCGCGGCTCCCGTGTCGCGTACTCGACGTCCGCGCCGAGCGCCCCGGCCGCCCACTCGATCACCCACAGCCCGAGCCCGGAACCGTGTTCGAGCGGGGTCTCACGCCCGGATTCGACCGCGCGCACCTCGTGATCCGGGATCCCGCGACCGTCGACGTCGACGACGAGGACGAACTCGGCGGCGTCCCCGCGGTCCTCCCGCCGGAGCGTCACCCGAACCCACGTCCCGCCGTCCGCGCGCTCGGTCCCTTGACCGTCGTGGTGGACGACGGCGTTCTCGACGGCGTTCGCGACGATCGCCTGGAGCGCGTCCGCACGGAGGGACGCGACCCACTCCGCGTCGGTTCCCTCGACGGCGAGCGTGACGGCGTCCTCTCCGGCCCGTTCGCGGGCGTCGTCGACGACGTCGCTCACGAGTTCGCGAACGTCGACCGTCGTGGGGTCGCCGTCCGAGAGCAGCGTCTCAACCGTTCCGGCCTTCTCCCCGAGCGCGGCGAGCGCGCCCGCCCGCCGGTCGATGGCGTCCGCCATCCGAACGAGCTCGGGGTCCTCCAGCCGTTCGACGAGCAGGTCGCCGTAGCCGGCCACCACGCCCGCGTCGTTACGGAGGTTGTGCCGGAGGATCCGGTTGAGCACCTCCAGCTGCTGTCTGCGGCGCTCGCGTTCGGTGACGTCGGAGAAGACGACCGTGTAGCCGACGTGGGTCCCCTCGGGGTCGGTCAGTGCCGCGGTCGATACCGCGAACGTCCGGCGTCGCGGGCCGACGCCGACCGTGATCTCGTTGTCGCCTCCATCCGCGTCGCCGCTCTCCACGTCGATCGCGACGTCGAGGAACGCGTCGAATGGTCGGTCGCGCGCCTGTTCCGCGCCGACCCCCAGCAGCGACTCGGCCGCCGGGTTGAGCCGCACCACCCGCCGGTCGAGCGAAAGCGCCACGATCGGGTCCGCGAGGTCGTCGATCGCGGTGCGCTCGGCGGCCCGGCTCGTCGTCGGGTGCCGGTCGAACATCTCGGCACGGTTGAACGCGTACGCGTCGAGCAGGACGTGCGGGACGAACAGGATCGGGGCCAGCTGCAGCTGCGGCACGGGTCCGAGCTCGAGGATCCACGCGACGAGCGCGAACCCCGGCGGCAACGAGCTCATCGCGACCGCAGCGCTCTCGCGGCGGTAGAGCGGGCCATAGCTGAGGAGCGTGTCCACGAGGAGGAACACCGCGCTGGCGACGAGGACGGTCTCGACGGCGACGACGAGGTACGCCCAGGGGCCGAACGCGTACGACACCGTCGCGACGCCGAAGACGGGGTCGACCCGGAACCCCGTCCAAAACGCCCCGTGGAGCGGGTTCGTCGCGAGTATCAGCGTCGAGAGGACGCCGAACCCGACCACGCCCGCGAACAGGCGGCTCCGAACCACGTCGCTCCGCCCCGTGTACTCCAGCGCGAAACCGAGGAAGGCGATACCCGTCCAGAGGATCCCGAGCCACGTCGACGCCTCCAGGACGGCCCGGAGCGTCGGGTCGGCGACGAGCAGCCCGATCCCGTAAGAGAGACACCACACCGTCTGTGCCGCGAACACGCCGAGGAACCAGTCGACGCCCGGCCGCCCCCGATGGCGGCGGATCGCCCACGCCAGGCCGATCGCGCCGGCCCCGCC